>NZ_CP109162.1:8030742-8353816 GCF_035920445.1 Nocardia sp. NBC_01730 | reverse complement strand
TCCGCGCATCCCCGCTAGCCCATGGCTAGCCCAGATATTTCGTGCGGCTGAGATGCTGGTCTGATCGGGTTCGGGTTGGTGTTTTGCGGCCGTTCCGGCCGCAAAATGGTGTGACGGTGTGGCCCGTTCAGCGGGTTGGCTGCCGGGTTCCAGGGGCCCGGGAGTGGTTGCCCTTTCGGTCTTCGGGGTGGGTTTACGCTGGTCAGCCTGGTTGCAGGCGGGCCAGGGCGGTGAGGATCAGGTCGGTGTGAGGCCAGTGGGCGGAGAATCGGAGGTAGGTTCTGCGGGCGTGGCGTGCGATGCGGGCCGCGGCGGAGAACAGGCGCATGCGCAGCCGTTTGGGTTCCCAGCGGCGCGCTTCGTGATCAGCAAGCGCGAGCATCTGCATCCAGGCGGTGAGTTCTGTTGCCAGGCAGACGATCTCGATCCAGATCCGATTCTGGTCGAAGCCTTGCAGCGGCAGGTTGGTCAGCCCGGTGTCCTTCGCGGTGCGGATGCGGTCTTCACAGCGGGCGCGGCGGCGGTGGCGCAGCTCCAGGTCCGGGAGCTGACCGGTGCGGGCGTTGGTGGTGAACGCGGTCAACCGCAGACCGTCGCGGTCGGTGGACCGCAGTTGCGCGCCGGGGTGCGGGCGCTCTTTGCGCACGATGACCCGCATGCCGGGCGGCCAGTCGGTGAGATCGATCAGGCCGGTCAGCTCGGCCACCCACGCGCCGTCACGGACTTTGCCGTCGGCGTCGTATGCCTCGGCCCAGGCATCTATGGGGATGAGATCGACTGCGGCGGCGGTGGTTTCGGTGAGCGAGAAGCCAACCGAGTACTGCAGATGCCGGGCAGTGAGGTAGTCGAGGAATTCGTGGGTGCCGCCGCCGGAGTCGGTGCGCACCAGCACTTTCCGGCCGACTCGGTAGCCGGGCTGCCATGGCAGCTGCTGCAGAGCCGCAGCCAGCACTTGCTTGTGGTCGGCCGCGGTGTTGCTGCCGGCGTTTCCTGGTCGCAGATCCGTGATCAGCGGTTCACCGGTGCCGGACGGGCCATAGTCGGCCCACGAACCGAGCGGATGATGACCGAAGCTCTTCTTGAACGTCGGTGCAGCGTGTTCTTTCTCGGAGTGGGCGATCGCCAGGGTCGCGTCCAGGTCGATGATCAGTGGATGCTCAGCGTCGATCCCGTGATCGGGAGCGCGGTCACCGGCACGATCCCACGCCGCGGCGCGGGCGGACGCTCGCGCGGATCTGATGGCCGCCAATGCTTCGGCGCTTCGACGGCCAGCCTGGCGATCGCGCGCGACACGGTCGGATCCGATGCCACCAGCCCGGACACGCCCGGCTCGGCACGCAGCATGCCGATATCGGCCAGGCAATCACCGCCGAGTGCGACCGCGACCGCCAGATCCAGCACAACCTTGCCCGGATCGTGCACCGACCCCGGCTTGCGCCACGGCGCCAACGCTTGCGACAAACCGCTGGTCAACCCAACCATTTCGGCGGTGCGCAGCAGCAATACCGCTCCCGCCTGCGACACGACATGCGAACCCGACCCGTCCGCGGCCAGCCGCGGATACAGCGACGTAGACTTCCCCACCGAAAGGGTGCTCCTCGAATCTGTGCGAATTCCGACTTCAGCAATCAGAATTCTCCCAGTTCAGAGCACCCTTTCTTCTTCGCGACACGCGATACTCAGTCACCTCCGATGAAAGCCCCGGGTTAATGGCCTGGCGATGCAGGCAGACCTTGAATCCCGCCCGGCGAGGAGCATTTCTGTCGGCACCCAATGGCGATACGCATCGATGCCGTCATCACCGGAGATGTGGCACGAGTCGCGCCTCGGCAGAGCAGCATCGAGGACTGCTGCGTTGAATGGACGCTGCTGCGATGTCGTCGACTGTCCGTGCCGGGCTCTACCGACTCTGGTGGTCGGTATCGAGGATCCGGTGTCGCGGCCACGGCTGGATGTCGTGCGGCTTCGGCCCTGCGACGATGCGGTTACGGGTCTCGCCCAACAATTCGACTGTGGTGACCACCTCGTCGCCGGGCTGTAGCGGTGGGTGGAAATCTGCTCCGTGGCGGCCCCACAGTTCGGCGAGACAGCCGCCCTGGCAGGTGCCCGAACCGAGCAGATCACCCGGTCGGATCCAGGTGCCGCGCGAGGCGTAGGCCGCCAGCGCCGGGAAGCTCCATGCCATGTTGTCCAGGGAATCCTCGCCGAGTAGTTCGCCATTGACGAAAACCTGCATGCGCAGGTTGTAAGACGGGCCGGACTGGCGGTCGAGTAGTTCGTCGGCGGTGACGAACAAGCTGCCAAGCGCGGTCGCGGTGTCCTTGCCCTTGGCCGGGCCCAGCCGCAACCGCATCTCGTGGAACTGCACGTCGCGAGCGGAGAAGTCGTTGAGGATCACGAACCCGGCAATGTGGTCTCGGGCCTCCTCGACGGACAAATCCCGTCCAGCGCGGCCGACCACTGCGGCTACTTCGAGCTCGTAATCGAATCGCGAGCAGTTCGGCGGGATCGGCACCTGGTCGTACGGCCCCACCACGGCATAGGGATTGGAGAAGTAGAAGGTCGGAATCTCCCAGAACTCCGGCGGGATTCCGGCCGCCGGATCGGTCGTCTTCACAATGCCCGCAGTGTGCTCAGGGAAGGTGGAGAAGTCCCGGATCGTCGGCGGTGCCAGCGGTGCCAGCAACTGGGCGGCGGTCAGCGCCGTCACCGAAGTCCTTGTGTGCAGGGCCTTTTCAGCCAGATCGGTCAACAGACCAGCCTCGGCGAGCAGGTGCGGTAAGTGTCGGTCGGTCGGTAGGTCGACCAACACCTGAGCATCGTCGAGGACGGCCAACTGCGGACCGTTCGCAGTCCGGTGCCGGGCGAATCTCATGTCGAGCTCCTTTGTCGGGTCCGTCACCATGCCGTCGAGTAACGATCGGCCTAGCGCAGTCGCCGGAGAGACATCTCGTCGGCGCACGCGGAACTCACTGTGACGGCGGCATCACGATCTAGGAAATCAATACTTCGTATCTGCGGAATCCACATGATTTATGTCCTGAGCCCGGCTGCCGCGCGGTCGACGACATCACGCAGGTAGCGGTGTTCGGGATCGTCGTCGTGGATCGGATGCCACCACATCGCCTCCAGCAGCGGACCGGCCGCAAACGGGCACGGCAGCGAACGCACCCCTAAGTCCTGCGGAATCGTTTCGGCGAGCAGCCGTTGAAACAGTGCAACCCGCTTTGTCCCGGCGATGAGAACCGGCACCGTCAGGAAGGTTTCGGTGACGACCTGCACGTGCGGCTCGATGCCGAGCATGCGCATCTGCCGCGCCGCCGGTGTCGAGGCGGTCGTCCCGTGATAGGTGAGCACCCAGGGCATGGTCTGCAGTTGCCCAACCGTCAGTTCCGCGCCCACGTCGTCGTTGTCGGCGGACACGAGACAGACCCACTCGTCGGAGTAGACGTCGCGATACGACAACCCCTCCAGGAATCCGTGTGGCATCAGCAGCAGATCGGTGTTGACCAACACTTGGTCGACCATGTCGATCTGCCGCGGCGTGTTGGCGGTCAGCCGCAGCCGGCAGCCGGGCGCCTCCGCGGCAAGCAGCGCCGCGATCTGTGCGCCGAGGACGACGATGCTGTAATCGCTGACGACCATCGAAAACTCTCGGGTCGCTGCGGCCGGGTCGAAGACGGGATCAGCTGCGAAGACCCGTTCGACCCCGGACAGGGCAACCCGAACGCGCTCCGCGAGCTGTGCCGCGAGCGGCGTGAGCCGATATTGGTTGCCGACCCGGGTGAGCAGTTCGTCGTGGAAGTGCCTGCGCAATCGTGCCAGCTGGGCTGAGACTGCGGGCTGACTCAGCCCGACCTGGTCTGCTGCCCGGGTGACGCTGCGTTGCTGCAACAACGCATCCAAGGTCACCAGCAGGTTCAGGTCCAGCCGCGCGAGATTCACCGGTCCAGCATATCCAAGGCATTTATATCGGGCATCATCAATTTCGTCTTCCCTGATGGCGGCGGACTGGTCGAGAGTGGTCTACGTCTCAAGGAGGAGCTGACGTGACCCACCGATCCTCGTCTCCGTTGTCGTTGGACCGATCCGATCCCGAAGGCGCTATCGCCGCGGCCGCAGAGCGTTGCTCGAATTGGGGTAGATGGGGTGCCGACGACGTGCTCGGCACCCTGAACTTTTTGGATGAGAACAAGCGCCGCGAAGGCGCCGCCCTCGTCCGCCGCGGAGCCAGCTTCTCGCTGGCCCAGCGGTTCGACGCCGACGGTCCGCAGAAAGGCTGGCGGCGGCGCACCAATCCGGTGCACACGATGCTCGATACCGGCCTGGACGCCGAGCGCGGCGCCCAGGGCTTCCCGCACGGCATCGGTGGCGCCGACGATGTGATCTTCATGCCGCTGCAGGCGTCTACGCAGTGGGACGGGCTCGGGCACATCTTCGACCACGGGCTGGCATACAACGGCCGCCGCGCCGGGGACGTGGTCACCAGCGAAGGCGACCAGGTCACCGGTATCGAGACCACGGCCGGGCTGATCGCGGGGCGCGGTGTGCTGCTCGACCTCGGCCGGGCGATCGGCGAGAACGGCGAACTGCCGGACGGATTTGCCATCACCACCGAGCACCTGGAAGCCACCATCTCCGTTCAAGGCTCCGCCGCGCAGGTGGGTCGCGGAGATCTGGTGCTGGTGCGTACCGGTCGGCTGGCCCGGGCGCGCCGGGAAGGGTGGGGAGACTACGCGGGCGGCGCCTCCCCCGGCTTGTCGTTCACCACCGCGGACTGGCTGCACGGCACCGAGATCGCCGGAATCGCCACCGACACCTGGGGGTTCGAGGTGCGGCCGAATGAATTCGAGCATGCTTTCCAGCCGCTGCACCAGGTGGTCATCCCGCACATCGGGCTTTTCCTCGGCGAGATGTGGGACCTCGAGGCATTGGCCGCCGACTGTGCTGCCGACGGCGTCTACGAGTTCTGGCTGACTGCCGCTCCGCTGCCGGTAACCGGTGCCGTCGGCGCGCCGGTCGCGCCCATTGCTGTCAAGTAAATCCCTTCTCGGACAAAGGAGTCCCAGTGACTGCCGTACACAACGTCCTGGTCGTCGGCGGCGGCCTCGCCGGGACGGCGGCCGCGATCGCGCTCGCCGACGGCGGTGTCGCGGTCGAACTGATCGAGGCCAATCCTGGCATCGCCGCCATTGGATCCGGAATCACTCTGCAGGGCAACGCTTTACGCGAGCTTCGGAAGCTCGGCGTGTGGGATCGGGTTCGCCCGGAAGGGTACGGCTTCGACAGCCTCGGGCTGCGGGCGCCCGACGCCGCGGGGATGTTGCTGGTCGAGATGCCCGACATCCGCACCGGCGGCCCGGACCTGCCCGCTACCCTGGGGATGCCCCGACCGGTGTTGGCCAGGATCCTGCACGAGCGAGCGGCCGAGCTGGGTGTCACGACCCGATTCGGTATCACTGCAACAGCATTCGAGCACCGAGACGCCGGAGTCGACGTCGTCTTCTCCGACCGCTCGACACTCCGATTCGACCTCGTCGTCGGCGCCGACGGCATCCGATCGGCCACCCGGCGGATGCTCGGGATCGACCTCCCAACCCGCGACACCGGCATGGCGATCTGGCGTGCATTCGGACCGCGCCCGGACTCGGTGACCCGCACTGACCTGTTCTATGGTGGGCCGTCCTACATCGCCGGATACACGCCCACCGGGGAAAATTCGCTCTACGCATTCATTGTCGAGAAGGCCCGGGACCGTGCCGAACTCAGCCCCGCGCAGCAGCTGGCGAGGATGCGCGAGCTCGCCGCCGCCTACCACGGACCGTGGGACGACATTTTGCGCACGCTCGATGATCCCAGCCGTGTGCACTACACCCGGTTCGAGACGCACGTGCTACCGCCGCCATGGCATCGCGGACGTGTCGTGCTCATCGGCGATGCCGCCCACTGTTGTCCTCCGACGCTGGCCCAGGGCGGCGCGCAGGCATTCGAGGACGCGGCGGTGCTCGCCGAACTGCTGCTCGCGGCCGAGGCCGTCGACGACCGGCTGTGGAGCACCTACACCGCTCGCCGCTTCGTTCGGGCGAAGGCCGTCGTCGACGCCTCCAACCAGCTCGGCCAATGGCTGCTCGACCACGAGCGGGGCGATGTGCCCGGCCTCATCGCCGGTGTCACCGCACTGGTCGCCCAGCCGACCTGATCCACCCGAAGGGACTCTCACCATGACCGATCACCTCATCACCCACCTCCGCCACGTTGATCTCGCCGTCCCGGACCTCGCTCGCCAGCGGAGCTTCTTCACCGAGGCTTGGGGACTTACCGCCGAGCACTCCGACACCGGCATCGCTTTCCTCGCCGCGGAGGGCTCGCCCGAGCAGTACGTGGTGCGGCTGCGGCAGGCGGTCGACAAACGCATCGATCTGATCGCCTTCGGCGCCGCGACGGCTGCCGACGTCGACGCCCTCGCCGCCCGTCTGGCGATCGACGGCGTCCAACTCGTCAGCGAGCCCGGCACTCTGCAGAGTCCTGGCGGCGGATACGGCTTCCGCTTCTTCGACAACGAGGGCCGCACCATCGAGATCAGCGCCGACGTCGCGATCCGGAAACATCGGGAAATCGAAGCGGGTGAATCGATTCCGGTGCGGCTGTCGCATGTGGTCGTCAACTCGCCGAAGCCCGAGGCGACCCGTGCCTTCTACGAACGCCACCTCGGCTTCCGCCTGTCCGACGTGCTCATGCATCCGCGCATGGGCGAAATGATGTGGTTCATGCGGATCAACGCCTGGCATCACAGCCTGGCCATCGCCCGCGGCCCCCACCCATCGCTGCACCACGCCTCATTCGAGATGCGCGGGCTCGACGAATACATGCGCGGCACCGGCAGACTGCTGCGCGCCGGCGTCGAGAAGATCTGGGGACCTGGCCGACACCTGGCCGGCAACAACACCTTCAGCTACTTCCTCGACCCACACGGCAACACCGTCGAATACACCACCGAACTCGAGCTCATCGACGAGGACACCTGGCATCCCCACCTGTACGACTTCTCCCAGCCGGAAGTCTCCGACCAGTGGGGCACCGCCAACGCAATGAACGAATTCGTCGCGCAGCGCTCGTTCAACGACCCCGACAAGGGGTTGTTCGTCGCCCCGCCGGTGTAGTACGGCGGTCTTCATCGAGAAGTATTCGCATCCAAGGAGATTCAACGATGAACACCGGCACCGGCGATCCCCGGTCCCTGGCCTCGTCGCCGCGTCCCCGCCCGCGGTACGCCGGCATTTGCCACCCGCCTGGTACCTGCCGTCCAGTGGCCGCGCCAGGTCGCTCGGCGGGTGCAGATGCTCCGGCTGCCGACACAACAGGGCGCCACCGATGAACGAGGGACGCGTGGACGGGAAGGTCGTGGTCGTCACCGGCGCCGGCCGTGGCCAAGGCGCGGCAGCGGCACGTTTGCTGCATGACGAGGGCGCCCGGGTCGTGGCCATCGATCGCACCGAGGAACCTGCCGAAGACTTGCCGGGTATCGACTACCGGCGTCTCGATGTCACCGATGCCCGCGGCTGGTCGACGCTGACCGCCGATCTCGGGCAGCGGTACGGTCGGGTCGACGGTCTGGTCGCCAACGCGGGCATCACCTGGCGTGCCCGGCTGACCGAACTCGACCCGGCCGACCTGACTCGGGTCCATGAGGTCAACGTCCACGGCACGCTGCTGGCGATCCAAGCCGTCACTCCACTGCTGCCCGTCGGCGGCTCGATCGTCGTCATCGGTTCGGCCGCCGCACTGACCGGGCACTTCCCGGTGGCGTACACCACCAGCAAATGGGCACTGCGCGGGTTGGCGAAAACCGCCTGCCTGGAACTCGGTCCCCGCGGAATCCGGGTCAACACCGTACATCCCGGCTACATCGATACCCCGATGACCGCATCGGCGGAACCGGCTTTCCGCGCGGCGAACATCGCCGAGACACCGCTCGGCCGCACCGGCACCGTCGCCGAGGTGGCCCGGCTGGTGGTGTTCCTGATCAGCGACGACGCCTCGTTCATCTCCGGTGCCGAGATACCCGTCGACGGCGGGATGACCGCACACGGCGGCGTCAAGTCCATCAGCGACGCACTGTGGGAGCACCGATGACCCGACCGACTCGCCAGAAAGACCGCGCTCATCGCCGACACCACGGGCAGGCAGGCACACAGGCAGGCACTGCTGATCGACGCCGAAGGCACCAACTGGATCATCCCCAGCATGATCCGCGTCCCGGCCATCGAGAACGAATTGCCCACTCTGACCACCCGATGTGCTCCATCGCTGTGCATATCCAGCCCGGCCGGGGCAGCACTCCAGACAAACTCGCCAGCTGCACCCTATTCCTGGCGAGTGGCGAGGACTCTTACGTCACCGAGTCAACGTGGTGGCCGACGGCGGCTGGTCGGACGAACCTCCTGGCGCACGCCGACGCCTCACGAACCAACACCTCAACAACCGATTTCCCCAACGGATAAGGACCACCGATGTTCGAATACTTCCCCGGAAATTACGTCTGGAACCTCAGCGTCGCCGCCACCCTCAACAGCGGCGGCCTCATCGACGAGGTCGACCGCGCCTGCCGCCCGATCCGTGACGCGGCGACCCGCGGCGAGGACGCCGGCACCGGTGACTTCCTGCAGGCATGGACCGCGCTGACCGACACACTGGTGCACCAGGCCGAGGCCGCCGAGAAAGCCGGCCACACACGCACCGCCGGACAGCTGTACCGGCGTGCCACCAACTACCTCTGCCAGGCCGAACGCATGCAAAGCGCATCATCGCTGCACCGACTCGACACCTACCGCCGAGTCCTCGAATTACAGCAGAAGGCATTCGACAACATCGACCCGCGCACCAGCCGCGTGACGATCCCGTTCGAGAACACGACGCTGCCCGCCTATTTCACCAAAGCTCCCGCTGCGGACCGCGACCCAGCCCCGGTGCTGATCATGTGGAACGGCCTGGACAGCACGAAAGAACACATCTACGCCTCCGGCATTTCCGACGAACTGGCCGCCCGCGGGATCTCCACCCTCATGGTCGACACCCCCGGCAGCGGCGAGGCTCTCCGGCTCGGCGGGCTCACCGCACGCATCGCCACCGAAGGCTGGGCGACCGCATGCGTGGACTACCTCGAGACACGCGACGACGTCGATACCGCCCGCATCGGTCTGGTCGGCTGGTCACTCGGCGGCTACTACGCCCCGCGCGCGGCCGCCTTCGAGAAACGGCTCGCCTTGGTCGTCGCTTGGGGCGCCAACCACAACTGGGGCGCCGTGCAGCGCCGCCGTCTCGAACGCGAAGGCGAGCGGCCGGTGCCGCATTACTGGGAGCACGTGCTGTGGGTATGGGGCTACGACGACCTCGACAGCTTCATCGCCTACGCCGACGACGTACACCTCGACGGTGTCGTCGAGCAGATCACTGTGCCGTTCTTGATCTGCCACGGCAGCAATGACCGCCAGATCCCGCTCGAATACGCCCATCGCTCCTACGACCAAGCCGTCAACAGCCCCAAGCGCGAACTGCGGATCTTCACCCCCGAGGAAGGCGGTGTCGAGCATATCGGCCTCGACCATTTCCCCTACGTCCGCGACTTCGTCGCCGACTGGGTCACCGACACCTTCGCCGAACTGGACGCCGCCACCCGCTGAGGCGCGGGGCCGGAGGACCTGTCAGAGGACATCTGGAAACTGGGTAACCGGTCGGCGTGTAATGCCTGATATGTGGAGGGACTCCCGGTACGACTGAGGTTTCCATACCAAGAAGTCACCACCGAAAGCCCCTTGTCAGTGTTGCTCACCTGCTCGTGCTCGTCGTGCCCGACCAACGGCGAGTCGCCGGATTGCCCGTTCTACCCGTCTTCGTCGCTAACCGACCCCGAGTGGGAACTGCCGGAGCCTCTGCTGCCGCCGCCGGGCAACACCGGCGGCAAGGGCGGTCGCCCGGAAAAGTGGCACCGGCGGCTGGTCTGTGACGCGATATCCAGGATCGGGACGCCGCACACCGGCTGCTGGCCGCCGTGGCCGCTCGCTTCGCCACCATCTCGCTGGTGTTCGCCGACGGCGGCTACGTCGGGCGGCTCGTCGAGTGGGCGAAATCCGGCGGATATGCTGTTAGGGGGCACATTGGTAACTCATCGGGTACACCCAAAATTCGAGCAGCACCACACGCAGGACCTGAACGCGAATCCGGCACCACCTGACCGGTACGGCCTGAAAACCCGTTAGAGCAGCGGCTTGATGTCCGCGGCGGCCTCGGGGCCGTAGGCGGCAGTCAGGCGCTCGAGCGCGGTTTCCTTGTTCAGCGTCCACTCCTGGGTGCCCATGGTCTCCAGCACGAGCACAGCGATCAGCGAGCCGAGCTGGGCGGAACGCTCCAAGCTCAGCCCGGCCGTGTGGCCGGTGAGGAAGCCCGCGCGGAACGCGTCACCGACGCCGGTCGGCTCCACCCTCTCGATCTCGGGAACCACGCCGACGGTCACCTCTGTGCCGTCGCGGTCGACGATCCGCACGCCGTCCGCGCCGAGCGTGGTGACGCGGATGCCGACCTTCTTCGCGACCTCTTCCTCACTCAGGCCGGTCTTCTGCAGCAGCAGCGCCCACTCGTACTTGTTGGTGAACAGGTACGCGGCACCGTCGATCAGCTGCACGGACTGGTCGCCGTCGAGGCGGGCCAGCTGCTGGGAGGGGTCGGCGGCGAACGGGATGCCGAGTTCGCGGCACTCGGCGGTGTGCCGCAGCATCGCCTCGGGATCGTTCGCACCGATCAGGACGAGGCCGAGCTTCCGCGTCTCGGCCAGCTGAGCGATGGAAACGTCGCGCGCCTCACTCATCGCGCCGGGGTAGAACGACGCGAGCTGAGCCATGTCGTCGTCGGTGGTGCAGACGAAACGGGCGGTGTGCGCCCGGTCGGAGACCAGGACACCGGAGCAGTCGACACCGTGCGATTCCAGCCAGGCGCGGTACTCGGCGAAGTCGGCGCCGACGGCGCCCACCAGCAGGGGCGTGCGGTTCAGCAAACCCATGGCGTAGGCGATGTTTCCACCGACGCCTCCGCGGCGGATCTGCAGATCATCGACAAGGAAGCTCAGCGACACGTGGTCGAGCTGATCTGCCAGCAGTACGTCGGCGAACCGTCCGGGAAAACGCATGAGGTGGTCGGTCGCAATGGACGCGGAAACGGCGATGGACACGTGGCTGAGCCCTTCAAAAGTAGGCGGCAGGCGGGTCTTGGACCGGGACGACGCGAGTCCCGGTCTCACCGTAGCCTGTTCCGCCTCTCCGGGTATTCAGGCCGTACTAGTCGGGTGACGCAGGATTTGCGTTCAGGTCCTGCGTCGGGTGCCGCTTCGGTTCTGGGCGTTCCCGGCGAGTTACCCATGTTCTTACGAGATCAGTCGTCACGAAATCAGTCGTCCCGTTCGGACTTGCTCATCGCGCGACTGGGCGGGAAAGCTCAGTTGAAGGAGTCGCCGCAGGCGCAGGAGCCGGTGGCGTTTGGGTTGTCGATGGTGAAACCCTGCTTCTCGATGGTGTCGACGAAGTCGATCGAGGCGCCCTGCACATAGGGAGCACTCATCCGGTCGACGGCCAGCGTCACGCCGCCGAAATCGACGATCAGGTCACCGTCCAGCGAGCGGTCGTCGAAGAACAGCTGGTAGCGCAGGCCGGCACAACCACCCGGCTGCACCGCGATCCGCAGCGCCAGGTCGTCGCGACCCTCCTGATCGAGCAGCGCCTTCGCCTTCGCAGCGGCGGCGTCGGTCAGAGTCACACCGTGGGTGGTGGCGGTCTCGTTCTGCACAGTCATGAACTCTCCTCGAGGAACCCTTGGTCAACCCGTGGCAGCGCACGGGTCGTGTTGGTCAACACCACTCGGCAGGCGGCTATTCCTCCATCTTGCCACCACCCGGCCCGCCGCGGCAGGCGACCTCCGTGACTGCGCACACTCCCGGCGAATCGGACCGCGTTTCACGCCGCATCGTCGATCGAATAGCCTGGTCGCTGTGAAATTGTTCCGTCGTGGCGAGTCCAGCACCACCGACGCGACCGCCGAATCGACGGCGGTCGTGGATGGCGGCTCGGCCGCGGGTTCCACCCGGACGGCGGCCCCAGCCACCGCGGGCAAGGGCCGTCCCACCCCGAAACGCCGTGACGCACAAGGCAAGCGCCGCGGCCCAGTAGCCCCCGCTCCACTCACCGCGAAGGAGGCCCGCGCCCGGCGCAAGGCCACCCGCGGCAGCAGGCAGGAGCGCAAGGCGGCGTCAGCCGAACGGCGCGCGGCCGCCCAGGATCGGCGGGCGCGCATGCTCGCGGGCGAAGACAAGTACCTGCTGCCGCGCGACCAGGGGCCGGTGCGAGCGTTCGTCCGCGACATCGTGGACGCCCGTCGCAACCTGGTCGGCCTGTTCATGCCGATGGCGTTGGTGCTGATCCTGTCGATGTTCGTCGCGCCCGCGCTGCAGACCATCGTGACACTGGCCATGCTGGTGATGATGGCATTCATGATCGCGGAGGGCGTCCTGCTCGGCCGGATCGTGAACAACCGGGTCAGGGAGCGTTTCCCGGATAGCACCGACACCGGATACCGGCTCGGCTGGTACGCCTTCGTCCGCGCCTCCCAGATCCGCAAGATGCGTGCTCCGAAGCCGCGGGTCGGCCCCGGCGACAGTGTTTAATTTGCAGCGCCTTCGGCGCTGCGTGTTCGCGGCCCCTTGATGGCTCGTGTCCGAGCGACCGCCGCTGGCGACTTCGTCGCGGACGCGGCGGCCACTCGGACACGAGCCGGGCCGCGAACATGGAATGCTTGGTCTCGCTGCGCTCGGAAGCGGGAGTCAGCCGATGTGGTTGCGGTAGGAGGCGAGCGCTAGTTGTGGCCTCGCCTGCGGCGCTGCGTGTCGGCGCCCTGCTGGTGGAGGGCGTCTGGGCGACTGCTGCTGGTGACTTCGTCGCGGGCGCGTCGACTGCTCGGACGCGAGCGGACAATGCTCGGTCTCGATGACACGCAAATAGCGAATGGTGCCCCACTGTCGTCTGGCGCGGGCGGACTCGTTGCTACATGCTGGGCCATTGCCGTTCGGTCGCGGTGGTCAGCGGTGGGCGTTACGGCCGAGCATGGCGGCCAGCTCGGCCCGCATGCGCTGAGCGTCGCGGTCGACGACGTCGGATGAGCCTGCCCGGCCGGTGCCGTACCCGACCAGCGCCGCGAAGGCCACGATGACCGCGAGAAAAACAAGGAAAGTAGTCATGGCAGTAATTTTGCGCTCAGTGATTTACCGCCGATAGTGGCTGCACTGACATTGTTCGTAAAAATTCGGCCAGTAGACTGCCCGCATGCTGTCGAAGGTCGCCGTGGTGCTGTCCCAGCGGATGGCTATGTTCGAGTTCGGGGTCATCTGTGAGGTTTTCGGCCTCGACCGGACCGCGGACGGATTGCCCGGCTTCGACTTCCGGGTCTGCGGGGCCGAGCCGGGCACCCCGCTGCACTCGACCAGTCCTGGGATAACTGTCACACCGGAGTACGGGCTCGCGGAGCTGGCGGCGGCCGACCTGGTCGCGATCCCGGCCGCCGCGACGGTCCCGGAATTCGATCCACGTGTTGTCGGGGCGGTCCGTGACGCGGCAGCGGCCGGCGCGACCGTGCTCACCGTCTGCTCCGGAGCCTTCCTGGCTGGTGCGGCCGGGCTGCTCAACGGCCGCAAATGCACCACGCACTGGCGTTACGTCGAGAAACTGGCCGCCGAGTACCCCGAGGCCACCGTCGATCCCGACGTCCTGTACGTCGACGAAGGCAACCTGATCACCAGCGCGGGCACCGCGGCGGGCATCGACGCCTGCCTGCATCTGGTGCGGCGCGAACTCGGCAGCAGCGTCGCCAACGCGATCGCGCGGCGCATGGTGGTGCCGCCCCAGCGCGACGGCGGACAGCGTCAGTTCATCGAACGCCCGGTCGCCGCCTGCACCTCCGACAGCCTCATCCCGACCCTGGAGTGGATGAACGAACACCTCGACCTGCCACACACCATCGAGGAACTTGCCACCCGCTCCGCTATGTCCACCCGTACCTTCGCCCGCCGCTTCACTGCCGAAACCGGAACCACCCCGGTGAAATGGCTCACCAACCAGCGCGTGCTGCTGGCCAAGCAACTCCTCGAGGAAACCGACCTCGGCCTGGAACGCATCGCCGCCCGCTCCGGCTTCGGCTCCGGCGCCCTCCTGCGCCACCACTTCCAACGCCTCGTCGGCATCGCCCCCACCGAATATCGCCGCCGCTTCGGCGGGAACCCGGACGCGGGGCAGAAGACGTCGGCGTAGTCGTCGCGCGGTGCGGGATAGCCGTCGAGTGGTGGACGGCACGCAGCGAGGGCGACGGTCGACATATCGCGGATGGATGGCTCGGCGCCCGCCGATTGATACGGTGCACCGGTGCCGCACAGTCCCTCCTCCGCATCCGCGCATCGCATACTCATTCTCGGCGGCGCGCGATCCGGCAAGTCGGTGTTTGCGGAGGAGCTCGCAGCCAACGCCGGCGGCCCGGTCCGCTATCTCGCCACCGCGGTGCCCGATCCCGCGGACCGCGATTTCGCCGAGCGGATCGCCAAGCACCGCAGCCGTCGGCCCGGAAGCTGGTCGACCGTCGAAAGCACCGACCCGGCAACGGTTCTCACCGAACCGACGGTGCCATCGAACCTGCCGGATGTCACTCTCATCGATGACATCGGCACGTGGCTCACCGCCCGCATCGACGCACGTGAGGCGTGGGACGCACCGCGCGGCACGATCTCCTCCGACACAGACGCCCTGGTCGCGGCCGTCGCCGCCTACCCATTCCACCTCGTGATCGTGACTCCGGAGGTCGGCATGGGCGTTATCCCGGCGACCCGCTCGGGCCGTTTGTTCCGCGACGAAATCGGCTCTCTCAACCAGCGCCTGGCCCAGGTCTGCGACGAGGCGTACTTCGTCGTCGCGGGCCTACCCCTGCGCTTGAAGTAGCGCGGTCCCGCGGCAGGTGTGTAGAAGCCTCCGACGGAGGGCCGACAGGGAGCCGGGAATGGCAAGATTGGGCTGCGTAGTCGGCGGGAACCGCCACGACCGGAAAGGCTCGACAGTGACTCACGGATTTGGACCGGTAGCGCCCCCGGACACACGGTTTCGTGTGGCCGCCGAGCAGCGGCAGGCGCAGCTGACCAAACCCGGTGGGGCGCTCGGCCGGTTGGAGGAACTCGGCAACTGGGTGGCGTCGTGCCAGGGTGCTTGCCCACCGAAGCAGTTCGAGCGCGCCCGGGTCGTGGTGTTCGCCGGGGACCACGGTGTCGCACGGCACGGGGTTTCGGCGTACCCGAGCGAGGTCACCGCGCAGATGGTCGCGAACTTTCTCGGTGGCGGCGCAGCGGTGAACACCCTCGCGGCGGTGGCAGGAGCGACGGTCCGGGTCGCGGACATCTCCGTCGACGCCGACACCGACCCGCAGGTGTCGAAGCACAAGGTATGCCGTTCCAGCGGTGCGATCGACCGCGAGGACGCGCTCACCGCCGAGGAGATCCAGGCGGCGCTCGCCGCGGGCCGCGCCATCGCCGACGAGGAGATCGACACGGGTGCCGACCTGCTGATCGCGGGCGACATGGGCATCGGCAACACCACCCCCGCCACTGTGCTCGTCGCTACCCTCACCGACACCGAACCCGTCGCCGCCACCGGGCGCGGCACCGGCGTCGACGACGCGGGCTGGGCTCGCAAGGTCGCCGCCATCCGCGACGCGATGCGCCGCGCCCGTCCGGTCGTGAAGGACCCGGTCGAACTCCTCCGTATCGCCGCGGGCGCCGACTTCGCCGCGATGGCCGCCTTCCTCGCTCAGGCCGCTGCCCGGCGCACCCCGGTCATACTCGACGGCGTAGTCGTCACGGCCGCGGCGATGGTCGCCGAAGACCTCGCAGCAGGCGCGAGGGCTTGGTGGCTGGCAGGCCATCGATCGACCGAACCGGCCCACGCCCTCGCACTGAAACATCTGCGCCTCGACCCCCTACTCGACCTGAACCTGCGCCTCGGCGAAGGTTCCGGCGCCCTCACCGCCCTTCCGGTCCTGCGTTCGGCAGTCGCGATCCTCGCCGAGATGTCCACCTTCGCCGACGCCGGAGTCAGCACCGCCGACGCCGCCGAACCGGCAAGCACCACACTGGACCTGCGCAAGTGAACCGTTCTCGGCCCACTGGGACGCAACCGCGGGACACCGTCACCGCCGGCCACGCTTCCTCGGCAACAACGCCGCACCGCCGCCACACCTGGTCGCGTCCGGTCACCGCCTACTCGACCTGCTGGACGCTCGGCCAGACCAATGCGGCGCCCCCGCGCCCTGACACACGATTGCAGCCGATCCCGAAACGGGTCTTTGTCGGCAAGCGCGAGGCCGCGGGCTGCAGAGGAGGTTGTTCGGCATGACCGGAGTATTACTGGCGATCTCGTGGCTGACCGTGCTGCCCGTGCCTGGGCCGGATGACGTCGATCGGGCGATGGTGGGGCGCGCGATCGGAGCGGCGCCGGTCGTCGGTGCGCTGCTCGGCGCGGGGGCCGCGGGGCTGCTGTGGCTGCTGACCTGGGACGGTGCGACTGCTCCGCTGGCCGGTCTGCTGGTGGTCGGCGCGTTGGCGTTGGCCACCCGGGGCATGCATCTGGACGGGCTCGCCGACACCATGGACGGGCTCGGCAGCTACGGTCCGCCCGAGCGGGCCAGGCAGATCATGAAGAGCGGCGGCGCAGGGCCGTTCGGCGTCGCGGGGATCGTGTTCACCATCGGAATACAAGCGTTCTCGTTCGCGGCTCTCGCCGACTCGGGCCGGTGGCTCGCGGTAGCCCTCGCGGTCACGACCGGCCGCGTGGTCGTAGTCATCGCCTGCCGGGGCATCGCTGCCGCCCCAGGCACCAGCTTCGGCGTCCTCGTCGCGGGCACCCAATCGACACTCACGGCCGCGTTCTGGACGGTCGCCTCCATCGCCCTCGCGGTGCTGGCGGTCCCCGGCCGCACCTGGCAGGGCCCCCTCGCCGTCCTGCTCGCCCTCGCCGCCTCGCTGGTCCTCGTGCTGCACTGCGCCCGTCGCTTCGGCGGACTTTCCGGCGACGTCCTCGGCGCCGCCCTGGAAACGTCGGTGGCCGTCGCCGCAGCGGTACTATCCCTCACCGTCTAGCCGGACGCACCGGAAATTTTCCGGCCGTGCCGCGCGGGATCGTCCGGGGCGAGCAATAAGGTGTGCGATATGTCTTCTGAGCGCGTGTACTTTCGCCAACTTTTGTCGGGACGCGACTACGCCGTTGGCGATCCGATCGCGACGCAGATGCGCAATTTCGCGTACCTGATCGGCGATCGGGAGACGGGCGAGTGCGTGGTGGTCGATCCGGCGTACGCGGCGGGCGACCTGGTGGATATCGCCGAAGGAGACGGTCTGCGGCTGACCGGGGTCCTCGCGACCCACCACCACCCCGACCATGTGGGCGGCACGATGCTCGGCTTCACCCTGCGGGGCGTGCGCGAGTTACTCGAAAGGGCAAGCGTCCCAGTGCATGTCAACGCCAAGGAGCTGCCGTGGGTAGCCAACGTCACCGGCATCGCCGAGAGCGAGCTGACCGGTCACGAGCACGGTGACAAGGTCACCGTCGGCGCTTTCGACATCGAGCTGTTACACACACCAGGACACACTCCGGGTAGCCAATGCTTCCTGTTCGACAACCGTCTGATCGCGGGCGACACCCTGTTCGTCGACGGATGCGGCCGCACCGATTTCCCCGGAGGCGACTCGGACGAAATGTTCCGCAGCCTGCGCTACCTCGCGGGACTCGCCGGCGACCCGGTGATCTACCCGGGTCACTGGTACTCGCAGGAACCGAACGCCGCGCTGTCCACTGTCCGGGACAACAACTACGTCATGCGCCCGCAGACCCTCGACCAGTGGCACATGCTCATGCCGGGCTGAGTCACATCCCGCGCATCCACCCGTGGATATCGGCGAAGGTGCCGCGCTGGATGCCGGTGAGCGTGTCGCGCAGGGCCATGGTGACCTCGCCGGGCTCGCCGCCGCCGATCGTGAACTCGCTCTCGCCCGAACGGACCCAGCCGACCGGCGTGATCACCGCGGCGGTACCGCAGGCGAAAACCTCGGTGAGCTCACCGGATTCGGCGCCCTTGCGCCACTCCTCCACCGAGATCTTGCGCTGCTCGACGGGGAAGCCGGAATCGGCGGCAAGGGTCAGCAGCGAGTCCCGCGTGATGCCCGGCAGCAAGGAACCGGACAGCTCCGGGGTCACCAGCCGTGCCTCGGAGCCGGAACCGAAGACGAAGAACAGGTTGTTGGTGCCCATCTCCTCGACGTAGCGGCGCTCGCACGCGTCCAGCCACACGACCTGATCACATCCCTGCGCCGACGCCTCGGCCTGGGCGAGCAAAGAAGCCGCGTAGTTGCCCGCGACCTTGGCCTCGCCGGTGCCACCAGGCGCCGCCCGCACGTACTCGGTGGACAGCCAGACCCGCACCGGCTTCACGCCGCGCGGGAAGTACGCACCCGCCGGGGAACCCAGCAGCAGGTATTTGTACGCCGAGGCGGGCTTCACACCCAACCCGGCCTCGGTCGCGAACATGAACGGCCGAAGGTACAGCGATTCCTCGCCGCCTGCCGCGGGCACCCAGTCCCGGTCCACGTCGAGCAGTTGGCGCACCGACTCGATGAACAGCTCCTCCGGCAGCTCTGCCATCGCCATGCGGCGGGCCGACTTGCGGAAACGCGTGGCGTTCGCGTCGATACGGAAGCAAGAGACGCTGCCATCGCTCTGGCGGTAGGCCTTCAGGCCCTCGAAGACTGCCTGGCCGTAGTGGAACACCATCGTCGCCGGGTCCAGGGCCAGCGGGCCGTACGGCTCCACACGCGCGTTGGTCCACGCACCGTCGGCGTAATCGATCGACACCATATGGTCGGTGAAGAACCGTCCGAACCCGGGCGCCGTCAGTACCTCTTGTCGCCGCTGCGCCGGAACGGGCGCGGGATGCGGGACACGGGTGAACTGTGCGGCAATGGTCATGCCGATGATCCTATCCGGGAGCGATTTCCCGGTTACGCCCGTGGTCCGACCCATAGCCGACCGCCTCCCGCGCACTACACGGCACTGCCCGCGGCTATTTGGTGTTCGTCTGCACGAATGGTGGGCGGATGATCTTGCAGCGCAACCGGCGCCCGCGCACGTCTACCTCGACCTCGGCTCCGGGCTCGAGGTCCGCCTCGGTATCGAGCAAAGCCAGCGCGATACCGACTTTCAGCGTCGGCGAGAACGTGCCGGAGGTGGTTTCACCGACCGACTTGCCGTCGCGGAGCACGGTCTGTCCCTGGCGGAGTACGCCACGATCAAGGGCTTCGAGTCCCAGCAGGAGTCGGCGCGGTCCGGCCGACTTCTCCTGCTCGAGTGCCGCTTTGCCCCAGAACTCCGGCTTCTTCCAGCCGACCGCCCAACCACAGCGCGCCTGCACCGGCGAAATCTCCAGCGACAGTTCGTGCCCGTGCAGCGGGTAACCCATTTCGGTGCGCAGCGTGTCACGGGCACCCAGGCCGGCGACCTGGCCGTCGGCCGCGCGCACCTGCTCGACCAGGGCGCGGAACAGCGGTTCCGCGTCGTCCCAGCCGGGCAGTAGTTCGTAGCCGTGCTCGCCGGTGTAGCCGGTGCGGCACACCCGGACCGGGCGGCCGTCCCATTCGGCGTCGGCGTAAGCCATGTACTCGAGCTCGGTGGGCAAGCCGAGTGCGGTCAGCACCTCGGTGGAGCGGGCGCCCTGTACCGCGAACACGGCGTAGTCACGGTGCTCGTCCGTCACAGTGACACCCTCGGGCGCGACCTTCCGCAGCTCCGCGACGACCACCGCGGTGTTGGCGGCGTTCGGCACGAGAAAGATCTCCTCGTCGCTCACGTAGTAGGCGATCAGGTCGTCGATCACTCCCCCGTCCGGCGCGCAGCACAGCGTGTACTGCGCCTGGCCGGGCCCGATCCGGCCGAGATCGTTGGTAAGCGCGGAGTTCACGAACGCCGCCGCTCCCGACCCACGCACCGTCGCCTTTCCGAGGTGGCTGACGTCGAACAACCCGACAGTGGCGCGAACCGCCTGGTGCTCGGCCACCGTCCCCACGTAGGACACGGGCATCTCCCACCCACCGAAGGGCGCGAACGTCGCACCCAACTCGACATGCACGGCGTGAATAGGTCCTCGCAGCAGATCGGTCACCCGCCGAGCTTATCGGGGACCACGCGGCCGTCGTCCTGGTCCTCGCCGGACCAGGCCCGCACACCGGCCTGCCCAGCGCCGGCCCTTGGGCAAACGCATCGAGATACGCCGCTGCATCGAAGAACAGCAATCCCCGAGGCGCGCAAGGCTCGAATCCTCAGCTGTGTCGCACCGACCCTCGAAGCTGGTCGCGAACTGTCGCAGCGATTTGCCGCCCAACGGGCGAGCCTAGGGACGGAACCACATGGGGATGAGTGTCGGGCCATTTTCCGGAAGTGTGTGGGTTGCTCCGGTCCGGGTGAAACCGGAGCGCGTGTACAGGCGGGCGGATCGTTCGGTGCTCGCTTCGAGGAAGACCGGGATGCCCGTTTCGGAGACGGCTCGCAGCCGGTGCGTGAGGATTGCGGCACCTGCGCCTTTGCCACGATGCTCCGGCATCGTGACGATCACTTGCAGGTATTGGTGCGGGAAGTCACGTGGGTGTTCGCGGGCGAGCAGTTCGGTCACGAACGCCGCGCGGCGCAGCGGGCGCACAGCGGGCGTCTTCTCGGCCAGTGTCCGCGCCTCGACGGCCTCCGCGGCGAACCGCTCCACCGAGGTGACGTGTTGCCAGATCGACACGGACCACATGTCCTCATCCGCCCCCGCGACCCAGATCTCGTCGTCCCGCAGTGCGCGGTCGACCAGTCCCGGCACGAACGCGGTGCGGAAGCCCGCGTCGGGCTGCCCCTCCAGCACCCACGCCGTCACCACTTCGTCCACGCTGGCCGTGCAGAACGCCTCGATGAGCACGTCGCGGTCCCGAGCACTCGCCTGCCGAGCGGTGAGCTGCATCCGCCAACCCTTTCGATGTGAACAGCGTGTGTGATTGTCAATCTAGGGATGCCACAACCATTTTGCTAGCATTTCGTCACACCTGTTCGTGTGTCGAAATAGGAGCGTCCGATGACGTGCGAGATGTGCCGGAACGAGCTCGCCCAACCCCCACGCGGCCGCAAACGCAAGTACTGCTCCCGGTCCTGCCGAGCGCGCGCCTACCGCGCCCGCCGCGACCACGCACCATCCACTCGCCGCACTACGCGGCCGACGCGGCTCACCAGAGTCGCCATCGCACGCGCCGCCATCGACCTGGCCGACCGCGACGGCATCGACGGCCTGACCATGCGCCGCCTGGCCAGCGTGCTCGGCGTCGCGACGGCCGGCCTCTACCGCCACTTCCCCGACCGGGAAGCATTGCTGGCGAGCATGGCCGAGCTGGTACTCGACGAAATCCCACCGCCTCCGCCCCGCTGCTCCGGCTGGCGCCCGCGGCTGCGGCACGAGGCAGGCGAGGAGTGGCGCCTCTACCGCAGGCACCCGTGGATGTTGCCCCTCTTGGCCCGTACCCGCCCGCCCCTCGGCCCCGCGTTGCTGGACATCCTCGAACGCAACTTCGCCGCCCTCGACCACCCCGACCTGACCAGGCAGACCGCGTTCGCGATCTACCTGTCGCTATCGGGCCTGGTCCAGGGTCTCGCGCTGCTGTGGAGTTCCGAGGGCACCGACCGCCTCGGCAATCCGCAATCCCTCGCGGAATCCGCCACGCCGCGTCACGATCTGACCGAGCTGCTCGACCCGGCGACCCGCCCGGTCCTGCACCGTTTCTTCACCGCCGACCCGGCTGGCCTCGAGCTGGACTTCGATGACCTCCTCGACACCGGCGTGGAACTCCTGCTGGACGGCGTCGCGATGCGGCACCTGGAACCGACCGAATAGCCTGTGCCCATGACCGCTGTTGCAGATCGCTCGCTCGGACCGGAACTGGCACGCACCGAGACCATCGGCGCGGACACCGATGTGCTCGTCATCGGGTTGACGTCGTCGGAGGACGGTCCCGCCATCGTGCCCGAGGACCTGTTCGGCGACGTGCTCGCCGCCGAGGTGCGCGCGGAGCTGCTCGACCAGCTCGGCGCGGTCGGCGCGAAGGGCAAGGCCGAAGAGCTGACCCGGGTTCCGGCCCCGGCCGGGCTGGACGGGGTGTCCAGCGTCCTCGCCGTGGGGCTCGGCGCCGCCGACAAGGCCGACGCGGAGCAGATCCGCCGCTCGGCAGGGGTGGCCGCCCGCGCACTGTCGGGTACCGAACTGGTGGCGACCACGCTGTCGGGCCTGGATCTCGGCGCCGCTGTAGAGGGCTTCTACCTGGGCGCCTACTCGTTCACGCCGTTCAGGTCGGACAAGTCCGCGCCCAAGCCGGACGAACGCCCCGCGGCCCGCGTCGAGTTCCTCGTGCCCGAGCCGGGATTCGGCGAGGAGGTGTTCTTCCGCGCTCAGCTGACGGCCGAGGCCGTCGCCACCGCGCGCGATTTCGTGAACACACCGCCCAGCCACCTGTTCCCCGCCGAGTTCGCTTCCCGAGCGGAGAAACTCGCCGAAGCCGCGGGTCTCACCGTCGAGGTGCTCGACGAAAAAGCACTGGAAGCACGCGGTTACGGCGGCGTACTCGGCGTCGGCAAGGGCTCTTCGCGCCCGCCGCGTCTGATCCGGATCAGCTACGTGGGCGGGCCCAAGAAGGTCGCGCTGGTCGGTAAGGGCATTACCTTCGACACCGGCGGCATCTCCATCAAGCCCGCGGCGAACATGGAGAACATGACCTCGGACATGGCCGGTGCGGCCGCCGTGATCGCCACCACGCTGCTCGCCGCGCGCCTGAGCCTGCCGATCACCGTCACCGCGACGGTTCCGATGGCCGAGAACATGCCCTCGGCCACCGCGCAGCGCCCCGGGGACGTGCTCACCCAGTACGGCGGCACCACCGTCGAGGTGCTCAACACCGACGCCGAGGGCCGCCTGATCCTGGCCGACGCGATCGTCCGCGCGAGCGAGGACGACCCCGACTACCTCATCGACGTGGCCACGCTGACCGGCGCGCAGATGGTCGCGCTCGGCACCCGCACCCCCGGCGTGATGGGCACCGACGAGTTCCGCGACCGGGTCGCCCGCATCTCCCGCGACGTCGGCGAGAACGGGTGGGCCATGCCGCTTCCCAGCGAGCTGCGCGCCGATCTGAACTCCAAGATCGCCGACCTGGCCAATGTCGCGCCACACCGCTGGGGCGGCATGCTCTCGGCAGGCTTGTTCCTCAAAGAGTTCGTCCCGGAGAGCGTGCAGTGGGCCCACCTCGACGTCGCGGGCCCGGCCTACAACACCGGCGGCCCGTTCGGCTACATCGGCAAGGGCGGCACCGGTGTGCCGGTCCGCACCCTCATCACGGTGATCGAGGACATCGCCGCCGAGTGAGCGCCAGGGGCGTCGTCTCTCGGACGACGCCCCTACATTTCGCGCAATTCCTCTTCCAACGCCCGCTGCCGCTGCACGCGCTTGCGGGCGTCGTAGTCGCGCATCCGCTGCGGATATCCGGTCTTACGCACGTCATAGACGGGGATTCGCAAATCTCCAGCAAGCCGCCGGGCCCCGCGTTCGCCGACGATCCGGCGCGTCCATTCACCATCAGCGGCAATAAGAACGACTGTGACATCAGTCACCGTGGTCTTCGGCTCGATGTAGCCTTCGACTCCCACGTGGGTGCGCACCCACGCGGCCAGGTAGCGAGCGTCCTCGCCGCTGACCGAATCCGCACGTCGAGCGCCACCAGCACGCGCCGCGCGGCCTCGGAAACGATCCAGCAAACCCAACGACGCCGACCTCCTTTCCAGCATCGGAGAATGTTCACCGCCGGTCATCCCATAGTGCCAGCTCCGTACAGTTGGCTGCCCTCTGCTTCGCAGCTCGCGGACGAATGCAAGGATGGACCGCGGTACAAGAACCACACAGATCTCCGGTGCCACCACAATGATCGGTGGCTGTCGGACGCACGACGCGACCCGCGACGGGCGTCCGCAGTGAGATCAGCTGTTGTAGAACCCGTCGAGCAGTCAGAGGAGTCAACGGACATGGCCTTCTCCGTCCAGATGCCCGCTCTTGGTGAGAGCGTCACCGAGGGAACGGTGACCAGGTGGCTGAAGCAGGAAGGAGACACGGTCGAGGTCGACGAGCCGCTGCTCGAGGTCTCCACCGACAAGGTCGACACCGAAATCCCGTCCCCCACGGCGGGCGTGCTGTCGAAGATCGTCGCCCAGGAAGACGACGTGGTCGAGGTCGGCGGTGAACTCGGCGTCATCAGCGAGCCTGGTGAGGCGGCTTCGTCCGCGCCCGCGCCCGCTCCGGAGGCCGCGGCCCCCGCCCCCGTGCAGGAGGCGCCCGCCCCGGAACCCCAGCCCGCGCCTGCCGCGCAGGAGCCGGCCCCCGCCGCCCAGGCCGCACCCGCGTCGTCCGGTGATGGCACCCCGGTCAAGATGCCGGAACTCGGCGAGTCGGTCACCGAGGGCACCGTCACCCGCTGGCTGAAGGCAGTCGGTGATGAAATCGCCGTCGACGAGCCGCTGCTCGAGGTTTCGACCGACAAGGTCGACACCGAGATCCCGTCCCCCGTCGCGGGCACGCTGCTGGAGATCACCGCGCAGGAAGACGATGTCATTCCGGTCGGTGCTCAGCTCGGTGTGATCGGCAGTGGTTCTCCCGCGGCCGCCGCCCCGGCTCCCGCGCCTGCCCCGGCACCAGCCGCCGCTCCGGCTCCCGCGCCTGCCCCGGCACCAGCCGCCGCTCCGGCTCCCGCGCCTGCCCCGGCACCGGCTCCGGCCGCCGCCGCTCCGGCTCCGGCTCCCGCGCCTGCCCCGGCACCGGCACCCGCCGCCTCCGACAACGGCGCGACCCCGTACGTCACCCCGTTGGTCCGCAAGTTGGCCGAGGAGAACAACGTCGATCTGGCCACGGTCACCGGCTCCGGTGTCGGCGGCCGCATCCGCAAGCAGGACGTGCTCGCCGCCGCGGAAGCCAAGAAAGCACCGGCACCAGCACCGGCCGCGCCCGCCCCGGCCGCCGCCAAGGCGCCGTCGGCCCCCGCAGCGGCGCGCCCGCAGCTGGCCCACCTGCGCGGCACCGTGCAGAAGGCCAACCGCATTCGCCAGATCACCGCGACCAAGACCCGCGAGTCACTGCAGACCACCGCGCAGCTGACCCAGGTGCACGAGGCCGACGTCACCAAGGTCGCCGCGCTGCGTAGCCAGGCCAAGACGTCGTTCAAGAACCGCGAGGGCGTCAACCTGACGTTCCTGCCGTTCTTCGCCAAGGCCGTCGTCGAGGCGCTCGGCGTGCACCCGAACGTCAACGCCAGCTACGACGAGTCCAGCAAGGAGATCACCTACCACGCCTCGGTGCACCTCGGCATCGCCGTCGACACCGACCAGGGCCTGCTGTCCCCGGTGATCCACAACGCGAGCGACCTGTCGCTGGCGGGCTTGGCGCGCGCCATCGCCGATATCGCAAACCGCGCACGCAACGGCGGACTCAAGCCCGACGAGCTGGCTGGTGGCACCTTCACCATCACCAACATCGGCAGCCAGGGCGCGCTGTTCGACACCCCGATCCTGGTTCCGCCGCAGGCGGCCATGCTCGGCACGGGTGCGATCGTCAAGCGTCCGGTCGTCGTGACCGACGAGACCGGCAACGAGTCCATCGGCGTCCGCTCGATGTGCTACCTGCCGCTCACCTACGACCACCGCCTGATCGACGGCGCCGACGCTGGTCGCTTCCTGACCACGATCCGGCACCGGCTCGAGGAAGCGGCGTTCGAGGCCGACCTCGGCCTGTAAAGAAGCTCCGGCACGTATGAAGGTCGTGATCGCCGGCTCGTCCGGGCTGATCGGGACAGCGCTCGTCGCGGCTCTGCGCCGCGACGGGCACGACGTCACCCGACTGGTGCGCAGAAAGGCCGCGGGCCCGGACGAATTCGCCTGGGACCCGGCCAGCGCCGACCTGAACGAGCGCGCGCTTCGCGGCGCCGACGCGGTGGTCAACCTGTGTGGCGCGAGCGTGGGAAGTCGCCGCTGGACCGGCAGTTTCAAACAAGAACTGCGCGACAGCAGGATCACCCCCACCGACGTACTGGCGAACGCGGTCGTCGCCGTCGGCGTTCCGGTGCTGTTGAACGCCAGCGGCGTGCACTACTACGGCGGTGACACCGGCGACCGCGTTGTCGACGAAACCTCCTCCGTCGGGTCAGGTTTCCTCGCCACCCTGTGCCGGGACTGGGAAGCCGCCACCGAGCCCGCGACCAGTGCAGGCGTGCGCACGGTCCTGCTGCGCAGCGCAGGCGTGCTCTCGCACACCGGCGGCCTGCTCAGCATGCTGCAACCGCTGTACTCACTCGGCCTCGGCGGACGGCTCGGCAGCGGTCGCCAGTACACGCCGTGGATCTCGATGGCCGATGAGATCGGCGCGATCGTCTTCGCGCTCGGCAACGACACGATGTCCGGGCCGGTCAACGTGGTCGGCCCCGCACCGGTCACCAACGCCGAGTTCAACCGCGCGCTCGGGCGGGCCGTGCACCGGCCCACTCCCTTCGCGGTGCCCGCGTTCGTGCTGCGGACGCTGATCGGCGAATTCGCGCAAGAGGCAATCCTGCACGGCCCGAGAGCGATTCCCATGGCACTCGAGGAGGCGGGCTATCCGTTCCAGCATCCCACCATCGGCGCCGCACTCGCGGCCGCGGTGGGACGACCCGGAGGCGCCCGATGACCGACCGACTCGACACCAGGCTCGCCACCGTCATCCGCGATGCGAACCCCACCGACCTGCCCGCGATCCTCACCATCCACAACGCGAACATCGCCGCCTCCACCGCGATCTGGGACACCGAGCAGGTCGGGCTGGACGAGCGTGCCACCTGGTTCCGTGTTCGCACCGGGGCGGGGCTGCCCGTGCTGGTCGCCGAGATCGACGGCGAGCTGGCGGGTTACGCGAGCTATGGCCCGTGGCGCACCAAGTCGGGGTACCGCTTCACCGTGGAGAACTCGGTATACGTCGACGGGCGGTTCCACCGCCGCGGCATCGCCAGCGCCCTGCTCACCGAGCTCGTCGAGCGGGCGCGGCGCGGCGGGACCGTGCACGCCATGATCGCCGCGATCGAATCGAGCAATACCGGGTCGATCTTGTTGCACGAGCGCTTCGGATTCCGCACTGTCGGTGTGCTGCCGGAGGTCGGGCACAAGTTCGGGCGGTGGATGGATTTGACGCTCATGCAGCTGATGTTGCCGGTCGACGTCGACTGAGCCGCTGTCGCTCGTCCCTCTTGATGCGATCACGATGAGGGGGCGGTGCACCGCTCGCCGCTCATCACACAGGCGCTGTGCACGCCATGGTAGGGCGATCGAATCGAACAATCCCCGGTCGATCCTGTTGCATGGGCGCTTCGGATTTCCGCTCGAGGTTGTAAGCCTGGGCGGTGGACGGATTCGACGCTCATGCCGTTGACGTTGCCGGTCCGCGTCGACCGAGCTGTCCGGCACTCCTCGACACGATCGCGACAGAATGACGCGCACCGCTCGTCTACAGCACGCTCTTCGTCATCCCGACGCGACCGCGATGAAGATGCCGCCGCGCCCCCTCGTGGCAGCACCGTCGCTGAGTTCATATTGTTCATGGCGCCGAGCGGGTGACCAACCTCCGAATCAGCCCAGCTCTTCCCCGGCAAACCCGATCACCTTGTGGCGGTTCCCACATCGAGGTGCTGGAATCGGACATCGTCCTGGGCGTACCGTCATGGCTGTGAACGACACGCGCACCACCTGGTCCGCCCGATTCGATTCGACCCCGATCGTGGTCGAGGATCTCGGACTCATCGACTACCACGCCGCCTGGGACCTGCAGCGCACCATCGCCGCGGAGCGCGCCGAGGGCAACGGATCCGATCATCTGCTGCTCCTCGAACACCCCTCGGTGTACACCGCGGGTCGCCGTACCGAGGCCGAGGATTTGCCGATCGACGGCAGCCCTGTCGTCGAGGTGGACCGCGGCGGCAAGATCACCTGGCACGGCCCCGGCCAGCTCGTCGGCTACCCGATCGTGCGCCTGGCCGAGCCGGTCGACGTGGTGAACTACGTGCGCCGCCTCGAGGAGGCGCTGATCGCCGCCTGCACCGGCCTCGGCCTCACCTGCGGCCGGGTCGAGGGTCGCTCCGGCGTCTGGCTGCCCGCCACCGAGCTGTACGCCGAACGCAAGATCGCTTCCATCGGCGTCCGCGTGCAGCGCGGCGTCGCCCTGCACGGCTTCTCGTTCAACTGCAATTCGGCCATGGACGGCTTCCAGGCCATCATCCCGTGCGGCATCCGCGACGCGGGCGTCACCACGCTGACCCGCGAGCTCGGCCGCGAGGTGACCGTGGCGGAGATGAAGCCGTTGGTCACCGACGCGATCATCCGTGCCCTCGACGGCGAACTGCCGGTAACCGAGCACGATATCGCCCGCGTCACACCGGGGGAGACTGCCCCGCAGCCGCCGACCGCGACGGCGTAAGGTCGCTGAAGTGACCTCAGTCGACACCCCGACACCTCACAGCGGAGCCGCAGCCGAACCTGCTGCGACACTCCCTGGGCCCTCCGCGGCTACGCAAGCTACCACCTCCGGGCCCGAAGCTCGTGCCGCAAACGGCCGCAAACTTCTGCGCATCGAAGCCCGCAACGCGGAGACCCCGATCGAGCGCAAGCCCAAGTGGATTCGCACCCGTGCCACCATGGGCCCCGAGTACTCCGAACTCAAGGGCCTGGTGAAGCGTGAGGGCCTGCACACCGTCTGCGAAGAAGCAGGCTGCCCCAACATCTTCGAATGCTGGGAAGACCGCGAGGCCACCTTCCTCATCGGCGGCGAACAGTGCACTCGCCGCTGCGACTTCTGTCAGATCGACACCGGCAAGCCAGCCGCGCTCGATCGCGACGAGCCCCGCCGAGTCGCCGAGAGCGTCCAGGCCATGGGCCTGCGCTACTCCACCATCACCGGCGTCGCCCGCGACGATCTGGAAGACGGCGGCGCCTGGCTCTACGCCGAAACCGTCCGCGCCATCAAGGCTTTGAACCCGAACACAGGTGTCGAACTCCTCATCCCGGACTTCAACGCCGACCCCGACCAGTTGGCCGAGGTGTTCTCCACGCGCCCAGAAGTGCTGGCCCACAACCTCGAAACCGTGCCCCGCATCTTCAAGCGCATCCGGCCCGCGTTCCGGTACGAGCGCTCTCTGGCGGTTCTGACCGCGGCCCGCGAGGCCGGGTTGGTGACCAAGTCCAACCTGATCCTCGGCATGGGCGAGACTCCGGAGGAAGTCACCCAGGCCATGCGCGACCTGCACGAAGCGGGCTGCGACATCCTCACCATCACCCAATACCTGCGGCCCTCCCCCCGCCACCATCCGGTCGACCGCTGGGTGAAGCCGGAGGAGTTCGTGGAGCACTCGAAGGTGGCTGAGGAGATCGGGTTCGCGGGGGTTATGGCCGGTCCACTGGTCCGCTCCTCCTACCGGGCGGGCCGGTTGTACGCCCAGGCAATGGCCCACCATGGCCGCGAAATCGCCCCAGAAATGTCGCATTTGGCGGAAGAGGGAACGGCGTCGCAAGAAGCCAGCTCTGTCCTCGCCCGTTTCGGCAGCTGACGCCGCCGAGTCGAGTGCCGCTGATCATCCTGTCGGCGATCTCCGGGCGGGGCGGTGATCAGTTGAGAATCTTCTGCACCGCAGTGAACGCCATAAGCCCGAAGAACCCGACGAGCACGGCGCTGAAGAGCCAAGTGAACCGCATCCAGTTCAACCCTGGCCATCGCGGCGGTTTCGGGCCGATCGCACCTGGCCACAAGCGCAGTGCAGGGGGGCGGTAGTAGACGGGTGTTCGGCGCCCGTCAGTTACCGGAACAACAGTGTCGGCGAATCCGATGTCGAACGACCAACCACTCATGAAGTTTCGGAAGAACCAGTGGGCCTTCCCCGTGCAGACCTCGACGTGGTGTAAGCCAGGAGGCGCGGGAACATGTGTCGCGCCCCAGGAGACGTCTGGCACTTCGATGCCGTCTACAAAGATTCGCGGCTTGGTTGTCGCGTACAAGTACACGGCCATCCACCATCGGAAGTACGAGGCGTCGACGATGATCCCTGTTTCCCCCGGCTCCGGGCGGTAGGCGTCCACCGGGTCGTTTGCGGTGCCGTGTTTCAGCAGAAAGCCGTGTTGGCCCATGGTATTCGGCGGCGGTGTCACATAGGAGGCGGCCGCTTCGTGCGGATGGGACGCCGACGATCCGTACGGATGCGGCCGGAAGGCGTTGCGCATCAGGCCACCAGGCGGCGCATAAGGCTGCGAGGGTGGCGCGCCGACGGCTGCCGGGCCCGGTTGCGGCGGCGCGAAAGGCATGCCTTCGGGCACCCCCGGATACTTTCCCGGCACATGCTGATTGTTCACGATCGGTTGTCCATTCGAGTATGTGAAGGCCCTGCGCGAAACACCGGCCACGCAGAGTCGTACGGCGAAGCACGCCCTACGCGGGCTGCTGTTGTTCCTCATGGCCGAGAAGGGCATAGATGACAGCGGCGACCGCCTGGCTGATCGTATGCACATCCTTGAAGGCCGCTATCATATCGGCGAGCAGCGTCGATATCCGCACGCCGTCTCGGGCGATTCTCGCCAGCACCGCGGAGATGACGTGCGGAGTGGCGGCAAGAGCTGTCACTGCCAGTTCGAGGGTGTACCCGATCAGCGCACCGGCGAGGCTGGTCAGGATGTCCTGCACCAGCTTGTGGAAAACCGCGACGATCTCCGATGCCGTCTTCATGGTGGCGCCGAGGCACGCGGCAACCCCACCCGCGGCGGAAATCTTGTCGGTCAATTCCGCTGCTCGATTACGGTAGGAGTCTCCCGCGCTGCCGGTCCACGTCGCTATGTCTTTCTCCAGCCCTGTTTTCCACGTACTGCTCATATCGGTCAGCGCTTTGGAGATTCTCATCCAGGTGTCGGAATATCCCTTGACCATCTGGCCGTTTCCGGCGAGTCCATCGAGCGTCTTCCGATAGTGCTCGACGTGCGTGAGCATCCAGCCGGCGATCTGATCTCCTACGAATCCGAACGGATCTCCGGGCGCATCCGACACGGTCGCACCGAGGGCGATACCACCGGTGATCGCTTTGAACGTATCGCCCTTCTGCAGATTCGAGTACACCTCCCAGATGTCACCGACGAGCGTGCCCTCCACAACCCCGGGGACTCCTGTCTCGGGGTTCTTGGCGAGGCCGACGCTCGACAGGAAGAAGACGTCCTCCTGGAAGTACTCCTCACGGTAGTCCGTGTGCTCGGCGATCAACGGGTTGTTCTTCGGCTTGGGCTTGTCGTCGAAACCGGGAGTGTTCTCGTTGAGCCAGTTACCGATCCCCGTGCTCACTTCGCACCTTTCTGTGCGTCGGCGATGGTCGCCAGCAGCTCGGTCAGCGACTTACCGAAGGAGCCGTCTTTGTCTTCGAATGTCGTTGCGACAGTGCGCAGTTTGTCGGGCAGCACGGCCACATCCTCGGCCAGCTTGCGGATGACGTCGATGGTGTTGCGGTGATTGTCGTCCAATACCCGCTTCACCAACGGGCGCGGTATCTCTCCGTAACCGTCGTCCGCGGCACCCAGGTAGGTGGCAGCCTCGAGCGACAAAGTCAAACTCTTCATGAGCTCTTGCACTTTCACGGCGTGCGCGCGCACCTCGTCGGGATCCACCGAGAACGCATCAGGATTGGTCATGATTACACCAGCCACGACTTCCGGTAGTACTCCTCGTCGGGGTCCGGCTCATCCGGAGTGACGATCTGATCGCGGTTGGGTTTACGGCTGCGCGCCGTCGGGGTCGACCCACCCGAAGGCGCCGCGGGCCCCTGCTGCGTCGAGGGATGGGCGGGCGGCACCGGCGGCGGAGCATACGAAGGCGGCGGCGCGGAATACTCCGGCGGCGCTGTCTCGGTCGGCTCGGGATCCGGAAACTGCTCGGCGAATCGCTCGATAATCGCCGCGCCTGCCGCATCATCGCCGCCCACCGTGTCCTGCACCATCTCGGTGACCTGCGCGCGCAGCTTCGCCTGGGCCCGCCGCAGACAGGCCATGATCTCGGCGGAGACCACCGCCGGATCCATTCCCCGCGTGCTCGCCGACAGATCGATGGCGGTGGGTACGCCATTGCCGTCAACGGTCACACTGACGCGCCCGCCGCTGCTCGACTCGGTGACCGCGAGCACCGTCATCCGTCTCTGCAACTCCTGAAACCGGTTTGCCTGACGCTCGAAATCAGCTGCCATCTGCGCGAAGTCCTCCACCGCGCGGCTCGGATCGAATCCCGCCATCAACACTCCTTCATTCGTGACTCTCCTAGACCAACCGAGCCGATGAGCACGCCGCTCCGCAGACCCAACCACGTCACCGATTGCAGTCATCGACCTACCCATCACTGACGCGGCAGCACCCCGATCGGTTCCACGAATGCGATATTCGCGCTCCCCGCAGGCGAAGAGCGCGATTGCAGAACGGATGCGAGCGCCACACACCTCCCTCGGGTCAGAGGGACTGGTGATGTCTAGCGGTGTCATCGACGGTGAAAACTGGGCAGCGCTCTGGCCACCGTTCACCGGCTCCACATCGGGTGCTGACGTAATCGACCGCACACCAATAGCGCAAGACCCGAGCCTGACGGACCGATTCGAAACGACCTGGCGACACCCTCCCCCGCTCGGCATGATCGCCGTATGGCAAGTTGGCGACTTCGATGGTGGTCGGCGACCAAGGTTCGGGTTTTCGGCCTGTGGCATCGGTGTCGATGTAAACCTTCGCGACCCGGGTCGGCGCGCCGCAGCGCATGCCGCAGCCCGGACGTTGGACACGATCGCCGACCCGACCCAACGCCCGGCCGATTTCGCGATCCGCTTGCGATCCGATCTCACGATAGATATCTGGCATGCCGCACTCGCCCACACATGCGACGGCGAGAAACTGACGCTGCCCGCCGCCGATCCGCGTGCTGCCAAGGGGTTGAAGTTCTCCGATGTTCTTCCCGAAAAGCTAGCTGCCGCAACAGTTTCGGTACGGTTGGCGGACCTGGCGGCTGCTCGGGCTGCGCTTCGCGAGAATGTACTGTTCCGCACCCCCAACGGCTGAATACTTCATGCGGTCACGCGATGTGATTACCAGAACTAACCGAAGAAAAGAACTCCATTTGCGGCGGTGCCGAGAACCGCACACCACACTCAGCGCGAAACAGTTCAGCTGCCATTGGCGCCCCCACTAGGAACCCGGTTCATGTAATACGAACGCTTCTCGTCGAGATAGCGTTGCCACCGCTGCTTGAGGCCGAGCATCCCAGGCAAGCTACCGACCGGTGGGGGCATGAACGTAACGAACTCGCCCACGTCTTCTGGGTAGCCGAAGTCCGCGAAGATCATGTCCACCACCTTGAACGGTTCGTCGAATTCGCTCTGATTCTCGTGAACCCATGCGAGTGCCAAATATGCCCACACTCGGTCATCGTGGTCGGCAAGCTTGTCCATCAGCGCGGGAAGGCGATACAGCTCGTCAGAAAGGAGCAGCGATATTTCCTCTATGACGCCCATCTTCGTGCTGGGAGGAACAACACTCGTCAGCGCTAATTCGACAACATCCTTCGACGTCAACCACTCGTTCTCATGGCCGAATCTGAGCTCACCCGGCGTTAATTTTGCCCACTCCGATACGAAAGAAGCCGGAATACTGAACTTCACCGAGGCACTCGAGTCGCTCATGGCTTGGTCGGAATTCCGTTGATCGTTCCGTTGCGGACGAACAATTGATGAACCACTTTACCTCCGTCGTCGATAATCCATTCGAATCGGCCCGGCGCGCCGTTTACCTCACCCGGCATCTGGACCAGTGTAACGGCCCTCCCATCACCACCGACGAGCTCAGTTACCGTACCTTTCTTGCCGATATCGTCGACGGGGAACGACGCCGAGCGGTGGAACACGTCCGGCTTGAGGCCCGAACCCGTGCGGTCCGCGTTCCTGATGATCTCCTGCGCCTCCTGCGGAGTCGGGAGCTTCGTCGGCGCACCGTCGCCGGGAGTTCTCTTCCGCCACTTCTGATAGATGTTCTTCCCGAGCTCGCAGAGCCGCTTCAGCTTCTCCCAAGCCTTCTTCGCACCTTGCCAGATAGTCGGCGGGATCCCTCTGGCGATATTCTTCGCCACTTTCCAAGCATCGATTGCTCGCTCGATGATCTTGTGAAATTTATCGATCGTTTTCGCCAGCTTGGCGGCGCCCACCGCACCGCCCAGACCGAAGCTCACCGCGGAGGCGACCGCGGCGAATATCGCATCGACCCCCAACTCGGTAGCAAATTGGATGATGATTCCCTCGAGCTGCTCACGAAGCTCTTCGGTGTGGCGCTTGTAGTCGGTGCACGATGTGGCCTGGTCGTTCGATGCGGCCTTCAGTTCTTCGACCGATCCGGATAACTCGTTCAAATCCTCGATGACAAATGGTATTTCATCGGAAATTATTCCGTCGAACATTCCGGCTAGGCCGCGCAGCTTGTCCGAGGCCGCGCCTATAGGTTCCCCGGACGCCAGGTAGCTCCAAATCTTGCGCGCATTCTCCAGCTTGTCCACGTCACCGTCGGGGACGGGAATCCCTACTTTGGAGGCAAGCCCGATTCCGCCGTCGATCAATCCGCCATGGGACGGTCCGCCCGCTGACGGCGGAGAGGAGGGCGTACACCCCGGCGATGTCGTTGGCAGGGCAGGCGCAGGCGGCGGCGCCCCAGGAGCGCCCGCCGCGTCGTGTTCGGCTATTGCATGGTTGTGCCCTGCTTGCCGCAACACTTCGGCGTAGTTTTCGGCCGCCCGGACGGCGGATTCCCAACCAGCCAGTACCGCAAGGGCACCTTCGTCATATGTCCTCGCCCATGCCTGAGCTGCGTCGAAGGTTCCCGCCATCCCATCGCAATGTTGCTTCAAAGATCCGACTGCGTTCGCGTATGCGCCATACAATTCCACCGCGGCCTCATGGCAACGACGCGCGGCCGAGTAGTAGACGTTCGGATCGACTGCGAGCGTCGTCATCGCCCCAGCATTCGCATGTTGGTTGTCACCGCACCGGTGTAGGTCTCATGCGCTCGCCGCGTGGCATCCTCCAGCGCCTGCAGCCCCTCCTGGACATCAGTCGCTCCAACTATCCACTCACGATGCGCATCCGTATAGGCGGCTGCGGCAGGCCCGGACCACGAGGTGCCCAATGCGCTTGCGCGACTGTCGAGTTCGCTCAGGTACCCGGCGACGAACTCTTTGAATCCGCGAACCCGAGCAGTCACATCCTCGAGGTGCTGGAGGTCGACGCTGAATTCGCGTGCTTCTTCGGCCGACATGTGTCCCTCACAGATCCAGCGAACTGATACCGGATGCCCGCGCGATATCAACGGTTCGATAGGTCTCAGCGGTGATACCGAGCTTCTCTGCGAGCTCGAACAACGCCTCCCATACGTCGACCGCGCCCCCATGCATCTCCTCCCAGCCCGCGAGGTAGGCATCGGCAGCGGCACCCTTCCACCCGCTCATCAATCCTTGCACCTCGACGTCCAGCGACGCAGATCCTGAACGCAATTCGGTCGCGACTTGATAGGCGAAGCGCCCGAACTCCTTGACGTGGTCCGGAATCACCGACAACGAGGCAGAATCACTCGAATCTACAGACACAATCTCCCCCAGTTCCTCTCATACGCTGCCTATGACGATAAGGCCAGCCACCTCACACGCGCAAAGTTGTCGTGACACACGCCGCCCGGCTGGTGCGAGGTTGCCACCGACCGCCGAGCACTGTCCATCGATGCCGGATTCCCGGGCATACCGACGACCGTTTCAGACTCGATGCCGTTCGCGCAGAGCCGCTTCCACCACTTCGCGATAGACCGGATCAGCTTCTACATTTCCCACGTCAGCTGCAGTTTCCCCACCAGGTTGGCCACCAACGCCGCCTCGGCGGCTGCGCCCGCGCTATGAGCACACTGCGTTCGACCTGGCACGCTCGACGCCCGGCCGGACCTGAAGGACATGGCCCCACCGAGTTCGAGCATCTGGTGCGAATATCTTCCAGGTGCCGAAGGCCTGACCACCCATCAGTCCAACGACGACGGTGTCGACACGGTGATCGCCGGCGACCACCGTAGATCGGCGGGCTCGCCGTCGTGCAGGCCAAGCAGTATCGCGGTGTCATCAGAGTGAGCAATGGTCGCGAGCTCGCCGGCAGGATGGCGAAGTAGAAGGCCAGCTGGGGCAGCCTTACCCGTCGCGATGCCGTCGCGTCGCTTTGCTGCACACGGCACTACATCCGTGTGGCACGCCTCCCCAAGAACTCCCGCACCTCCGGTACCGCGGCATGCGTACGAACCGAATTGGCAATTGCGTCAATTCGCTGATGCACGCGTGTGGATGCAAGGCTGGAGATGGTATCGAAGTTGTCGGCAAGTAGGGAGCACGCTTGGGCGATGTCACCGGCATTAACGAGGTTACGGGCAAGGTTGAGCTGCCACGCGGCACGCTCCCTGGGCCAAGCTGACGAACTGTCGATCGCGGCTTGGAAGTGGCCAGTCGCTGCATCATGCTCGCCCAACCACATCTGGGCTTTGCCGGTGATGCCGCTCAGTTCAGCCTCGGGCAGGTACACCCAGTCCGGATCATGGCCCCGAGTGGATTCGTAGGCACGGTGTGCTCGGCCGATCGCCGCCGTCATAGCGGCCTTGTCGCCACGTGCTGCCTGGGCTTCAGCTTCGCGGACCGCCATCAATGCGCGCAGTTTCGGGCCACCGTCACGAAGCGATGCCCGCGACGCGGCCTGCGCATATTGGACGGCCAAGGGATTGCCCGCCATGTCTTCCCAGGGACGGCGCACCATGAGGCAGCTGGCATTGCCCAAGGCGTGCGCTGCCGCGATCCCGTCACCAGCCGCATTGGCGGCGTTTGCCGCGTCCGCGTAATAACGGCGAGCATCGTCGAAACGGCCCGCGTCGAAGTGGACCCAACCCGCAGCGGTCATCATCTCGGCGCCTGCGCTAGTGAGCGCCCGTCCGATGTCGTCGGTGTAGACGCCGTGGTTGAGAAGCTGCTCGACGTAGCGGACTTGGTTGGCAGCCACCCGGCACAATCGGTCGCCACCGACCACCAAGTCCAGCTCGTGGATTTGGTTCACGCTCTCGTTGATGGCGCCGACATCGGCGGCACCGACCTTCACACTAGATCCCGATACGGCTCGACCTGGTGCGGTTGCCGCCATCATGGCCGCTCCCGCACTTCCGAGTGCCCCTGCTCTGAAGAAGTTGCGACGGTCCACATCTGCCTCCTGGTCCGACTCCACTACCAGTATGGCAAGCGGAACCTGAAGTGCACGAGCTACGAGCCGCAGGACGCGAACATCATGGGAGGCGGGGCCGCCGCGCTCCAGCCCCGAGACCGCGGGCTGAGAGAAGTTGAGGAGCGCGCCCAACTCGGTCTGGGTCATCCCGATGGATTTCCTGATCCGCCGGATGACTTCACCGGTCGTCATGTACATGCTTCAGCGCCCCCGACTGTTGGTCTATTTCCCCTGAGCATCCACCCGAAAACTACTGCGTCCGAAGAATATACGCCCCTTCGAATAGCCGGAACGAAAACCTGAATATATACGGCCACCTGACTGTTTGCGGAACCTACGGTCGCTCGAAGGTGCCCGGTACCGGGCCGACGCCGCAACCCCTCAACGGCGCACCGACCCGCCAGAGTGGCAGGCCGGTGGCGACAGCCCCCAGTACCGGGCACCGCCACCAACCGGTGCTCGAAACAGAGAGGCTCACATGCCCATGACTTCCCTCGCCGTATACCAACTCATCGCCCTGTGCGACGCGGCCGCCCACCATGCACCGACCCTGCCGTTCACCGTCGATCAAGCCCATGAGGTGATGCGGATCCATGTGGCCTGCCGCGCGAAACACTGCCCCCGCAAGGCGGCAGCACGGCAGGTGCTGATCGATAGCGGACGGATGGTGCCGAGCCCGAGCAAGCCGCACTGAGGCTCGATGTCCCGGGCCGAGCAATCGAACCCACACCGCCTCCGCCACATCCACATCGAATTCGGCGAACTGTGCTTGGACTACCAGGCGGGCGCCGAACAAGCCGAAAGCGTGGCCGACCAACTGGCCCGGCGCTTCCCGGAACTCACCGTGGGCATCGACGACAACGTCCACGACGACCTCCCGCCGTTGCCCTGCGCACGGCTCTGGGACCGGCCATCAGGCCGCACGCCATCCATCGAAACACGAACGGACACAACATCGATGCCACCTGAACCGCACCCCGACCCCACCGAACAACACCACACCGCCTGGCGCGCCCAACCGATCCATCACGGGAGTGCACAGGCCACCGATCCCACGCTCACCCGCTGCCTGCACTACCGGCACGTCTGCGGACTGCCGTGCTTCGTGCACACCGAAACCCGACGAATCACCATGCACGCCGGTGACATCGCCGCAGTAACCGTCCCCGAATGGCTCGGCAGAATGGTCCACGACGACCTCTCCAAGCAATACCTACTCGGACCCGTCATCGCACACGGCTCCCACCGCTGGACCATCCTTGCCCGACCCGATGACACCGGCACACTCGCCGCCGACACCGACATCTTCACCGCACTACTACGCGCAGCCGCAACGATCGTGCCCGACGGCGGCGAAATAGTCCTGCCCTCCCCCGGCGACGAGAACACCGGATACCGACGATGGGTCGTCGCCCCACGCGACACGTTCCGCCCACACATCAGCACCGTCGTGCAGTCGATCATCACCGGCGCCGGAAACCCGAAACCGGGCGACTACAACACAATTCGAGACACGGGCAATCCGCACCATCACCCGTAGCCCGGCGCAGACAACGAGTCGTCCAGGCACTCGACGCCGCCCGCAAAGGCGGCGCCGAGATCAACGTTTCGGCGATTGCGTGTGCCGGGCGCTTCTCTGGACTCGGCGGGGCTTGGCGAGCGTCGGCAAAGGTGAGCTGGAACGGTTCACATCGAGGCGGTCGCGGAGGTGGTGCTGACGATGATGGCTACTGTGACGGCCTGAACCTGCTGGACAGCCTTGTGCACCGCCGAGCCTGCCCATTCACCCTGGCTGACCTCCTTGCCGCGCTGCTTGACCGTTCGCTTGTCGATGTCGGGCAGAAGTTTGGGCAGCAGATCGACGGCGTGCAAGATCGAGATCAGGGCTCCGGTCCGTTCGTCGGTGTCGCGTCCCTCGATGATTACGCCACGCACCCGCTGCAGGATCTCGGCCTCCGCGGCCGGGTTCGCCGATTTCCACGCAGTGGTCGGGAACAGGCCCAGGACCTTGCCCTTCTCCTCGACGAGATATCCGGTCTCGACCAGGTCGTTCAGCAGCGCGTCCTCCAGGTTCCTTGCGTGGCTGCGCCATTGGCCGAACCCGGCCACTTTGCCGACCGCGTCCTTGGGCTTACGAGCGTCGGCCACACCGACCAGTTCCGCGAGCCGCGGATCGGCGGGTCGCCGTGACGTGGTTACCAGGCGGCCAGGTTTGTGCTCAGGATCCCCCTCCTCGGTCAGCCGCAGCGCCCCCTCGACTGTCAGCTCCACAATCGCCGCCCCGGCCAGCGCGGCCCCCATCCGTGGGCCACCCACCATCTTCTTGCCGGTGTCATCATCGAGCGCGAGCAGCAAGAACTCCTCCGCTACCGTCAGCATCTGGTCTCCTGTCCTCTGCCTGCACGGCAATCACCAGGACAGGTCCGCGCCCGCCCGCTTTACCTAGAGTATCGGCGACGACGAACCCAGTTGCCGGCGTCGCTCCGAGAACGTCGGCCAACTGATGGGCGTGCCGTTGTGTTGCGCAGCAGCTGTTCCGGTGCTGGCGGGCGCTCCACTCTCCGGCATTCCGGACGGTCGCGAGAGCAAAACGGTGGGATTGCCGCCGATGCGGTTGCCCCACAAAGGGTGTGTGGTTGCAGGCCGAGAGCGAGAGCTGAATTCGGCGGAACCAGTGGGTGCGTCGGTGCGTCCTACACTTCAGGGACGACTTTGACGGCCCAGATCGGGAGGCTTCGGTGGGACGACGGACGACGGCGACGATTGCGGCGCTCGCTGGGGTGGTGCTGGTCGCCTCGGGGTGCGGATCGGGCACGGAGGGGACGGCTACACCGAGCACGACCGACACCTCAGCGGCTACAGCCGCGCTGTGGGATCCGTGTACGCAGGTTTCGGATCAGCAACTGCAACAGATCGGTGTGGTCTCGTCCACGAAGAAATCGGGCGTCGCTGGTGTCGAAGAACCAGGATGGAAGATTTGCTCTTGGCATGATGCGCCTTCTCAATGGAATTACTCACTCGGGGTGTGGTCCACGATCCATTCTGTTGACGACCTCAAAAAGAAGCCTGAGAATGTCGACTTTACGAATATTGATGTCAGAGGTCGGCACGGATTTCGTTTTCACAACACGTCGGATACTGACAGCGAAGATTGCGACCTGGTTTTCCCTGCCGGCCAGGGCGCACTGCAAATCACCGTATTCAATACTTCACCGAAAAGCGCTATAGCTCCGTGCGATCGAGCCTTAAAAGCAGCGGAAGTGCTCGTGCCAGGATTTCCGCGCTGATCAGGAAGAATTTGCTATGTCGATGAGCGAAGAGGTATCGCGCTGGCGCTACCTCGCTGATGAAGCCAAGGCTGGCCGACTCCATCTGGACCGCACGGTCGCAGAAGGCTGCCGGGATGCTTGTAATCGTCAGATCGATCTCTACGTCAGCCTCCGCGAAGACCTGAAGATGCTGACCCGAGTAACTGGCCTCGGCGAGCTCGACTGCTCCGACGAGCTGGCGAAGATGCTGGGCGCCAAGGCAATCGGCGGTGAGGGTGACGTGGACACCGCGTTGAAGGAACACACCGAGGTACTGACCCTGATGCGTGATACGATCCAAATCTCTGTGGACCGAATCATCACCCAAGACGAGACCAATTCACAAGACACGAACAATCTTTTGAACTGATCGGGGGGATTATCGTGGGTCTACCATTTTTGGTAGCGATCGGCGCCGCTCTGCTCGAGCAGTCGAAATCCGGCCCGCCCGATACCGGTTCGCGCGACGAGAGCCCCGACGCGGCCATAGCACGGAACCGAATCGCCGAAATCATGTGCTCTGGCAACGAATTGCAGACCCAGTCGCCGAAAGTTCCGGAGAGCGCGTACAAGAACCCGGACGGTATCGACGATCTGTATCAACGGGTGCAAGCGATGTCGGTCACCGACGTCGTGGCGCTGCATCAGCGGTGGGAGTCCATTCGGAACAGGCTGGAGCAGGGATTGCAGGGTTTCGCCCCGGACATCAGCAAAGCGATGGAAGGCAAATGGGAAGGCGCGGCGGCGAAGGCCGCGGCGGACGGGATCAAAGAGTACGTCGACAAGTCCAGCGGGCTGATCGGTTCGGTGCAGATCGTCGCCGAGAAGGTGAAGATCATCCGGTCGGGAATCGAGGTCACCCGGCCCGCCGTGCAGGAGACGCCGGGTCACACGTGGACCAGCAACGTCGCGAGTTGGGTGCCCGGCCCGACGTGGAAGTTGAACCAGCATCGCGAGGATGCCGCGCACGACGCTTCCGTGAACGTCGTCAAGAACGTCTTCTATCCCGCGGTCCGGGAAGCCGACACAGGCGTTCCGCTGGTACCCAAGCCATACAACCCTGTCCAAAAGCCCGGTGATCTGCCCTCATCGAACAACGCCGGGCAACCTTCGTCACCCGGCAAAGATCCTGGTGACAAATTCACCACGGTGGAACAACAGTCATCGGGTACCGAGAACACGCCCGAGGACACTGATTCGGCCGGCACGAATCTGCTTGCCGAGCAACAGAACACGCCCGACCAGACGGCCACCACACCCGCAGGCACGAACCCGTCGACCCAACCGGCGAACACCACCGGCACCGATCCGTCACCGACTCGTCCCGGAACACCGAGTCCCGGATCCCCCGGCACACCGAACCCCGGTGTGCCGGGCCTTGGAACCCCCATCCCGGGCCGCAGCGTCAAGGCTCTCCCCGCTGTTCCGAACGGCGTTCCCGTCGCCGCGGCCGCGCGTACCGGCGCGGGACGTCCTGGTATGGGCGGGATGCCGGGCATGATGCCGCCGGGCGCCCGCGGCAAGGGCGATGACGACAAGGAACATCAGACGAAGGACTACCTGGTGAACCAACAGAACGGCGAGGAACTTACCGGTCTCGGTGCGGCGAACCGGGCGAAGACGGTGCCACCGGTGATCGGCGAATGAGCGAACGAAACCTCGACGCCGTGCTGACACGGACGACGCGGCTGCCACGCACGACGAACGAACCGGCGTCATGAGCCGACGGGACTGGTCGTTCACGGCGCTCGGCTTCACCGTGCTGTGGCGGGCCGTCGACCGCGACGTGCTTCCGTACCCGTTGCAATACCGATCCACCGCGGAAACAGTCGCCGACTACGAAGCGGAGTGGAAGTCCGAAGCCGCCGGACTACACCGTCGCTTCGACGAGCCCATGTACGGTGCGCTGCGCGTACTGGCCGAACCGGAGGCACGCGTCGAAGTCGCGGGACTCCACGGAAAGGACAAGCTGCGCGTCCACGCCGCCGTGCACTATCAGCACGCGGTGCTGCTGATGCAGGAACCGACCCCGTCGCCGGATCGCGGTGGGGCCGTGCACATGTCGCTGATCGACGCGGCAGAGGTGAGCCGACGAGTCGTCGACCTGCTGCCGGACGCCCCGCGTGGCCGCGGCCTCGGCATCGAGGTCTCCCGGCACGAACTCGACGCCGAGGACGAAGGACCGTACCGCGTCGGGGCACCACCCGCGCCCCGCGAACAAGCCGCACAGTTCTTCGAACGTCCCCGCGCCACTATCGCCCACGTCGCGGTGTACGCAGGCCCCGCATGGGACAACCGCCCCGCACCCGCCCGAGGCTTCCACGTGATGGACTATCCCGACGGCCGCTATCTCGTCCGCAGCGGAGCCAACATCAAGGCTGTTCCCGCCGGCACCACCGAAATACGGATTCAACTCGAGCGGGTCGTACAGCTCACCGTCGATGGCTATCGCGAGGAGAACGATCCAAGTTACCCCTGAAGCACAGCGGGAAACTTCGACGCTGCCGATGGTGGGTACGAACGCTCCGAAGACGCCGTCACTTGTTCGACGCTGTGACCGCATCGGACTCCGAGTGGCTGAATCCGCTGCGCGGTCACTGGCGAAGTTCTGACGTAGTCAGCGAATCCAACCCCGATGATATTGGTCTGCCGCAGAATAGGCGGGCGTGACGTCGATGCTGAGGCCGGTCAGCGGTGGTGCACCAGACCTTGCGGGTTTCGAGTTGGCATATGTGACCTCGGTCCTGGTCTGTGTGGACCTCACTCCCGCGGCTCGTTCGGTGGCGACGCCACGAGCGCCTGTTCCAGCGTGGCGAGAATCCCGGCGAGGGCCGTGCACTCGGCAGCTGTGAGCGCGCTGATCAGGTCCGCTTCGTGCTCGAGTAGTTGCCGCACGGTGGTTTCGATCAGGCGGTGGCCGATTTCGGTCAGCCTGACGGCGACCGCGCGGCGAGATACCGACGACGATGATCGCTCAACCAACCCAGCCCGCTCGGCGCGGGCAACACGCTGAGAGACAGCGCCGGCAGTAATCAGTGACCGGCGGCCGATCTCGCGGGTCGTGAGCGGATCGCGAAAGTCCTCGCCGATGACCGGCGGCGCACGCTGGCCAGTGAGCAAAGCGATGTTCCGCGCGCGCACTTGGTCGACCAGCGCCCGAGGGTCGGCTCCGTCGAACAGAAGATTGGCCTGCATCGCTATCACTGCGTGCCCGTCGTCGCCCGAGCGGCTGAAGTACAGCGGAGCTTGGGTCCACATCGCGATGGTAACGACAACGATCGCCACCCCCGCGCCGCTCCAGTGCCGCATGGCTACAAAAGCCACCACCCCGACCAGCGCGCAGCTCATCAGGTATGGCGCACCCGAAGCCGCCAAGACCAGCATTCGCCACCACGACTGGCTGAAGTGCAACGCGACCCCGGCAGCTCCTGTCAGTGTCGCAATCCATGCGAGCAGGTCGACACCGTTCCGAACCAACTTCGACATCACACCCAACAGACAAGCACGAGCCCCGCAAACGGCCGACGTGCGGTGGCTCTGGCCCGCTCCACTACTGCGTGCTCATGGCGGTCTGCCCCACCGATCGTCAAAGTGCGCCAGAGCCAGTGCGGCTCAGAAATGCCCCGCCTGCGGGGTGGGACGGTTCCCAAGGCATATCGACGACACCAGGCTCGACCCGCAGTCGATGATCGGCGAGCGACCTCGCTGGGCGTGCTGCAGTTTTCAAGGTGGACAACAGAACACCGACATATAGTCCAGCGTCACGAATACGGTTCAGGTGACCACCGTCGACAAGCTATCGCAGGTTTCGGCTGACATCAGAGCCATCGAGGCCCCGTTCGAGATCATATTCGGCCGGGGTCCGTGGTAACCGCGGTGGTCGGGGTACGGGGCGAGGCACGAGCAGCGCTCGACGAGGGCGCTGCTCGGAAACTGCCGCCTACGGTGCCTGCTGCGGCGCTGCTTGACCCTGACGTTGCGTGAGGCTCGACGATGTCGTCATGACCGACAACTTCCCCGCTTTCGATATCAGTCCCGTTCCCGTCCCCGCGCTTGACGCCGTGCCTCCGGAGCTTTTCCGCGGCCTCTACGGGATGCCGATGTTTGTCACGGTGCCGACGTTCGATCTGGCCACATCGGCGGACTTCTGGTGCCGCGGACTCGGGTTCTTCGATTTGTTCTCAGTCCCCGGCCAGATCACGCACCTGCGCCGCTGGGCGTTCCAGGACGTCTTGCTCGTGCCGGGGGACGGGGGCCCTGCCGGGGCGTCGGCGCTGAGCGTGAGCTTCGCATGCGTGCTGAGCCAGGTCGACCAGATCGCGTCCGCGTGTGCGGAATTGCTACCTGGCTGCACGACGGGGCCGCGGCAGATGCCGTGGAACTCGGTGGAGCTGGAGATCGTCACCCCGGAGAACACCCGGGTGATCATGACGGCAGCGCGACCGTACGATCCGAACAGCGCAGAGGCCGAGCATCTGCGAGCCATGGGAATCAGGGCGCCCGAAGAGTGATCAGACCGTAGTCGTGGGGGCCTCGCACGGAATGGGTGTCAGAGTGGACGGTGTAACGAAGCGAACCTTCGATGACGCCGAAGACGGTCTCACCGTAGGTGTCGTCGCATCGCTGGTGGGCGTCACGATCCGCGCTCTTCATCACTGGGATGCGCTGGGGCTCGTCCGCCCGTCCCAGCGCACCGACACCGGCTATCGGCTCTACACTGCCGCGGACATTGCCCGTATTCACCGGGTGCTCGTCTACCGTGAACTGGGTGTACCTCTCAACGACATCGGGACATTGCTGGACGCCCCGGCAACCGATGCGCTGGCATCTCTGCACCGGCAGCGCGACCAGCTTCGCGAGCGTGTAGCTCATCTGCAGCGCATGAGCAACGCGCTGGACCGCATGATCGAAGCCAGGAAGTCCGGCATTCTGCTGTCGGCCGAGGAACAGGTAGCGATCTTCGGCCAGCACTGGCAGCCCTCATGGGTCGAAGAAGCACGCGATCGTTGGGGTGACACCGCCCAGTGGGCGCAGTACGCCGAACGCGCCGCAGGCAGGACTGTGGAGCACTGGCACCAGATCGCCGATGGCGTCGATGCACTCAACGCGGAACTGGCCGCAGCACACCGCACCGGGGTGGCCCCCGGAAGCGACCAGGCCAACTCGCTGGCCGAGCGGCACCGGGCATCGATCGGCGCCTACTTCGACTGCACGCACTCGATGCACGTCTGCCTGGGACGCAGGTACGCCACCGATCCAGGATTCGCCGCTTTCTACGACGACATCGAGACCGGCCTGACCACCTGGCTTCGCGACATCATCGACGCCAATGCGCGCGCCCACGGCATCACCCCCGAATCAGCGACATGGGTTTGACAACCCAACGACACGACAAATTCGAGGCGGGCAACTGCTATCGGGTGCGGTGCGGGCTTTCGTCTACAATCCGGTAGTAGCTCATTGGATAAATATCCATGCTCCGGACCCTGTCCGGTAGATTGCATACTTTTCGTTCTGGCCGATCAATCGTGCTTCTTCGGAAGCGGTGATTTCCGCGGGTCGGCGCGAGCATGGCGCTTCGCATGCTGCGATCGGCAATTCTGTCGATGGCGTTCAACAGCCGGCTGGAGCATTCGAACTCGGCGGTGGCGCCGGTTGCGGCGCGCACCACGATCCCGGTCACGCTCGAAATGAGCGGCCGGGACGGCAGCCCATGAACTTCGAGGTACCGAAATCCATGGTAGGTGAAGCGGGGATGCCACACCTCGATCCCATGGCCGGCCAACGTGTAGTGATCGGCGACAACCACGTTCGGCACCCATCCGAGCATCCCGTTCTGGTCTACTCTGCCGTTGTCGAGGTACCAGCCCGGGTAGAGCGTGACAAGTGTCCCGGCAGGTCCTTCGACTTCGATCTCCGGCCATCCAACAGCAGATGTGCCGAAGTCGAACACGTAGATTCCAGGCTCGGGCTCGGTCATCTCGACCGCGCGCAGCCGCTCCGCCTCGACAACAGCCGGTTCGAACTGGGCGCTGAGCGCCGCGGGGATATCGGGGGCGACAGCAGCATGTCGCCACCGGGAGTGGTCACCGGCCGGTTCATCCCACCCGGGTCGCAGGCGGCGGGCATCGTAGTCCTCGCCCCCGTAATACCCGGAGAATTCGATCGGTCCCTCCTCGGCCCGCCAGGTGGCATCACTGGATACCCGCTGGACGGAACCGTCGTCGTACCGGATCTCCAGCTGCGCGATAACCTTCGGCTCGCCGGACAGCCGGACCGTCTCCCCGTCGGCGACACCGTTTTTCCAGGTCACCGACTCCCAGTATCGGCCTTCCCGTTCGGGCACATTGAAGAAACCGTTACCGACGAGCAGTCCCACGACGTTGTCTCCGGTCTGCAGGTGATCGGCGACATCGTGGGTGTTGTACAGCGCTCGTTTGCGGTAATCGGTGATGCTCGGCACAAGGACATCCACACCGACTTTGTGGCCGTTGAGCCGCGCTTCATACAGCCCGAGCCCCGATACATAGAGACGCGCCTGCCCGATCCGCCGCGCCGGTGGCACGGTGAAACGCTTGGCGAAGATCGGCAATGGAGCAGCCGCCCGTGCCGCGAGTATCGAACTGGTGATCCATTCCGCCGTCCAATCTGCTGAATCGAGCAAACCCATCTCCCAGCGGCCGACCGGACTCCATGCCGACACGCGGTCACCGTCGGTCCATACCCGGAATGCCAGAACACCTGCTCGCGCGAAGTGAGCAGCCGGCCGCCGTAGCCAATATCCACCTGCTGATCCGATGCCACCGCGCCGGAATCCCACAGGTCGGGCCGGTCCAGCGCGAGCCGTTGCGAAGCAGAGGCGGCTCTGACCTGGTATGCCGATTGCACGACCGCACGGTCGGCCGAGACCAGCCGCCAACCTAGAGTAGGTGTCCGGTCATCGATCCCGTACGGGTCCACGAGGTAGTTCACGGTCAGACCCGCGACCACGACTCCCGCGGTCTCGGTGCCGACGTCGGCCGGCTCGTCATCACTCACCGTGGTCGCCCTGCCGTGAGCCCCGGCGGTACTGCTGTCCATTGCGGCTTCCTGTTCTCCATGCGGCGTGTGCCGGCTTCTAGGTCTGCGTTCAGGTCGGGCCGCCAACTTCAAGTCCGGTTCGATCGACAACCCCACAGAACCTGAGGAGGCTGTGCACCCCCAGCATGTCGGCGCCGATCGGTCCGGTATTGTTGCGCCGCGAAACATTTGCGCGGCGCAATTTATTGGAACGACCGAAGTGGTGTCAAGCGATGGCGAATGAGCAGGAAGCCGGTCGAGCTGCCGAGTCACCCGGGCGGGATCTGGTCACCCAGATCATCGACACGCTGCCGGACTGGGTAACCCAGCTGATCCGGCTCAACGGGTTGATCGCCGAGCGAATCGGGTTGGTACCGAGCGATTTTCATTGTCTGCACGCCCTGCACCGGAACGGGCCCACCACCGCAGGCGCGCTGGCGGCACGCGTCGGCCTGAGCCCCGGCTCGACCACGCGAATGATCGACCGACTCACCGAAGCAGGCTGTGTCGAACGAGTTCCCGACCCTCACGACCGCCGCCGGATCCTCGTCCACCCCACCGCGGAAGGACTCGCGCGGGTCGCCGCATACTACGACGGCTTGACCGCCCGCACCCGCTCAGATCTCACCGCTTTCGACGGCGAGGAGCTTCAGGCCCTTCTGCGCTTTATCGAGGCATCTCGCGACAGCGCGACCACTGAAGTCGACCGACTGCGCACCACCCGATCGGACCCATAGACACTGGCGCCGAGCCACATTCACCCTGTTCACTACCAGCGAGGCCATCCGCCGATTCCGGCAGCCGCCCTCTCGGGTCGGCGGGCCGCGGCGCCACTGACCGGCAGTTCGCGCTGACAAACGCAGCATCCTACCGTCCCCGCACTGGGAAATCGGGTAATTCAAAGTCGAAGTAGCATCCATGCGACGAAGCAACTGTCGGCGTTCCCGAGCAATGCGCGCGAATGTCGTGTTGCCTCGAATCAATACGGTAGCCAGGTGAGGAAGGCGCACGATACGTGAACCGAGAAGCATACCTGAATGAGCTCGTCGACGGAATGTTCGGCGACAAGCGACCGGATGAGATCGCGCCTTGCCCGTTCACCGATACGGAGATCGCCGAGCTCGAATCGAGTGACGAACTACTCGTTTATGTGCCGGCCGGGCTGTCGGCAAGAGAACTGTGCGAGCTGTTCGACATCCGGGCGAATATAGATTTCGATGTCGAAGCAAATATGATCCGCACCGTCATGGTGAGCGAATCACATTGGTTCGTCACCTCCGCCGCCAAGGTACCGGAACTGATCGGAAGCAGCGGAAAATACGCGAAGCGTGAATACGACGACGAGGGGCTCCACGGCCTCGATCTGCGACGATACCTGCGTTTCTGCGCTGCCTTCAAGGCCCGGAACGGCGTCTTTCCGGATCGGACCTACTGGACCTTTCTGCTGTCCGGAAGTTACGATCGCAGTGGCATTTCGATCGTAGGTTTCGATGCCTGGGGAAATCTGTCGCATCACGGCTGGATGCGGAATTTCGAGGCGAAGTTCTGCGGCGCACGCTACGCGGTGTTGGCGCCGCGCATCGAACTCCTTCCACAAACCATCGACCTGCCACGCGCCCGCAGGGGTGTGCACGGCAAACATGGCGGCGACGAAGCAGGGTTGGATCGGCGCCGGTGATGGCCAGTGCATTCGACGAGTGGCGAGCTCTGCTCGGTGAACGCGCCACCACGGATACCCAGCCTTATACCGCGAACCTGACAGAGTTTTCCAGTCGGCAGCTCGTGGCCGTGCTGCGGCCTGTTTCCCGCGATGAAGTGCGGCAGATCGTCACTGTCGCCGCGAGGTACCGGATTCCGCTCCATCCCATCAGCACCGGCCGCAACTGGGGGTTGGGCTCCAAGCTCCCGGTCCACGATGGTTGCGCGGTCGTAGACCTGAGCCTGATGAATCGAATACTCGAGATCAACGAGGAACTGCACTATGCGGTTGTCGAGCCCGGCGTGACGCAAGGCCAGCTCGCCGACGCACTCACGCACCGCTCATGCATGCTGAATATCACCGGCTCGGGCGAGCAGACCAGCGTCGTGGGCAACGTACTCGAACGTGGCGTCGGAATATTCGGGCAGCGCACAGCCGATCTCCGCGGCATCGAAGCCGTGCTGGCGGACGCTGAATACGTTCGAACCGGCCATTGGACACACGACGACAACGAAGCCCCGGACTGGCACCACTACCCCTACGGTAGCGGCCCAGATGTGACCGGGCTTTTCGTTCAGTCGGGGTTCGGTATCGTCACAGCCGCGGTCGTCTCCCTCTACCCCAGGCAGAATGTCGCACTGGCTCTGGTGCGTTCCACCGAAGGCGAGCTGGCGTCGCACGTCGATACTCTGGCGGAACTACGTCGACATCAACTACTGCGCGACCGCATCGAGATCAATGGTGAAGACGACCCTCGGCTTGCTCGACTCGACCGGACAGCACCACCGAACACCTGGCTGACCTGGGTTGCGTTATGGGGTGACGACGACATCATCGCGCTGCTTCAGAAGAAGCTGTCCACACACTTCGACGACGTCGACTACTACACCACCGCCGACCTCGACCTTCCGGACACCGCGCGAACACGATTTCGGAAGCTGTCCGGCGAGCCGGGCAACGAGTACGTCGACGCAATGGCAGGCCGCTCCGTCGATATGTCATCGGATTTCGCCCTCGATGACGATCCGAAATTTCCGGGTTTCGTCTGCGCATTGCCCGCCGTTCCTTTCGTCGGTCGGCATGTGAATACCGCCGTCGCCATTGCCCGTACCACCGATTCGAACACCGGAATCCGGTCATATCTGACGTTCAACAGTGTCAGCGCACATTGTCTGGAAGGGTTCTTCCGGGTACCGTTCGACCGCGCGAACGACATCGAGGTCGAAGCCGCCCACCAGTGGGTCACACTGGCGCAGAAGAGGTTGGTCGAAGCGGGATTCCGCCCGATGCGCACCAGCATCGACACCATGCTCTACTCCAGCGGGCATCAGCGAATGGCGTTGTTGTTGAAGAAAGCGGTCGACCCGTACGGGCTGATCTCGCCTGGGCGGTACCTGCCATCAGATGAACAGACATGATCTCGATCGCGCGACAGAAGACCATCCTGTTCTCAGAGATGCTCCCGCGTCGGGCGAGCGGTTGTCGTGACCGAGGTCATGGAGCAAGCCCATAGCTCATTTGCTCCACGATCAGCGACCACCAGCAGTTTTCATGGTCCAGCGCCTTCTCGTCACACGCAGCGACCCGCTGTCTGAATCCCGGATGGGCCCGCGGTTCGTACAGACCGAGAAGGAGGACGAAGCCCCACAGGTGAGAGTTCACAAAGCGGGGCTCGTCGTCCGACTCCGCGACGGACCAGAGTTCGTCCGTGCCGGCACGCAATACCAGAGAAGTGCCCTCGTCATCACCCACCAGCAGGTACTGGACGTCGCGCAACCACAGCGGCTGCAGCAGTCGCTCGTCTCGGTAGAAACTGACAAGGAGGGGGCATTCACGTGGCAATCCCACGCGCACCAGGAACTCTCTGGTGCGTTCCGACACTGGCGCGACAGCGAGCCGCTCAGGCTCGATCGACACCAGCTGGTCCGGCGCCCAGGCCGCACACAGTTCTTCCCAGCCTTCGCCCGATGACATGTTTCTCCTCGATGCCGGCTTCCCTGATCTGAACATTGCGAAGCACCGTAGTGCACACCAGTTCGTGACCGACTTTCGAAGTCCTGTTCACCCACACCGGAATCCGCTTGTCAGCGTTGAACATCGACAGAGTGCATAGGCTCACTGTCCTGGCTGATCAGATACGGACGATCGTGAGGAAGTTGCCGAACCTGGAAGACATTACCGGTGGGCGGGAGGTGGCCGACCGCCGTTTTGCGTATCACCGAGCACACCCGTTCCCACCGAGGAGATCTGAGCGGTCCGCGCCACCGGCTGATACCCGGCGGCGGTGAACACCGCGGTATGCACGCCCGGGGGCAGCGGCTCGGTGGCCACTGCCCCCGGTCGCGTCGGCGACCGCGCGAGCGGTCTGACGCCCACTCAGGTCCGTCACGGTCAGCACCGCCTCCGGCACCGGCCACCCCTCGGCGTTGCGGATACGGGCGGTCAACCCCGTCATGTCCGGTCCCCGAGCCCGTAACCCAACCGCACATCGTGACCGACCTCCCCACCGGACACGGTGACCTGACTGGTCACCGGCGGGTAACCGCGGGCAACGATCGTGTACTGCCCTTCGGGCAGATCGGCCACCACATAGCGGCCGTTGTCATCGGTACGTGCCGTAGCCGTCAACTCGCCTGCCGCATCCAGCACCGTGATCTGGATATCCGCCACCGCGCGGCCCCCCTCGGCCCACGCCGACCCGGCGACGACACCCATCGCAGCCAACTCGATGTCGTGACGCAACACACCGGTATCCGGCACCGTCAGCGTGGTCGCAGCGGGGCGCATGTGCGCGACGACGGCCACCAAGGTGTAAGTACCCGATACCACATCGTGGCATACATAGGCGCCATCTCTACCCGAGACAGCCGCTCCGACGACCTCACCACGCAGGTCGGTCAACGTGATGGTCGCACCAGCCAACGGCTCACCGTGACCGGCCGTGCGAACCACACCCGACAACTCACCAGAACCCGCCAGGGTCAGGTCCAACTGCTGCGGCCGCTGGCCGAGGGCCACGTTGACCGCCGCGGGCTGATGCCCTGTCGCCGACACGATCAACACATAACTCCCCACCTCGGGTGCGCTGATCACGTAACCACCATCGACAGCCCCGGCTGCCCGCGCGACCTGATGACCACGCTGATCGATCAACGTCAACACCGCACTCGGGACCGGACAGCCGTCCTCACGCTGAATACGACCACCCAACGACCCACCACCGAAATCGGTCCCCGACAACTCCGCCACCGGCAACACAGACTCCGACACAACACCGACCCGATACCCACCATGACCATTCTGCTCAACCGACGCGTGCCGCCCACCCGCTACAGCGAGGACTGGCACCCGCTCGAGCTCGAGCTCGAGCTCGAGCTCTGGCTCGGGCTCGGGCAGGACCTGCGTTTTCGCCTTCCCCATCGGGATCAGCGTCGTCAGACCGATCGCGGTCAATGCCGCTGTCATCGCGATGAGGAACGTGGTGTGGAACCCGTCGCGGGACGGCAACACGTGTCCGCCCAGCGATATCGTCATGTGTGCGAGCACCACACTCATCACCGCCGATGAGGTCGAGGTGCCGATCGAGCGCATCAGTGAGTTCAAACCATTGGCCGCAGCGGTCTCTGTGATCGGTACCGCGTCCATGATCAGCGCCGGCATCGCCGCATATGCCAGACCGACGCCACCTGCCACGATCATCGCCGCGAGCATGATTTCCCAGACGCTGTTCATCAGCACCACCGCGCACAGGTAGCCGATGGCGATCACCGTGGAGCCGAGCGCGAGGGTTGTCTTCGGGCCTCGGCTCGCCGACAGTCGCGCCGACACCGGCGAGAGCAGCATCATCACGAAACCTGTTGGTGCGAGTGCCAATCCGGCGCTGACCATGGACAGCCCGAAGCCGTACCCGGTCTTCTCCGGCGCCATCAGCAGCTGCGGGAAGGTCAGCGACATGCCGTAGAGCGAGAACCCGACGGCTATCGAGGCCAGGTTGGTGAACAGCACCCTCGGCCGTGCCGAGACCCGCAGGTCCACCAGCGGCGAGCGTTGCCGCAGTTCGTAAGCGCCCCAGCCGAGGAACACCACCACCGACACCGCGAACAGGATCAGGATCCGCGCGCTGGCCCAGCCCCAGTCCGCGCCCTTGGTGATCGCGATGAGCAATGCGAGCAGCGCCACCGACAGGCCGACCGCGCCACCGAAGTCGAACCGCGCGGGCGTGCGCACCGGCGATTCCGGGACGAACACGAAAACCAATGCGGCGCAGACGACACCGAGACCGGCCGAGGTCCAGAACAGCACGTGCCAGTCCGCGTTCTGCGCGATCGCCGCCGCGACCGGCAGACCGATCGCACCGCCGACGCCGAGCGTCGCGCTCATGATCGCCATCGCCGAACCCACACGCTCAGCAGGCAGCTCGTCGCGCATGATGCTGATCCCCAACGGGATCGCCCCGACCGCCGCGCCCTGTAGCGAGCGACCGATGATCTCGGGCACCAGCTCGGAGAACGACGCACAGACCACCGAACCGACGATCAACAACACCAGATTCGCGAACAGAATCCGGCGCTTGCCGAACATGTCGCCGAGACGGCCGCTGATCGGAGTCGACACCGCACCAGCCAGCAGCGTGGCCGTCACGACCCAAGACGCATTGGACGCCGAAGTGCTCAGCAGCGTGGGCAACGACGGAATGATCGGAATGACCAGCGTCTGCATGAGCGAGACCACGACACCGACCATGCCGAGCGTCGCAATGAGAAGAGCCGGCGTGGGACGACGCCGGTCGTCGGAACCGGAGACGGTCGAAGACGCGTCGACAGCAACAGTCACGTATGTACGATACATATGCAGTGCATCATGCACAATTTGGTACAAAACCCGGACTCGGGTCCGGTCAGCGGCGTACCGAATGTCAGTGCCCCTTGCTAGGTTTCGTTGCGTTGTGATCTGACGGAAGCAAGCGAGGCGAGCTATGACAACCGGGGGCACCACCTATCTCGAACTGTCCGAAGACAGCGGTTCCGCGCACAAGTTCTACGAGATAGTCGTCGCAGGCACTCAGGTGAGTGTCCGTTTCGGCCGTATCGGGGAGCAGGGGCAGACCAAAGTCAGTTCCTTCGCCACCGAGGAGAAGGCGCAGGCGGCCGCCGCCAAGAAGGTCGGCGAGAAGGTCCGCAAGGGCTATATCCCGGCGGTGATCGGTGCGCGAGCAAAGCGTCCCGTAACGCGGCGGGCGATCAGCAGCGGGCGCTCCACCGCAAAGTCCGCGCCCGTGCTGTGGAGCTTCGACTCCGGCGCCGCCGCCTTCGGCATCTTCGTCGACGAGCGCCGCTGCTGGGTGGGTAACGAGAACGGTGACGTGTTCACCCTCACCCCGGCCGGTGTGGTCAACGGCCGCTACCGGCTGCCAGACGCGGTCAAATGCATTGTGGCCGATGACTTCTGGATTTATGCCGGCTGCGATGACGGCCGCGTCTACGACCTGTCCGGCAAGGTGCCGCGGGCCGCGTACGACATCGCCACCGATGTCGACATCTACTGGCTCGACATCCACGACGGCATCCTCGGTGTCTCCGACCGCCAAGGAGGCATCACCGTGATCGATTACGAAGAAGAGTCACTGTGGAGCAGGCGCAGCACCGGCGACTCGGGATGGATGGTGCGCGTCGACCCGACCGGCGTCTACCACGGGCATTCCGCTGGCGTCACCAAATATGACCTGGACAACGGAAACGCTCTATGGCAAGCCGACACCGGCGGGGCCGTACTGTTCGGCTGGCAGGAAGCCGACGCCGTCTACGCGGGCACCGCCCGCAGCCAGGTCCGCATGGTGACCAAGAGCGGCCGGGCCGAGCACACCTACCAGTGCGATGCCGCGGTCTTCTCCTGCGCCACCTCACCCGACGGCCGCTACATCTTCGCCGGCGACAATTACTCCTCGGTGTACTGCTTCGATGCGGCCGGAAACCGCCTGTGGAAACTGGCCACCGGCTGCGGCTCGGCCTATTCCATGCAGTACCACGACGACAAGCTGTACCTTGTCACCACCACCGGCGCCCTGGCCTGCCTCGATGTCAGCGAAGCCGCCATCCGCGACGCCGAGCAGGGCGTGCTGCCCGCGACGATATCGGTGAAAGCCCCCGAGATCTCGGCTGTGGTGCCCAGTAGCACCGTCGAAGTGACGTCCGACGCCGGGTCCGGCGTCATCGTGGAATGCGTGAACGACGGCCGGGCCCTGCGCGTGCACGTCGTTTCCTCCGGTTACAAGCACAAATGGAATGTCCAGTTTCCCAAGGATATTCGCCGCCCCGGCACTCGCTACGTGGTCGACGGCGTGTCCGAGTCCGCGCGCGGCGGTTTCTATCGGGTCCGCGGGGACATCCGCCAGTTGAGCTGACTACTGTGAGAAACTTTCCGCGTACCTACTCGAGGTTTGCAATGGGGTACTTGTACCAAATGGGTAGACAGCTCAGAAGATTCGGCGCGATAGGGTTGACCTCGGCTACCGCGGCGGCCTTGCTCGTCGGATGCGGAGCTGATCGCGGAGGCGACCAGGCGTTTCCGACGAACGTAGCCGACCAGATCGATCGAATCGTGCGGCCGCGCATGGATGCGGGCCTGGTTCCCGGTGCGTTGGTCGCCGTGATCGATCCCGAGCGTGGCACACTCACCAGGGCCTACGGCACAGCCGATCTCGCATCTGGACGGCCCATGGACGTAGCCGACCACGTCCGGATCGGCAGTGTCACCAAGACGTTCACCGCGACCGCCGTGCTGCGAGCAGCCGACGAAGGCAAGCTGTCCCTGGACGATGTTTTGGAACGGTACGTCCCGGGTGTCCCCAATGGGAACACCATCACCCTCCGAGATCTGCTCGGGATGCGCGGTGGCGTCTGGAACCTCGACGGCGACCCAGCATTCGCGGAACAGGTGATCTCGAAGGCCCCGACCGCCGAATGGCATGAAGGCGACCGGCTGCGCGCGATCATCGCCCACCCCGAGAAGGCCACGCCACCCCGCACCGAAACGACATACTCCAACTCGGAGTTCTATCTGCTGGGGCTCGTTCTCGAAAGGGTCTTCGGGAAGCCGGTTCACGAAGTGGTCAACGATGTCGTCGCTGCCCATGGGCTGGACAACACGACCTACCCCACCGACGCCTCCCTGCCCGTCCCCGAGAGCCGCGGTTACTCCTACTTCGACGAAGCCCCTACCGACGTCACCAGGCGCAACACCCCGGCGATTTTCGGCGCCGCAGGCACGATGGTGTCGACCATCTCCGACCTCGCCGAATACGCAGGCTTACTCGGCCGCGGCGACCTGTTGAAACCGGAGACGTTCCAATCCCGGACCCAGTTCACCGGCGACCTGCACTACGGACTCGGCCTCGCGCAATTCGGCCAGTGGATCGGCCACAACGGCGCGGTGCTCGGCTATAACACGCAGATGGGCTATCTGCCGGAGAAGAACGTGCGCCTGGCGGTCGCGGTGAACCAGTACACGACCCCGCCCGACCTGCTCGGGGCCGTGGCCGCGACGATCTGGTTCGCCGTCATCAGGCAGCTGTATCCAGGCACTGTGCCCGATGGGCAGACCAACGCGCCACCGAACCCGCCCGTCCCCACGGTCGCCGAACTCGACAGCCAGCTTCAGCGAGCGCTCGACCCGGCCGTTCCGGCGTCGGAGAAGGCGCTGCGGGTCGCGGGCGACGACAAAGACCCGGAGCTGCTCACTCGCCTCGCCTCGGCCTTGGCACGGTACTCGGTGACCACGCGGGTGAATAGGGTGACCGAACTCGGCCCCGGCCAGCTTCTCGCGACGACCACCGTCACCGGACCGAACGGCGTCCGTCCGATGATCCTCCCCTTTGTCGTCCGCGACAGTTCTTGGCGTATCGACACCTCATGGGCCTGCGCCAACCTCGCCGACAGGACCTCAGCGGCCTGCGTCTGACGATCTTCCTCGGCCTGATCCGCCGATCGGTGGACGAGAAGTGACCGCCGGTGGGAAGGTGGACATACCTCAGGTGTCGGCAAGGGAGCGGGACACATGGTGGACAAGGCGAACGGATCTGCTGCGGGCGGCGGTAGGGGGCCTGCGGCAGACCGGCCGGAGCACATCCGGAATGTAGTGCTCGTCGGCCACAGCGGGTCGGGAAAGACCACGCTGGTGGAGGCGATGGCGCTCACCGCGCGGGCCGTGAACCGGGCCGGGCGGGTAGAGGACGGCACCTCACTGTCGGATTACGACGAGATCGAGCATCGGCAACACCGGTCGGTGCAGTTGTCAGTGGTGCCGGTGGCGTGGGCGGGGATGAAGATCAACCTCCTCGACACGCCCGGCTATGCCGATTTCGTGGGTGAGCTTCGGGCGGGGCTGCGCGCGGCCGACGCGGCGTTGTTCGTTATCTCCGCGGCCGAGGGTGCAGAAGGCATCGCGGGTGCGACCAGAGCGCTGTGGGAAGAGTGCGCAGCGGTCGGCATGCCGCGTGCCATCGTGATCACACACCTGGATACCGCGCGGGACGAGTTCGATGTGATGACCGAGGCCTGCCGGACAGTGTTCGGCGGTGGATCGTCGGAAACCATTCTGCCGCTACATCTTCCGGTGTACGGACCGAAGAACCCGGACGGCCATCGTCCGGTCACCGGAATGGTCGAACTGCTACCGAACTACATCGGCGACTATTCCTCCGGCGAAGAGGTCCAGGGCGAACCCTCCCCCGAACAACTTCCGGATTTGGAGGAAGCACGCAACCGGCTCATCGAGGGCATCATCGCGGAAAGCGAAGACGAATCCCTGATGGAGCGTTACCTCGATGGCGAGGAGATAAGCCTCGAAACGCTGGTCACCGATCTGGAGCGGGCCGTCGCGCGGGGCAGCTTCTATCCGGTCCTGTTCGCCGCTCCCGCTCCGGAAGGCGCCAAACAGGGACTCGGCACGGTGGAACTGCTCGATCTCATCACCGGAGGCTTCCCGACGCCCGCCGAGCACGAGGTCACGGCCGTCACCGCCACCAACGGCGCGAGCCCGCACCAGCTCAGTTGCGACCCGGACGGCGAACTCGCGGCGGAGGTCATCCGCACGGCGTCCGACCCCTATGTCGGCCGGGTATCCCTGGTGCGTGTCTTCTCCGGAACGCTGCACGCCGACGACACAGTACACGTCTGCGGCCACGGCCTCGAAGTCCGCGGCCACGAGAGCCATGACGTGGACGAACGGATCGGCGCGATCTCCTCCCCCTTCGGCAAACAGCAACGTACGCTCGGTCAGGCCATCGCCGGCGACATCGTCTACGTCACCAAGCTCAGCCGCGCCGAAACCGGCGACACCCTGTCGGCCACCGGAACTCCCTTGCTGATCGAGCCGTGGCCGATGCCGGACCCGCTGCTGCCCATAGCTATTCGCGCGCGCAGCAAAGCCGACGAGGACAAGTTGTCGCAGAGCCTGGCCCGCCTGGCGGCCGAAGACCCAGCCGTGCGGCTCGAGCACAACAGCCACACCGGCCAGCTGGTCCTGTGGTGCCTCGGCGAGGCACATCGCGACGTTGCCTTGGAGCGCTTACGGGCTCGGTTCGGTGTGCAGGTCGACGTGATCGAGCATCAGGTAGCGCTGCGAGAGACGTTCGCGGGCAAGGCAACCGGGCGTGGCAGACATGTCAAACAATCCGGAGGTCACGGGCAATACGCCGTATGCGAGATCGAGGTCGAGCCACTGCCCGGTGGTTCCGGGATCGAGTTCGTGGACAAAGTGGTCGGCGGAGTCGTTCCGCGGCAGTTCATTCCGTCGGTGGAGAAGGGTGTCCGCGCCCAGGCCGGGCGAGGTGTGGCGGCGGGACATCCACTGGTCGACGTGCGGGTCACGTTGTACGACGGCAAAGCTCACTCGGTCGATTCCTCCGACGCAGCGTTCCAGACCGCGGGTGCGCTCGCCCTGCGGGACGCAGCCGCCGCGGCGGGGATCGCTCTCCTGGAGCCGCTCGCCGAGATCTGGGTCATCGTCGCCGACGAGTACGTCGGGCCGGTCTTGAGCGACCTGTCCGGTCGGCGGGGCCGCGTTCTCGGCACCGAACCGCACAGCACCGGACGGACTCGAATCCACGCCGAGGTGCCGGAACTCGAACTCAGCCGCTATGCGATCGATCTGCGGTCTCTCTCGCACGGGACCGGCGATTTCTCGCGGACCTATGTGCGGCATGAACCGATGCCCGATCAGCTGGCGGCCGCGTTGCGTGGGGAAATAGCCCGCGCCTGACCGCGCGCCATGTCATGCCTCACCCTCGATGGGCGCGCTCCCCACATTGCGCGCGGCCACCGACCTCACCGCAATGGGCGGCGAATACTACGGTCCCGCCGGACTATTCGAGATCCAGGGTTTTCCCACCACAGTGCAATCCAGCAGCCATGCGCGCGACCCCGAACGGCAAGCCTGACTCTGGATTGCGTCCGAGCGACTTATCGGTGTGCGCTACCCCAGCTGACCGGCACAGCACCTCACTGCATGTCGAGTACCGCCGCGGTCCACGATGGGCTGGTGCGAATCTGTGACGGAGTCATCGCCTCGAGCCCCGATCACCGTCGCCGACGCCCATCCGGCCGGTGCGGCCGACGCGTTGACGCGCTGGCGGCACGGGGGCCGCAGCCCGAGGGAAGCTGTGGTAGCGCACGTTGAGCGGGGCAACCGACCAATGGCTGAGCGACGGTCCAGCCGAGCATTCGGCCCGTCGGTGTCACGAGCGGCGTTCTCAGCGGGACGGTCGACATCCACACGACGCACCCGTATCCGGACGAAGGGCGAGCGATCTGGCCTTTGGATCGGCCCGGATGATGCGGTGGGTGTCGGCCGGGACAACGCCCTTACGCGGGAACTGCGAGTCATCGGCGGAAGCAACAGCGTGGACGGCGGCGGTCCAGCGTGCGCGCGCGAGAAGCTCGACGCAGGTGCCGTCGAGGACACCCGCTTTGCGGATCGATGGGCAGTGAAAACTGGACACCCCGAATTTGCCAAGGCCTGATTGTCGCCTCGAGGCACCCGGCCATGAGTGCACTGCTGATCCGCATTGCTGTCCGGCTCCCCACCAACTGTTGGTCTCCACCTCCCGGGGTACAGTTGGCTCCGTATACGAGCCCTTTGCTAGGTGGAGAAATGACAATGGATCCTTCCCGCTGTGTCGTGCTGGTACCGGTGAACGATTACATCGAGCCCGGGTGCGCAGAGGGTTTGGCAGAACTCGAGCGGCTCGGCTATCCCGTCTGGCGTATATACGGTTGTTCCGCAATCGACCAGGCACGAAGTCAAATCGCCACAGATGCCTTGGCGGCAGGTTTCGATGAGCTGATGTGGATCGATGCAGATGTCCGCTTCCATCCGGAAGCAGTGGGAATGTTACGGTCTCACGACTTGCCGTTGGTCTGTGGTATCTATCCCAAGAAAAGGTCACGCGAACTGGTCTGCAGCTTGTTGCCCGGCACCGAACAGATCATATTCGGAGAAGGCGGCGGCACCCTGGAGATCCGGTATGCGGCCGGCGGGTTCCTGCTCACCAAACGGAGTGTCTACGAGACGATCGCGGAGCAGGAAAAGCTCCCGGTCTGCAATGAACAGTTCGGCCGCGCCAATGTCCCGTATTTTCTGCCGCTGATCGTCCCAGATGGCGAGAACCACTGGTACCTCGGTGAGGATTTCGCGTTCTGCGAACGCGCTCGACGCTGCGGTTTCACCATCCACGCCGATACCAGATTCCGCCTGGAGCATATCGGAAAATACGGATACACGTGGGAAGATGCGGGTAGCGGGCGAAATCGCTACAGCAGTTATGAATTCAATTTCAATTTCGGACAACGCTCCGCGGATGTCGACACCGCTGCCGATGAGCAGGTCGACGCGGATGTGAGTGTCGACCAGGCCAGTTGACCGGCGCCCGGCCGGGCAACCCACAGCCCGGCTGTCACACTTCTTCCTCCACATACAAAGGGAAAAACTTTTCGATCAAGAACTCAGGCAGCACATACTGCGGAAACATTCGCACACTGCTTCCGGGGTGGAGCGTGTGCAGTACCAGCCCTTCAGTATCGGGTACGCAGACTGTTTTGAAACCGGCCTTCTGCAGCCTGAGAGCGAAATCGTAATCGCAGACCAAGCCATCCGGAGGATTGCCGCGAATTTCCACCTCCGGATAGGTCGACTTGCGCCACACGAAGGAGAAGCCGTATCCCCAGAGGTTTCCGTGGACCGAGTCCGGGTGCCAGCCCCTCGTCGAAATCGGCTGGAGCGGCTCCCATGGCGAAAGCATGAAGTGAGTCGGCGACAGAATATCCGTCGACCAGTAGCAGAACACCTTGTTCGCGGGATCGTAGACGAACCACCTGCTCAGGGTAACGAGAGCGGCGTCACCGAGAAATTCGACCATTCGCTCGATATATTTCGGAGCATAATAGTCGTCGTCATCGAACTCCACAATGATCTCGCCGCGAGCCAACTGAGTCATAAGATTAAGCTTGTCGCCGAGTGTCATACGCTTGTTCGGCATACGATAGTATCGGATTCGATGCTCGCGGCATAATTCCTCGTCGAGGAAATCGACCGGCTCCGGACTATCATCCACGATGATCATTTCCGTTCCGCCGCCGAAGGTCTGCGCACAGTAGTGGCGGACGACCTTGCGGAGGAAGGCTGGTCGCTGATACGTCGGGCAGACCACGCTCACTCGCGGAGCGGGTGAGCCATCGCCGAGCGAAGAGTGTTCGGATACCGGCGAATACAGCTGCATCGACGACCTTCCCCGAGGCACACCGAAGCTATGTGCCACGTTCAGGATCGTTGCGCCGTCGGCATCACCGGGAACACGACTCACGCCGGCTCGGGAAGAAGCGGAACGTTCACGCTGTGGGGGTGGATTGTCGCGGGTATTCCGGACTGCTTCTCGCGCGTCCACCACAGGCGCCGACCGTAGTCGGCTCCGCAGCGCGCGATCCCACTCCGGCACCCGATCGTATTGATGCACAATCGGATACAGCTTGCCTCCGGCTGTCTGCACGCCCTCCGCAGCGAGGACCGGCTCGGGCTCCAAGAGGAACGGGCGCAAGGCCCTGACCTTGCCCGGGTCCCCCAATGTGGCGGCTTGACAGGCGAACCCGTCCTCCGATGCCACCAATTGCACCGCCGAGCGATACGGTTCCATATCGAGCAGCAGATTGTATGCGCTTTGATCCGCGACCGGCACCCCCGCCGACTCGGCGGTGAAGGAGATCGCGAGACACAGGTCCGCCACCATATCGGCCTGCCCGGCAAGGACACCGACATTGCGGATCACTTTCGACCGCAAGCGCTCGGCTTGTGCCGGGAAACTTCGTTGCAGGTTGTCCCGGTTCCACTCCTCGTCGACGTATCGCACCGCCTCGCTGACGGCGAGAAAGGGACGCTCGAGGTGGGTTCCCAACCACTTGGTCGGATCTGCTTGAAAGTACACATCCCGCACATCGGTGACAACGGCGAATCGGAGCGAATGCACGAATTTCCGCAGTACATAGCCGATATCTTCGAATCGCTGATTGTATACGCTGCCGCGAAGCGGCATTCGCACCGCATGCAGCCCGAGCGATTCCAGGTTATCGGCCACGAGATCGCCGCGGTGATCCCGGTCGTACACGATGACGACACCCAGCCCGGCGAACTCGCTCGCGACGAGGCTCGTAGCCCACGCCTCGATATCGGCCCACTCGTACCCGGTCGCCGCACCGATGACGATGTCCTGTTTCGCGCCCAATCCTCCGGCCGCTCAGACCTTCGGCGGTGTAACGGGTGGTGGACCGGAAGGCTGTGCTTGGCTCACGGTCGGCGGCGGTGGAACCGCGGCTCCGGGGCCGGCGTTGCCACCGACGTCCATACCGGTCGGATGGAAGTAGCCCGAGAAATTCCCGTACTTCTCGATCAGCGGGGGACTGTTCGGATCCAAGGGAACGAGTTGACCGTTGTCCAGGATTTGCAGACCGTTCTGGTTGTTGACGACCAGCGCACTGTGGTTCTCCCACTGCACGACATCGCCTGTCTTCAGCTGGGCGACATCATTGATCGTCGACCACGGATGATTCGGTGTCGACTCACCCGTGGTTCCCGCATACGCGGCTGCCGCATCCATAGCGACATTTTGCTGCTGCCGCTGCAAAGCCTCCGCGACCGTCGACGATACCTGCACGGTCGACTTGTCCGGCAATGGGTAATCCACCATTGCGCCGGGTGCTGTTACCGCCGGCGGAGTACCCGCGTCGGTCGGCGCCGCCACCCCGGGAGGAGATGTCTGAACGGCGGGATCGGTTGCCGCGGGCGCGGCGCCTTGCTGGTCGCGGCGTCGGGCGTCACGGGAATCCCTGGAATACCTGCTGTCATTGCCGCTGTCATCGCTGGGCTGACGGTTTTGGTTCCCCATCTGAGACATAGCATTCATCATCATCATCTGCTGCATCGCATCGCCGATACCGCTGCCACTAGTAGCGGGGGTCGTGGCATTGCCGGTCGTCGCGGTCGTGCCGGTCCCCGACCCGTTTCCGGAGCCATTCTGCAGCGCCGCCTGCACCAGAGAACCGAAGTCCACGCTCGATGAAGCACCACCGCTACCGCTACCGCTACCCAGAAGGGAACTATCGGACGTGGAACCGAGGGAGCTGTCCGTAGAACTCGCGGTCAAGTCATCGTACAGCGGACCGAAATCCGTGCTCTGATAGCCGGCTTGCTGTGTGGAACCATTTTGACCCGTGTTCGCAGTACCGTTGTTTGCACCGTTGTCGACGTTGCCGCTGTTATCCGTGGCGGTCTTGTTGTTATTGTTGTTATTGTTGTCGCTGTCGACCTTATCCGCCTTTTTCTGGAACTCCTTGGTCGCGTTTGCGTACTCTTCATCCCATTTCTCGGCGGCGTCGTCGATGTACTTGACGTAATAGTTCTGTTCCGCTTCGGCAGTGAGGTAGTAATTGCCCGAATCTTTGTTTTTCTCGTAGGCTACGATCTTGGTTTGGCTATTGTCAACGTCTTTGTAGCTGTAGCTGATCTTGTCGCCGTCCTGCGTGTAGCCCGGAAACTCGAACTGAAGCTTCTCGTTGAGGTCGTCCTCGATTACCTTGAGCTTCTTGAAGGTTTCGGAGTTCAGTATCGCGGAGTCACTAGTGTTGACTTTTACGTCTTTGTGCGCTTCGGTGTACTCTTGCTGACGTTTGTCCAGCTGGGTCTTCAGAGTCTCGTGCTGGCTTTTGATCTGTGACCAGCCGTCTGCGGTCGTGACCTGTTCGCCGTCGAGCACGTTGGTGAAGTCGGGCGCAGCCTTCGGATCACGGGCACCGAGTGTGTCGAATCCCCACTGCATAGTGAACTCGGTGTCCTCGATCAGCGATATCAGCGCCGCACTGGCACCCTTCGGCTGATACAGGTCGACCCGATGCAGATGTTCTTTCTCGTCGGGCAGTTCCCAGCCATAACCTTTCTCGAACTCCGGCTTGTTGGCCTCATCCTCTTTCTTCTTCTTGGCGTCGACGACATGTGCCGGGTCGCCACTGGCAAGCGCGTTGATGATCTCCTTGTATTTGTCGTCTTTCTTGAGATCGTCGCCGGCATCTCTGGCGAGCATTTCTCTTTCCGCGGGTTCGAGTTTATCGAAAGCCTGCTTGAACTCGGTTGAATTCAATCCGGCCAGCGCATCCAACGAGTCTTTGGCTTGGCCGTCCTGGAAACCGGCCCCATCCCAGGTGCTCGGCTCGTAGTGCTTGTTGATTTTATCGACGGCGTCGTCTACCTTGTCGCCCATCAGACTCTCCTCTGCTCGCTGGAGCCCTCGAACTCCGCCGGACCTTTCAGCAATTCAGCGATGGACGGGGGAGCCCCGCCGGGGCCGACGGAACTGACGCCGTGGGCACCGGGTCCGATACTGCGAGCAACCTCGACGTTCGGGACCGCCATACCTGTGCTCGTCGTCTCCGTCGCCTGTGCCACCGCTACACGCGCCGCCGCCGGTAACAGCGGGTGCTCAGTTATCTGGCCGTACGTGTAGAGCACATCGCGCAGAGTCTGCCGGTCGGGTTCGCCTGCGGCGAGCAACAGCAGCAGTTCGTCCGCACGGCGCTCGAAAACCATGCCGCGCAGGGCTTCGGTGCCGTATCCCAGGCGGACGCCGCCGACAGGAACGTGGGACACGTCCACCCGCCGCGACTGCAGTGCCGCCGCCGTCATGTCATCGGCGCGTATCTGGTCCCACCAGTTCGCCGGGATGGGCCGACCGACGTGCAGGGCATCGAGGATCCGTTGCCGCCAGGCGCGGTGTGTGGAGATCTCCCCCTCAATGCCGGATACGGCGGCGCGGACCCCCGCATGCGCGGCTCGCGCCAGCTCGAGGCACTTGGCCCGAATTTCCATTTCGGGCACCGTCGCCGCCTGTCGCAGCAACTCGTCCGAGCCGGCCAGCGCGAGCCGGTCGACCAGTCCGATGCCAGGCGAAGTGAAGTCGACGGCGGACTCGGCGGCGGACACCCGGCCCTCGATGGCGACATCGTCGCCAAGGGCTGCGCGCAGGTCGTCGGTGATTGCCGCGGAAGACACCAGGGCGCTGATTCGGACACTCCTGAGGCGGCCCATCAAGCCGAACTCGGCGAGCATCCGGGCCGGGTCGGTGGTGCCCTCCAATGCCGCTGTGGCCTCCCGAGCCACGTTGTCGAGGACGACGTCCCACCTCCACGGGAGGGCGATCTCCGACGGCAGGAACAGTCCGGGAGGCAGCCAGCCACGGCCCTCGGTGGAGGTCAGCAGAACGATGGGCCCGACAGGGGTCCGCAGCACCACCACCGCCCATTCCAGACCGAGCGCCGAATCAGCTACGGCGGCGAGGGTCGCTGCGAGCAAGGTGCGGGCGAGCACCAAGTCCTCTTCAACCTGCGCACCTACCATGAACGACGGTAGCGCCTGCTTGTCCTTGACCGCGTGGACCGCTGCCGCGAACGGGCCTGTCGCCAGTGGTGCAGGCATCCCGCCGGCCGAGACCGCGGCACCGACGACGACCGCTGCCGCGAACGGGCCTGTGGCCAGTGGTGCACCTATCCCGCTGACCATGCCTGCGGCACTGTTCGCGTTGATGGCCGGAGTTACGGGTATGTCGGCGGCGCCGGGCACCGGTATGTCGACCGAGAGCGGCGTCGTCCAGGTCGGTGCGGTGGCTCCAGCGGGCGCGGTGTCGTAGGTTTGTGGTGCCGATGCGGCGGGTGCCAGGGGCGCCTGGTCGGAGCGGCCAGTCTCGTCGGACATGCCCGGGGCGTCGGGTGTGAGGGCGGAACGCCGCCCCGGCTGGGTGCCGTTCACCGTCGGTGTGTCCGGGCTGGTGCCCACCGGCGCCGCAGGATCCGTGGATGCGCCGGGCGTCGGACCGACCGGAGGGGCTTTGTGGTCGATGCCACCCGCCTGGGTGACCTGGCGCCTGCCGGTCTGATCGCCGTCTTCGAGTGATCTCGCCGACGCGATCAATTCGTCTCGCGTCCGCTCATGGTTAGCGGCGAGGCGTTCGGCAGTGTCGTGGCGCCTGTTGTAGTAGTCCACCAGAGCTGCCCGCATCGGGTCGGCAATCGACCCGTATGCAGATTCGAAGTCGGCGAGCCAGCCATGCGGGATTTCACCCCACTTCCGGATGTTTGCAGCGGCCAGATCGTGCTGCTTGGCAATTCTGCGCAGCTGCTCCGGCTCAACATCCAGGTATTCGGGCATGTTCGGTTAATCCCTCCCGCCATCTATCTCAGACTCATTGTTCCGCCTTCCCAAATTTGGGGACCTGCCGGTCCGGCTCGGTCCCAGCCCGCAATTCCCGCATGACTTCCGCGAGCGGCCGCGGCAGATTGTCGGTGTTGTTCATGGCGATGTCGTACTGCCGCCGCGCGTCTTCGGTGCTCTCTGTGATGGCGGCCATGATGTCGGCGGCCAGTTCCCGATTGTCGAGCCGGGCGCAGGTTCCAGGCGCCAGATACAGGCCGAGCAGCCGCCCCATCGCGTCCACCTCGGGAATGACCAAGCCGCTTGGGGACGGGCGGCGCGCAACGATCTCATCGGCCCGTTCGCGCATGTCGGCGATGCGGTGCCGCAACTCCCGCGCCATGCCGAGTGCGGTGCGTACGTTAGGGTGGATTTCTCTCATAGATCCTCACTCATTTGCTGGCAGAGCGCCCGCCTGCGCGGCGACTGACCAAGGCTAATACTCAGCTGGTGCGGCGAGAGATCCCTGACGGCCCGCGGCACTTACGGGTTTCCTCAGGTTTCCATCGCAACGTCCACCAGGGCCAGCACGGACATGGCCGTGCTGAGTAGCCTGCGATCATCGGCGAATATCTGAGTGGCTTGATTCCGTTGGCCTGGGACCAGCAGCCCGAGCGAGGCGGGCCAGCCACCGTCCGGCAACTGTGCCGCCAGCAGCGCCTGACGGAGCAGGTTGACGTGACCGGATGCACGCAGACGCACGGCCGTGATCAGGCGCTGAGCGGTGTCGAAGGATGACTCCTGTCCCGCGGCCATGCCTGCGCCCGCGGGGCCGACGGATTCGCTCAAGCGTTCCCGCTCCGCCGCGGCGATCGACGAGGGTATGCCGCCGGAACAGGCCAGAAAGTTCAGATTGTGCGCCGTCACGTAGGCGTCCGACCGCCACCAGAACGGAAGCCACCTACCGTGCTCTCGGTGGCGGCTCAGGGTGTGCAGGCGGATGATGTCGGCTGTGGCCTTGTCGCCGAGCGCGAGGAGGGCAAGTCCCGCCATTGCAGCGACCTCGTCGTGTTCGTCCGCCCAGGACCCGAATACCGCAGGTGATGGGAAGGTGCGCACTCCGCCCGTCGATGTGAGGTAGTTGGTGAATAGGCCCTTCGACACTGTTGGTTCGGTATCGCGTGTAGCGATCAGACGCACCACCCATGACGTGGAGTCGGCGTCGCACGAGACGTCACGGTTGTATCCCCATCCACTGGGTCGTTGCGAGTCCCGCAACGCGGCAACGGCCCGGTCGACGGCCCGGGTACGGTTGGAATCGGGCGAGGCGAGTCCTGCGGCGAGATCCAGCGTGACACCCACGCATCCGGTGATCCAGGATTCGGATCTGCCGGGCGGCAATTCGTAGTCGCGCCAATGGCCGTCGGGGTCTTGATGGCCGACCAGGAACTCGCACGCCGCGGCGACCACCTGGGTGAGATCACTATCCACGACACCCGCTTTCTATCTCGGATCCCGACCAAGAGGCGAAATGCCGCCAGGATACATCGGCGCAGCTGAGGTCCACCGCGACCAACGGTACAGACGGCAACGAGACACCGATGGAGACAGTCACCGGTGGCGTACGCGGGCGCCCAGGCGTGTCCCCGCGAAAGTCGCGCCTGTAGCCGATAGCGGCGTATGCCGCGCCGAGGCAGGCCAGCGACACACATGCGCTGTCCCCAGCGATGGGGATGCGAAAGATTGGGCACGTCGGTCGGAATGAGAGAGTTTGTCGGTATGGGTAAGAATGTCAATCCGCAGGGCCGGGCCGACTTCGGTGCCTTCCAAGGGTTTCTGCATTCGACCGAGCTCGACCAGTCCGCACCGGACACCGCGGGCGACCATGGCGCGCCGACCATTCCATCGACCCCTCTCAATACACCCGCCGCCCCGGGCGCGACGCCCGCAGCCCCCGTCCCCACCGGACAATCCTGACGATGGTTATGTCTGGAGCCGCCGGAGAATTCCTGGTCGACTTGGCCGAGCGGTTGACGCTGCGTTGTGATCCAGCACCCATGCACGCCATGGTGGGACGCGCCTGTGGCGGACAGCTGGCCGCGCGAGGGCCGGATGGACACCGAGCCAGCATGCTGACCATCTCCGGTATTCCGTTCGAAGCCAGTGTGACCGGTGGCCGAGGGAAGTTCACGCCTGCCGTTCGCTATATCACTGAGACCGCGACGCAGGAGACGGAGTTCGGCTCTCGCATCGCCGCTCAACTCGCGGCACTCCGGGATCTCGTCGCATGGTTGCCGAACGGAGATAAGACGGTCGCCGACATGCTGCAGTCCTTCGTCGCGACGCTGTATCCCGATCCCGCGAAAGTCGCGGCGCGACATCGCTCCGCCACGTGGATAGGGGTTGTCCATCATGCCGCAGCGCCACATCATGCAGCCCGTCTCAAGGTGTACGGCGGTCTGAAGATCGTGCCGGGGGCGCTGCGCCGGTTGTGCAGTGAATGGCCCGGGTTCGCCGGATTGGCGTCCGTACCCGACCACGAGAAGCTCATTACTCCTGTTGGTGCCGCGATTGAGGTGGACGCGCGCGGCGACGTGAACCACAAGATCTACCTGAAGGCCCGGTACGACGACGTCGCCGTGCCGATGAAACTGGCCCAATACTTCGGTGATCCGGCATGGGAAGTGCTGTCCGAGTTCGTTCGGTGTGGCGTCGACGCGGACGAACTCCATCAGCACGACTTATTCGTCTGCTGTGCACGCGGGGCAGGTGCCCCTGGCTTCGGGCTTTCCCTGGGCGCAAGGCAACGCGACGACCTGACCAGGCTCGTGTGCGAACTCGCCTCCCGGCACCACGGCACCACCCATGCCGTCGACGCCCTCGCCCGGGCAGCAGAATCGTGTGGGGCGACCTGGCGTTACTCAGCAGTCGGACTGGGCTTCTCTGTAGACCACGGCGTCGACAAACTCAACGTCTACGGCACACCCACATGGAGTACCGCGTAGTACGTGAGTGGCTGGATGCCCTACAGGAGCCGTGAGCCGCCAATCAGCATGGCGGTGAAGGGCCAGGTAAGGGTTGCCCGAGGAGTCCGGCGCGCGGAACTCGATGCGCTTGGCCTTCGGGTTGTTCCCGGTGACCGGGATACGAACCGCGGCAGAACGGTTGCGCTGCGAGTACACCAGGTTGATCGGGGCCTCGTAGCCCGGGACCAGGCGGTGGTAGGAGTTCACGGTCGGGTTCGTGAAGGCCAGCAGCGACGGCGCATGGTGCAGAATGCCGCCGATGTAGTGGCGCGCGATATCCGACAGCCCACCGTAGCCGGACTCGTCATGGAACAACGGCTTGCCGTCCTTCCACAGCGACTGGTGCACGTGCATGCCCGAGCCGTTGTCACCGAAGAGCGGCTTCGGCATAAAGGTAACGGTCTTGCCCTCGGCCCACGCGGTGTTCTTGACGATGTACTTGAACAGCTGCAGGTCGTCGGCGGCGTGCAACAGGGTGTTGAACCGGTAGTTGATCTCGGCCTGACCGCTCCGGAGAGACGCCCCGGCCGGATGTCTTCGGCTATGATCGCAGCTGGTTTACGGCTCTCAAGCGACCTTCCAGGTGCGATCGCCCAGCGTGACGACGACGTCCACCTTCCCGCCCAGTGCCGCAACATAGGCCCGGATGGTGTCGATACCCGCGATCTCTCCACTCTCGATCTTCGAGATCCGCGCTTGCGAGACATCCAGCAATCCGGCCAGTTCCGTCTGAGTGAGCCCGATCGCCTTGCGAATCTCGGCCAGTTGATGACCGCGCACATACGATTCGCGTCGGCCACGCGCCCGCGCGACACCCGCTGCGCGCTCATCCTCGGTTCGCGGGTCGAGTTCGCGCGCCTTCGCCTTGACCTCGCTCCACTTCGTGTACTTCGTGCTCATCACTTCTCCTTCAACGCTTCCAAGTGGTCGCTAAAGCGCTCATCGGCCAACGGGATCGCGTCGCGATACCATCGCTGCCAGTTTCCGGACTTGTCACCAGCGACGAGAACAATCGCCTCCCTGGCTGGGTCGAACGCGAAGAGCATGCGCACCTCAGTGGTTCCAGCGGATGGAGGTCTCAGTTCCTTCATGTTGTGATACCGGCTGCCCTTGATCCGGTCGACAAGCGGACGACCGGCCGCAGGACCTTCGACCACCAGTTGAACGAGCGCATCTTCGATCAGATCACCCGTTTCCGGATCGCCAGCACAAATCGCCAAGTACCACGACTCCACCTCCGGATGAAGACTGATCTCCCAGGTCACCGGCTGAAGTATAACAGAAATATTATATCGCACTTCTCGGGGTTACCGCCGAGATTGCGGCTACGACCAGCAACGGACCAGCCCAACGAACGGGACGAGCCCCCTCGCACCGGTCGGTGCGAGAGGGCTCGAAACGTCTGGCGCTACAACGACTTACACGTCGAAGTACAGCTCGAACTCGTACGGGTGCGGACGCAGGTTCACCGGCGCGATCTCACCTTCACGCTTGAGGGTGATCCAGGTTTCGATCAGGTCCTCGGTGAAGACGTTGCCTTCGGTGAGGTAGTCGTGGTCCTGCTCCAGGCGGTCGATGACCGAGGCCAGGCTGGTGGGAGCCTGCGGGATGTTCTTGGCCTCCTCCGGCGGGAGCTCGTAGAGGTCCTTGTCGACCGGGGCCATCGGCTCGATCTTCTTCTTGATGCCGTCCAAGCCGGCCATCAGCATGGCGGTGAAGGCCAGGTAAGGGTTGCCCGAGGAGTCCGGCGCGCGGAACTCGATGCGCTTGGCCTTCGGGTTGTTCCCGGTGACCGGGATACGCACCGCGGCAGAACGATTGCGCTGCGAGTACACCAGGTTGATCGGGGCCTCGTAGCCCGGGACCAGGCGGTGGTAGGAGTTCACGGTCGGGTTCGTGAAGGCCAGCAGCGACGGCGCATGGTGCAGAATGCCGCCGATGTAGTGGCGCGCGATATCCGACAGCCCACCGTAGCCGGACTCGTCATGGAACAACGGCTTGCCGTCCTTCCACAGCGACTGGTGCACGTGCATGCCCGAGCCGTTGTCACCGAAGAGCGGCTTCGGCATAAAGGTAACGGTCTTGCCCTCGGCCCACGCGGTGTTCTTGACGATGTACTTGAACAGCTGCAGGTCGTCGGCGGCGTGCAACAGGGTGTTGAACCGGTAGTTGATCTCGGCCTGACCGGCGGTGCCGACCTCGTGGTGGCCACGCTCCAGTTCGAAGCCGGAGTTCTGCAGGTTGGTCGAGATCTTGTCGCGCAGGTCGACGTAGTGGTCGTACGGGGCGACCGGGAAGTAACCACCCTTGTTGCGGACCTTGTAGCCGCGGTTCGGGGTGCCGTCCGGATTGAACTTCGCGCCGGTGTTCCAGGAGCCCGAGATCGACTCGATCTCGTAGAAGGCGCCGTTCATGGCCGAGTCGTAGCGGATCGAGTCGAAGATGTAGAACTCCGCCTCTGGACCGAAGTACGCCGTGTCGGCGATGCCGGTCGAACGCAGGTACTCCTCCGCCTTGCGCGCGATGTTGCGCGGGTCGCGGCTGTAGGCCTCACGGGTGAACGGGTCGTGCACGAAGAAGTTGAGGTTCAGCGTCTTGGCGGCACGGAACGGGTCGACACGCGCGGTGCTGAAGTCGGGCAGCAGCAGCATGTCCGACTCGTCGATCGACTGGAACCCACGGACAGAGGAGCCGTCGAACGCCAGCCCTTCCTCGGCGAGGTCGGTGGTAAAAGCCTTCCCGGGGATCGAGAAGTGCTGCTGAACACCGGGAAGATCGCTGAATCGGATGTCGATGTACTCGATGTCCTCGTCAGCGATGTATTTGATGACCTCGTCGGCCGTGCTGAACGTCACTTGTTCTCCTTACGGATCGGTTCCCAGCCAGTGTCGATTGCATGGGTTCGTCGCGACCAGACGGTATGGATGCCGTGTTTCCCTGCAGTCAAGGCTGTGTTTCGCCAGTGTTACGCGTACGCCTGGCCGAGTGGCGATGGCCACCCTGGCTCGAACTGCATGGTAGTCCTGCTATCGGCCGAGGTACGCGGCGACCTGAAGTCCACTTATGCGGTGCCGGGCGGCCGACCGGGCGCGCCTATTCTGGGGTGCATGGCACGCATCACCGGATCCTGGCTCTCCGGACCTTCAGCCGACTCCGGAGAGCCGGCAACCTCCGAGTTCCCCGGTGAACACCTCGGCCTGCCGAAGACCGGAGCGGGCTCGCTGGCGGGCATGGGCCGCCGCATCGCCGCCCTGTTCGTGGACTGGTTGATCGCGCTCGGCATCGCGGCGCTGATCGTGCGCGGCGGCTCGGCGTCGAGCCTGACGTTGCTGATCTGGTTCGTGATCGGCGTCGGCGCGGTCACGCTGTTCGGCTTCACGCCAGGGCAGTACTTCCTGCGGCTGCGGACGATCCGCATCGACGCGCCCGCGCCGGTCGGGTTCGTGCGCGCGCTGGCCAGGCAGGTGCTGCTGATCTTCGTGGTGCCCGCGTTGTTCACCGACGCCGACGGGCGTGGGATGCACGATCGCGCCACCGGCACAGCGCTGGTGCACTCCCGCTGAACCACCTGGCATCGGACCTGCTCGACGCCAGGTCACGCCGATAGGCTGCGCCGGTGTCCTTGAATCCGATGATGCTCGCTGCCCGCTTCCTGCTCGAGCTTGTTGCTGTAGCTTCTTTCGGCGTCTTCGCCTGGCGCGCATTCTAAGGACACGCGCCGTCGGCCAGCCCGGCTAGATATAGAGCAGAAGGCAAAGAATCCGTGTCGCAGGGACGCGTGCCCCTCCGGGAGTCGGGGTCAGCGCCTGCGGATGGTTCGCTGCACGCCGCGCATCTTGGCGCCCCCTGGCATCGGGCCCTTCGGCAGCGCGGGCCCGCTGCGCGAGCTGAGCGCGGATAGCCGGCCCTCGATGAGGTCGATGCGCTTGGTGTCGATGTTGCGGGGCAGCTTGGTCAGGTAGCGCTGCAGTTCCTTCAGCGGAACCTGGCCCTCCTCGTTGCCGATGACCACGTCATAGATCGGGGTGTCGCCGATCAGCCGGGCCGTACGCTTCTTTTCCTGGGCCAAAAGCGATTTCACCCGCTGCGGGGAGCCCTCGGCGACCAACACCACGCCGGGCAGGCCGATCACCCGGTGCACCGCGTCCAGCTGCGTGGTCGCTGCGATGCCGTTGTTCACCCGCCACTTGCCCTGCAAGTTGTCCAGCACCCAGGCCGCGGCGCCCGCCTGGCCCTCGGCCTTGCCGTAGACACTCTTCTGCACCCTGCGGCCGAAGATGATGAACGCGAGCAACGCGCCGAGCACCACGCCGAGCGGAACGAGGAACCAGGTCAGCCCGAAGATCAGGCCGATGACGACGAAGACGGCAGTGCTGCCGAGCACGGCGCCGATCATCAGCGGCAGCAGCAGCTTGTCTTCCTTGCGCTGCATCTGGAACGCCTGCCAGAGTTGCCTGCGACGCTCTTTCGACTGCTGCTTGCGAGCCGCTTTCGCCGCGGCCTTCGCTTCCTTGGTGGGCTTGCCTGCTGCCATGTCTCTCAGGATAGTGCCCAGGTAGTCCCGGCTTTGCCACGGGACAGCGGCGCGATCAATTCCAGCCGCGGCGGGCGATCGGGCCGAGCACGCTGAGATCCAGATCCCCGGATGCCTCGGTCCAGCCCATGGCGCGCAGCTCCACCGGGGTGGTGACGCCGAGGGCGTCGCGCAGGCCGACGGCGACCGAGCGGGCGAACGCGAGCAGGCTGCTCGGCGAGATCGGCCAGAACAGCGTTCTGGTCCAGTTGTCCGTGTCGCGCCGCAGCACCGGCTCGTGCCAGCCGAGTTCGCGCAACTCCTGCGCGGCGACATCCGGGATCGGCTGCGTCAAATAGTTGTTACCGGCCAGCTCAGCGGATAATTTGATGTCGTATTGGACGAACTGGACGTAGCGATTACCCGGCGCCGCGATGATCAGCGTCGCGCGCGAAGGGAGCTCCGAGAGACATTGCGTCAGCGCTTGCACGAACCGTTCCCAATCCGCGGTCACCGGCACGCTCATTCCTCCCCGGGCACTCACACTGGGCTGATCATACGCCGACCAGCCGCAGGCACCAGGCGAATTATGGTGAACCACGGCAGAGTTCACGCAGTCATAGCAATATGAAATAATTCGATGATATCGGCGCAAGCCCGCACATCAGCCCCGCCACGGCCCGCACCTATGTGAGCCGCCTGCCGGCCACCCTGCCTGGCCGGGACCGCTCGCCACTCGTCATGCTCGCCTACGAATCCGGACTGGTCACACCCGGCATCAATTCGACATAGGCTCGATGACAAGCAGGCGGCGAGCGTCGAGCTGCCCATGCTGATCGGAACGCGCAACCCCGACCTGCCCGGCGACGTCACCGAGGGCATCGTGAAGTGGCGAAACGACATGACCATCATGCTCGGTCCCGGCGTGCTGAACAATGCAACCGTGTCCATGAATGTGCCGAAGCGCGCCGGTGACCAATGACGGAGCCGGTAGACGATCTGACCGCCGAACGCCTCGCCGCGGCGCTGCGCTGCGCCACCGTGTCCGCGGAGGACCTGGAGAATGCCGCCACAGCCGCGTTCGAGCTCCTCGACGTCCACCTCGAGCAGTCCTTCCCGCTGGTACACGCCGAGCTCGAACTGCGACGGTTCGGGCACAGCAGGCTCTACCGGTGGCCGGGCAGCGAACCCGGCCGGGTCGCCGCCATCCTGCTCGCGCACCAGGACGTGGTGCCCGTGGACGATGCGCAGCGCTGGACCCATCCGCCGTTCGCGGGGGTGGTCGACGACGAATTCATCTGGGGCCGTGGCGCGATCGACGACAAGAGCCGCGTCGTCGCCATCCTGGAGGCGGTCGAGTCCGCGCTCGCCGGGGGTATCCGGCCCCGGCACACCGTGTATCTGGCGTTCGGGCACGACGAGGAGGTCTTCGGCGGGCATGGCGCCGAGCGCATGGCCGACCATCTCCGGCAGGCGGGCGTGCGCGCGGACCTGTTGCTCGACGAGGGCGGCGTGATCACCGAGGGGATCGCCGACGGCGTGCGGCAGCCGGTGGCCACGATCATGCTCGGCGAGAAAGGCTGCGCGACGGTTCGGCTGTCGGTCACCGAGGTGGGCGGGCATTCGTCCATGCCGGGCAAACAGACCGCGGTCGGACGGCTCGCTCGCGCGGTGGGCCGGATCCAGGACCATCCGATGCCGCTGCGCCTGACCCCGGTGATCGCGGACATGCTGGCCCGGCTGCGCCACGCCATGCCCGAGCCGCGGCGGCGCCTACTCGGCCTCGCCGGCGTCGCGGCGCCGGTGATCACCCGGGTGATGGCGGCCCGTCCGCACACCGAGGCGCTGGTGCGCACCACCACTGCGCCCACTGTGATCCGCGGCGGGGTGAAGTCCAATGTGCTGCCGCAGCATGCCGAGGCGCTGGTGAACTTCCGCATCCTGCCCGGCGACTCGGTCGCCTCGGTGCTGGATCATTGCCGGAAAGTGGTGCGCGACAAGGGTGTCCGCCTCGAACTGGTCGGCGTGTCCGCGGAACCGTCGCGCAGCACCGGTCCAGGCCCCACTTTCGACCTGATCGCCGAGCTCGCTCGCGACATCGTCCCCGGTATCGCGGTGACCACCGGTCTCGTCCCCGGCGCCACCGACTCCAGGCACTACGACGATCTGGCGGGCACCCGCTGTAATTTCGCCCCGATCGTGCTGAACGAACGCGACCTGGCATCGATTCATGGAACCGACGAGCGGCTCTCCCGGGTCAACTACGCTCGACTCATCGAGTTCAACCGGCGGCTGATCGAGCGGCTCGCAACAGCTACGACCAGTGCGCCATCGACGTCAGGAGCCGATGCATGACCACCGAGCCCACGGCGGACGACGCCACGCCGACCGGGCTGCCCGCGATCCGCACCGAGTCCGGCGAGTTCGACGGCACCGGCAGCGGGGTGGCCTGGCGCGGGTGGCTGCCCGACGGCACGGCGCGGAGCGCGATCGTCCTCGTGCACGGCGTGGCCGAACACTCCGGCCGCTACACCCACGTCGGGCAGCGTCTGGCGGCCGAGGGTTTCGCGGTCTACGCGCTCGACCACATCGGCCACGGCAAGTCGGCGGGCGGCAAGGCCAACATCGGCTCGATGGAAGGCGTTGCCGACAATGTCGCCGCCATGCTCGACATCGCGCGCCGCCAGCACCCGGACGTGCCGCACTTCCTCCTCGGGCACTCGATGGGCAGCCTCATCGTGCTCTACCTGGCCACCCGCGCGCCGATCGACGTCGCGGGCATCGTGGTGTCCGCGCCGCCGCTGGACATCCCGGTCGGCAATCCGGCGCAGCGGTTGCTCGCGCCCGTGCTGAGTAGGCTGGCGCCGAATCTCGGCGTGTTGAAACTGGATTCGTCGCAGATCAGTCGTGATCCCGCGGTGGTCGCGGCCTACGACAACGATCCGCTGGTCTACCGGGGCAAGCTGCCCGCCCGCACCGGCGCCGAGATGCTGAAGGCCAGCACCACGGTCAAGGGGCGGTTGTCGAAGCTCACGGCGCCGCTGCTGGTGCTGCACGGCACCGCCGACATGATCGCCGAGCCCTCCAGCTCCGACCTCATCGAGCGGGGCGCGGGCTCGAAGGATCTGACCGTGATCCGCTACGAAGGCCTCTATCACGAGGTGTTCAACGAGCCCGAGCAGGACAAGGTGCTCAGCGACGTGGTCGGCTGGCTGGAGGCGCACCTTACCAGCCAGTAGTATCCACGCATGGGAACCACCCGATCCATCGCGTTCATCCGTGCCAGCTGGTACAGCTCGATCTGGGGCGGGCCCGTTCAGTGGAAGCGCACTTGGGCCAGCACGGCGCGGTGGTCCGAGCCGGGCACGGTCAGGGTGTGGATCTTTTCGGCGGTGGCTTCGGCGAGGAGGATGTGGTCGATGCCGATCACCGGGCCCCAGCCGCGGTCGTTCGGGAAGGTGGGCAGCAGGCCCGCGCCGGTTTGGTCGGCGGCGGAGGCGAAGCGGCCGCGCAGCAGGTCGCGGTATGCCGCGTGGTCGCGGGTCGCGTTGAAGTCCGCGCCAACGATCGCGGGACCGGTTCGGGCATCGAGGATTTCACGGACCCTGCGCATCTCGGCAGTCCATGCCTTGAATGCGAGCGGCGGGACCGGATGTAAGGCGAAGACCGTGATCGGTCCGCGCTCGGGGTGATCCATTGTCGCGGACACGTTGTTCAGGATGAAACCGACGTATTTCGTGGTGTCGCGCAACGGGTATCGGCTGTAAATGCCCGTGCCGCCGCCGCCCGTGGGTGTGGGCTCGGTGTAGTGGTACGGCAGATCCTCCTGGATTCCCGCAATCGTCAATCGCTCGATCGCCTGGTCGGTCAGTTCATCGACGGTCAGCACGTCGATCCGGTTCTCTCGCACCGCGCGGACCACGGCCACCGGATCGGCGCCGCCGAACAGCAGGTTCGATTGCATGACGGTGAGCTGCGTCCCGCTCGTGGCCCGCCCCTCGGGCACGAACGCGGGCACCAGCGTCCACAGCGTGGCCGCGGCGAGCACCCCTGCGACGGCAGCGCTGCGCCACCTGCGCGCAATCAGGAACAGCACCAGACCGACGACCGCCCCGATCATCAGGTACGACGCCCCCGACGCGACCACCACCAGCCATCGCCGCTGCCACGCTCCGAAATGCAGCACGATCCCGACGGCTCCCGCCGCCACCGCGCACCACCCCGCTTCGAGCAACGCCCGGTCCGCCCATCCACGCATGTGGTCGAGCCTATCCGCCGATTGTGGAGATCCGATGTGGCCCAAATGCGGAGCGCCGTCTGGCTCACCATCCGTACCCGCCAGAATCCCCGGCGCACGGGAAGGGCAGCGAACGGATCCGCTGGGCCTGGTACTGACGCTGTTCTGGGACAAGGACGATATCGACCGCCGGTGAGTGCGCGCCTGCGGGACATCCTATATCGACTCGGGGGCCGGTGATTTCGCGGTGCAGCGTTGTCCTGCCGACCGTCACCGAACCGGCGGCGGCGTCAATACTCCTGCAATAACTACGAATTCACGCGAAACCACAAAAGGCCAGCGATTCACATGACCGTCTCGGGTGCGATAAGGTTCTTCGGCTGTATCAGTTCACCGAAGAGGACATGGATATGAGGCGTTCGGTCATTGCTCCACTGTGTTTCGTGGCGGCAGCGTTTCAGGGAGTATGCGCTCCCGGGATCGCACAGGCAGATCCGATGCCGGACAAGTCACGGGCGGTCACCACAGAGGATGGTTGGGACCTGCGGGTCACCACGACCGCGGCGAGTCTGGACCGCGTTCCGAACTTGGCAGCGACGCCGTTCACCCGCGAGGGGTTCGTGAGCCTCACAGCGACTGCCGACATCTCCGGAACCGGCCAGCAGCCGGTGGACGCAGGGAGCCTGACGCTCGGCTATCAAATCGGCTGCCAGGTGGATGTCTCCACCGGGGTCGCCGTGGGTTTGTCGGGACTGATCGGCCCGAATGTCGGTATCACGGTAGCGCCGACACCGGGATTGAATGTCGGCGGAAGCGCTTTGGCGGTGCCGTCGATCTCGGTCAATCCGAAACCAGGAGCGATCACCGCCCTTCCCTTCGGCACAAAGACGTTGGCCGGACCGCATGGCTCCATCAGCGTGGACCAGGTGCAGATCAAGGTGGATGCCTGCCTCGGGGCCGTCAGCCTGCGCGCGTACGCGATCGTGTCGATGTCCACGGCCACCGCCGACAATTCCGTCGCCGTCTACGGCGACCCGATCTGGTTGTGATCATGAAACGCCGCATAGGAACAGCCCTTGTGGCCGCAGTGATAGCGGCGGGCACCCAAGCCGTCGCGGCCCAGGCAGAGCCGATCCCACCATGTGACGAAGAGCTGATTACGATCCCTGGGAAGCCCTGCGATACAACACCACCCGGGGAACCCACCCACCCCGACGAAGACGTCCAACCCGGATCGTCCGGATCGAATGGGACACCCTCGCCACCGCAATCCCCCGGCACGAGCGGCCCGCCTGACAAGGGCGGCTCTGCTGCGTCGGCGCTGACTCCGCCACCACCTGGCCATGCCCACGGACATGGACATGAACACGCGATCGTGCCCGTGCCACGGTAAGCCAGGCCGATAGCAGCCATGGCCGGGTAGGTCCGGAGCTGGTCGAGTTCCGGGTTGCGGAACTGGATCGGCGAAATCAGCCGCAATACCCTGCGCAGAATCCTGAAAGACCAAGGCAACCTCGCGGCAGGCCACCAAGAGTGGAAGACCCGGCACCGACCCCCAGTTCGCGGAGAAGACGGCCCGGCTCCCGGACCTCTCCGGAATCACGGCTTGCGCGGTTGGACGATCATCGGCAGCGCATCGGGGCGGGGTACTTCTGCGACGACCTCCCGGACCGAATGCCCCTCGGCGAGGCGTAGCCGCCAACGGTGCGCAACAGTTGCCACTACGATGCTCATCTCGGTCCACGCGAAATCGTCGCCAATGCACTTGTGGTGGCCCGCTCCGAACGGATTGAACGTCCGCGGCGTCAGATATGCGGCTCGCTCCGACAACCAACGATCCGGGTCGAATCGTGTCGGTTCCGGATACAGGTCCGGATCCCGGTGCAATGCGTATGGGCTGTAGGCGATTTCGGTGCCCGGCGGAATACGAAGGCCGCCGATGCAGGTTTGCGCCGTGGCGCGCCGAGTGAACAGCAGCGGCGGATGGAGGCGTATCACTTCGTTGAGGATTCGTCTGGCATATTCGAGCCCGGCGACCGTGTCGATACCGATCGGCCGGTCTTCGACTACTGCGTCGATCTCGGCATGCAGTCGCTGCTCGACATCGGGGTGACCAGCCAGTGCGTGGAACGTCCAAGCCAGCGTATTGGCGGGGGTTTCAGTGCCGGCGATCAACAGCGAAATGACTTCGTCGCACACCTGCGCATCGGACATCGCGCTACCGCTGTCCGCGTCCCGCGCCGCCAGCAGCACCGACAGCAGGTCGTTGCGTCCGCGACCCGCGCCGCGGCGGGCCACGATCAACTCCTCGACGATCCGGCGCAGCCGCGTCGAAGCGGCGTCGAAACGCCTGTTCAATGGGATCGGCCAACCGTCCAAGCGTCTTGGGGTGATCATCCGGGCGGCGATGCCCTTCATGATGATCGGTACGTGTTGCTGCACTTCCGCAACGCTCGTCCGGCCGAGATCGGTCGAGAACAGCGCGTCCGCCACGATCCGAAGGGTCAACTCGTGCATCACCTGGTCGACCGCGACCTGTTGACCCGGCGCCCATGAGGCGACGAGCTCGTCGGCATGGCGTCGCATCGTTTCCGCGTAACCGGCTATTCGTTGTTGGTGGAACGCCGGCTGTAGGAGCCGCCGCTGCCGCAGATGCAGCGCGCCATCGGACGTGGCCAGGCCGTTCCCGAACAAGGTGCGCGCCCGGTCGTATATGCGGCCCCTGGTCAGACTTCCTGCCTGCGTGACCAAGGCATCCCGCACCAGCTCCGGTGTCGTCAACATGTACACCGGCCAGTTACCGAGGTCGATGCGGACGATACTGCCGACAGTGCGCAGCGATTCGAGAAATCCGAGGGGATTGCGCCCCAACGCCACCACATGACCCAGTAGCGGGAGACGGCCCGGTGCGGCCGGAACCGATCGCAGTGAGTCGTCCATCATGACTCGATGCGGGCAGGTGGGGTGATGACATCGTCGAACGTTCCGCGGATCCGCGGACGATCCAGGTCGTAGCGACAGGTTTCGTGGATCCACACCAGATTCGCGTATGCGTAGCGACGTAGTGCCCAGGCAAGCTGGGCACATTGCTCCGCCGCTTCAGGTGGCAGATCGAGTTGGCTTGCCAGCCCAGGTAACTGGGCCTGCAACTCGACAAGGAGACGTTGGCGGTGTTCGGCTCGGTCCAGCACCCGCTCTACCGCCTCTGCCAGACTGCAGTTCTCGCTGGCCGCGACCACCCGCACCATGTTGCACGTCTGGCCGTCGGCGATATCCTTCTCCAAGCCGTACACGTCGTTGTGCCACGCGGTGATATCGGCGAAACACGAGACGAGCTCACGAAACAGAAGACTGTCCCACAATGTGTCGGGGATCCGCAGCGAGCAAACCACCGCGAGAACGTCGGCCTGAAAGATCATCGCAATGGTGTGACGGCGCATAGTCAGGAAAGTCGCCATGTCCGGGATCCGGCCCGCGGCATGGTAGACGTTCTGAAAGATCACCGCTTGCATGTAGTCCATGAAGTGCTCGATGATCCGCCGTTTGCCGGACTCCGACAGCCCGGCAGTGAGCCGGGGCCAGAAATCCGCGAAACCGTCGATCACCGGGTTGGACCGCCCATCGGTGGGAGTCACGCCGTCGACGATCGCCTGCATAGCGCGCAACACGCCACGCATCCTGTCCAGCCGCTCGCCCCAGTCGTAGTTGTCGTACTGATCGTCGGCCAACGAGCCCCAGCAAAACCACATCAGCCCGAGCACCAGATGCTCATGATCCACGTGCGGCGTGGTGATCCCGTGGTAGAGCCCGAATTTGAAGGAGCGCAAGTGCGCTTCCTGCTCTGGCTTGGCAAGGAAGCCGATCCGCCACAGCCATTCGATCGTGGCGTCCTCGGCCGGCCGGGTAGCGGGATTGACCAGAGAACATTCGCAAAAACCGGGTATCAAAACAGATGTATCGATCATAGGCACGACCCCGATCGCCTCCCGTCCATTGCTCGCGCAGTGTGGGACGGGCGCCCCGCTTGCGGCAGCTGCGTCCCGCTTGCCAATGCCGGGTCGCGGCTGCTGCGCGAGAGTGCCCCGAGCCTTCTCCGGCGGATCCGACCGTGCCGCCGTCGTCACTGGTCATCAGTGACGATTAGTCGTCGACGACCTCCGTTCTCTAGGTCGTCTCCTGTTCCACTGTCGATCCAGGTGTCGGATGGACAATCACCTACGCTCAGAGCCCCGGCCCGCGGCCCTACGGGATGCCGGTCACGTTAGCCTCTTCGTTGCGGAGATCGACTTCCCGCCCTTGGGAGGAAGGGTAGCTATCGAAAGCCCCGACAGCGCCCAGATGCTCGGCCGTGCAAAACGGGGAGTGCCGGTGGTCCGACATCGAGGCATTCTTGCGGCCGCTCCGCCCGAAGTCGAGGAGTTGAAATCCCCTGACCGGTTCGTGTCGAAGTGGAGTCCGGAACCTGCTGCATCGCAATCAGATTCGCACCGATGTCGGCTGCCACCTGCCTCGCGACACGTTCAGCTCGCCGATTCGCCCGGCTTCCAGCCTGGGTAGGTGACTCCGCCCTCCTTACGAATACAGTGGGCGGCGTCGCCGCAGGGGACCTGTCAGGTGATCAAAGCAGCCGAGTCGTTCAGTTCGCTTCCAGGGAGCGTTTGATCCTCGCGTCGACGTAGGCGATGAGGCATTGCAACGGCCAGCGCCCCTCATCCATCGGCTCGAAAGCGTCGATACGGTCACGCAGCTCCCATAAGAGGTCGTCGATCTGCCGGAGGTCGTCCACAGTCAAGTCACCGCGTTGGGTCTCGGCCAATGCCGACAGCAGGTCTCGATCGATCTCCGCCAACTCGCCGCGAAGCCATTGCGTTCGCCCGAGGACGGCATCGTGGCTCTTCAGCTCGACGTAGTCGAACAGGTTTCGTAACGGACTCTGCTCGATCGTGTCCGGAGGCGGGAAGGGAACCCGATCCCGGACGACGTCGAGCTGATGTCGAACCTCGCGGGCGCTGTCCACGGAATACCCGTCTCGCAGATGGGCGGACAGCCCGAGAAGCAGTCGCTCGATATCATCCACACTCGCCACCTGTCAGGAGTCGAACTCGCCGTCGTTCGCACCGGCAAGGAAGGCGGTCCACTCGGTTTCGTCGAAGCGGAGCTGGACGCCAGGGGAAGTCACGAGGGTGTCGGCACCGTTTTGTCGTACGACGGCGGCACCGTTGGTGCCGGCCAGGCCCACACGGGCTGCACGAACACACGTCGACCATTGGGCGGCGGTGAACTCGATGATCCCCTGGTCGCGATGCTTGACGGGCCGAACGAAAACGCTGTCCGTCGCGGGGGCCACGTCGACGCAGCCTTCGCCGTTACCGCTGTAGCTGGATGTCCGCCACGATAGGTGGTCTGCGGTGCTCATCCGTTTCTCCTACTTCCCGAAGGCTGCCAACCGACTTCTGACGGCGTCGGCGGAGTCCGATCCGACAACGCCGCCGCAAAGAGGCGGTCGAAAGCCATCTTATACAGCTCTACCTGGTCCTCTTACTGGATGTAAAGCGCGCCAGCAGGGTATTCCACATGCCCGATGCTGCGGGCAGCATCGAAGTCCAGGACGATGAAGTCACCATCTAGATGAGTGATTCCAAGGTTGTGGTGCGCCGTTAGAATCCGGGTATGGCTCGACGACGGTACGTGGCACGCGGCGTGCCGGGCGGATACCGCGTATGGGACAACAAGGCTTGCCGTTGGTGGGGCGACCTGTACGAGTTGTGTCCCGACGAGCTGGTGGCCGAGCTGAACAATTCTCACCGCCCCGACCGCATCACCGAACTCACCAGGCAGGCGCGGGCCCGCAAGCGTTGAATCCTGTTCGCCGGAGCTGGTAGGTCGCTGCATTCGTGGGCTGTTGCGCGGTTCGGTCGCGCAGCGCGCCGAGCAGTTGTCCGGTTCTGTCGCCGCCTCGCGGGTCTCGCTGTTGTGAAAGCGATTGTCGGGAAGTGGGTTTGAGGATTCGGGCGAGGGCGTCGTAAGTCAAGGTTGTGAGCAATGACATCGACACCCTCGCCACTGCACTCTATGTCACCACCGACGACCTGTTGAAGCTTCGCTCGGATCTGGCTCCCCGACGCCCCGCGGTCGGATTCACGCCCCGGTTGACCGACGCCGAACTGGTGACGTTGGCGGTAATGCAGGCGCTGCTCGGGTTCACCTCCGAGGCCCGCTGGCTGCGGTATGCCCGCACGCATCTGCGGCCCTTGTTTCCATACCTGCCGAAACAACCCAGCTACAACAAGCGGCTACGTAACGCCGCCGCGATGCTCGTCACGGTGATCCGGGTCTTGGCCTCCGACACCAGTCTGTGGACCGACGACGTGTGGGTAGCCGATTCCACACCGGTCGAATGCGGCCGCTCCCGCGAAACGGTCAAACGCTCCGACCTGGCCGGATCGGCCGAGTATGGGTACTGCGCCTCGCATTCGCGCTATTTCTGGGGCCTGCGGCTGCATCTGGTCGCCACGCTGGGCGGGCTGCCGATCGGATTCGCCTTGACCGGTGCCAAAGCCGACGAACGCGAGACGCTGATGGGCATCTTGCGTGCCGATCCCACACTGGTCGTGCAGCGGCCGGGACAAACCCTGATCTGCGACAAGAACTACTTCGGGGCCGGGTTCGAGTCCGACCTGGCCGATGCCGGGCTGCACCTGCTGCGTCCGGCGCGCAGAGGCGAACCCGAACGCCCAGGAAGTGCCCTGTTCAGGCCGCTGCGTCAAACCGTCGAGTCGATCAATCAAACCCTCAAAGCCCAACTGGACCTGGAACGCCATGGCGGTCGCACCCCAGCTGGAGTCATCGCCCGCATCCTGCAACGCATCCTCGCGCTCACCGCCGCGATCTGGCACAACGACACCACCGGCGCACCGATCCACCGCTCGCTGACCGCCTACGATCACTGACCCCCAGACAGGACCGCAAAGCCGATCCCCCTTGGAATCACTCCTCTAGTCCGTCGTGGACAGCCACGCTGACCGGCAGCACGTGCAGTAGACGTTCATCAGCGACGCCACCTTCCCGGACAACCCGAGCTCTGTAGTGGCGCTCGACTCCTCTCATTCGCCGTTCTTGTCGATGCCCGGACAGATAGCCGACGTCGTGGCGAAGCTGGGCTGACACGGCAAATCGATCACGACAAAGTTGCCGCTCCACCAGGCAGCATCGCGCACGGGCGGCGACACCCGGTATCGAGCGGCCTACCCGCCGTCAGCCCTATTCGACCGTCACGGTGCGGAAGGACGCATCGAGAACGCCGATCAAACGGTTGAAGGTCTCGTCCACCGGATCCGGTAGGCCGAAACCACCTTCCGCTTCCAGCGAGGCCAGACCGTGGCAGACGATTCGCCAGATACGGACGGCGTGGATCAGGTCGGCTCCCTCCAGCTGGTAACCCTTGAGCGCGGTGTCGATGACGCCGACTGCCTGCACCGCCACTTCTTCATGCTCCCGATCACCTGCCGCAGGCGCCCGCACACTCGCCGAGTAGCGACCGGGAAACGCCATGGCATAGTCGCGGTACGACACCGAAAGGGCCTGCAGCGCCTCCTTTCCCGAGACGCCGGACGTCGCGGCAGCGAGCTTCGCGGTCAACTCTCGCACTGCCAGCACGGAGATGTCTCGCTTGACCGCGTCGAGCCCATCGACATGCTTGTACAGCCCGGGAAGCGAGACGCCACAGCGCTTCGCGACCGCCGCCAGGGTGAGCTTGTCCAAGCCCACCTCATCGGCGACGGCCGCGGCTTCGGTGACGACCACCTGTGGGGTCAGACCGACACGAGGCATCTACTCGGCCGATCGGCCGAGTATGATGCCGCTACCGGTGACGAACACGATCAGCAGTGGCAAAGACACGTAGGCCAGGGTAGCCATGCCGGAGATGAGCAGGAGATATCCGATGCCCGATCCGGCGATCGCGACTGCCATGGCAATGCCGGTGAACCGCAGCCAGCGTGGAAGCGCTCCGGCCATAACTCCTGCCACGCCCATCACGGCGAGCACGAACATCTTGGCGCCGTCGAGCCGGTTCAGCGATTCGAACAGCAGGCGCGCGGTATCGGGCGAGGTCGCCCCGGCCAGCGCGACGCCGACAACGAACTGGACCAACGAGATGGCCGCGGCCACGGCTCCCGCGATCGCGGTGATCCGACCCGCCCGGGACCAGCCTGCCGCACGAGCCAGCCACAGCGGCACGATGACCAGTCCGAGCGCTGGAACTCCCTCACTGAACAGGTAATTCAGGTCCATAGCCGCGACGTGCCCGGAAATTTTGGCGACCAGCGAACTTCCGGACTCGTCGAATCCGGGGTTTGGCACCGGGATCGAGAGGGCGATGGCCCAGGACAGTGCGTACCCGATCCCGATCACGGCAGGAATCGTGCGAAGTGCACCTGCGGGAGTGCGCTCGGCGGGGATGGTGGTCATGGTCTCAACTCCTGCGGTGTAAGTTAATCAAATTAACTACAAGTTAATCCAATTAACCATGAAGTGCAAGAACTCGCCCAATTCCGCCATATCGGCCAAGATATGGACGCGGGCCGACCGCCGAGATCGCATGGCCGAACAACCGGTGATGCGTATAACCTACTGGCTCGCTCCGGGGCGACGAGTGGTCCTGCTGACCGTTTTCCGTAAAACTCGGACGCGGCAAGCCGCAGAGGTGGAGCGAGCAAAGGCTCTTCGCAAGGTGTGCGAGGCCGAACATGACCACGCCCGAACCAGTTTCGATCGAGAGGTAATCGACGATGGCTGACCACAAGTCTATGGATGACCTGCGACGGGAACGAGTCGATCGTTCCGATTTCAACGCTACCGAGTACAACGTCGGCCGCGAAGAGGCACGACTCGCCATCGAGTTCGCCAATGCCATACGCGAACGTCGCTTGGAACTCGGACTGACGCAGACGCAGCTGGCCGAACGTGCCGGACTACGCCAGCCGGATGTTTCGCGGCTCGAGTCCGGTGGCGGCACGCCCACCATCGGCATGCTCGACAGGCTGGCTCACGCACTCGAGTTGCGGTTTGTCGCACGATTCGAGAAGAGCGACGCGGCCTGACAGGTCGCTTCCCGCGATGAGCCGATTGAGCGCGATGAGCCGATTGAGCTGGGAAGCTCAGGGGCAAAGACAGCAGTGGGGGGAGCCCGGGCACTTCGATGCCCCCTGCCCAGGCAATGCAACCCCGCGATCTCGCCGTGTGGAGTGATCAGCCCAGATGAGCCGACAGCAGCCAGGCCGGAACCGACTTGCGGCCGTTGGGCTCGTCGCGTATGCCCTCGAACCGAATACCCAAGTCCGCAGGCAGGTTGCCCGCAGGCAGGTTGCCATGGATTCGCGCCGGCCTGATCTCATCGATCACCCAGTACTTCGACACCACCTCACGAAGCTCGTCGACGGTGACGGGCGATGGCCCCGGTTCGGGCACTTCGGGCAAGCCGGCCCGGTCGAACACCAGCGCGAAATACGACGCGCCTGGCGCGGCTGCGCGAACGATCGACTCCTGATAGCCCTCCCGCGACTCGACCGGAATCGAATGGAACAACGTGCTGTCGACGATGGTGCCGAAGCGGCCGTCGTAGCCGGTGAAGGAGGTGATGTCGGCGACCTCGAAGGAGGCGTCGACCAGGCCGCGCCGGGTGGCCTCGGCGCGGGCCAGCTCGATCGCGGTCGGCGACAGATCCAATCCCACGGTGGTGTAGCCCCGCTCGGCCAGATGCAGCGAGATCGCCGCCTCCCCGCATCCGACGTCGAGGACATCGCCATGGAATTTGCCCTGTTCGATCAGGGCGGCCAGTTCCGGCTGGGGTTCTCCGATGCTCCACGGGGGTTTGACGCCCGGCCCGAACGGACCGCCTTTGCCTTGGTAGACGGCTTCGAATTCGAAATCATGTGGTGTCGGCATAACCCACGAATATCAGGGCACCTGATGCATGTTTGGGACGTGGCCCGCGACGCGCTCGGCATGCTCTCCAAACTCGGGCCGTTGCGCCGTGGGGAGCACGCGCTGGAGCTCACGCGCGCCTGGAATAGCGAGGCCGCGCCAAAAGAACTTACACTGTACGTAGCCGCCTTAGCCGTGGTGTACCCGGCCGTTCGGGCGCTGATGGCGGCCTTCGAGCCGGCCGGCTCGAACATCACGCGGCCCGGGAACCGAAAACCCTACGGCTACGGCTGTTCTCGGCCGCCGGACGCATCGCACGCCAGGCTCGCGAAACCACACCGCACTTGCCCGCCACGCACCCTGGACCGGACTGCCACCACCGCACCCACCCGCCTGCAACCAGTCTTGCCGGCAGAAACGCCCCGACAGCCAGCGAAAGGACTCCGAGCGGTCACCTCGGCGTATCGGGGCGTGCGATCTCGAAGGATCGTAGGGCGCGGCTGACATGTCCGAGCCATCTGGCTTCGTCGAGCAGCGTGTCAGCGCCGCCGTGTTCGGCGGACAGGGTCATCGTCGTGTTGTGCCGGGGCGGTATGCCTGCCTGCTTCGCCTGGATCGCGGCCGCGATGACGGCCGCCTCGATCATCGGGCCGCGCTCGTGGTCCGGCAGGCCGAGTTCCTCGGACCGTTCGGCGGCGAGCTGTCGCGCCCGTGGATCGGCATACCCGCGCAGCGCCAGTTGCGCGTCCCGAATGTCGATGACCCGGCGACAGAGCCGAAATTCAGCGTCCTGTAACGGATTCCATTCGCGGCTGATAGGGAGGGGCACAACGCTCGCCGTGCCGGTGACGGATGTCAGGTGCCAGCTCAGCGCAATGAGTTGTCGTTCGGTGCGGTGGCATCGGTAAGCATGAAGCAGCGACCCGAGGAGCTCACCGCCTGAGGGCAGCGCCATCCCCGCGATGACGATGAGCAGTCCGGTTACCGTGAGTAGCCCGTCGACGGTGGCGTAGATCGGCTGGGGTGGGTGGCCGAGATCGGCTGCCACGAGCACGTAGCCGAGGAAGGCCAGGCGCGCGATCACGGCGATGCCCCCTATTGCGATGACGCGGAATCCGCTACGTAGCCACGGCTTCGCGGTGAGCACGGCGTAGCGGAACCCGAACACGACCGCGGCGATGGCGCTGACACCGACGTAGCAGATGAACAGATACCGATACCGGGCACTATTCGCGGACGCCGGCGGGAACGCGGCGAACAGCGAGACGACTGCGGCGACGACGACAATGAATCCCGCACCACACAGCGGCGACCTGCGGCGCGCGATCTCGGTCCGTGTCGTGAGGTACACAAACCATATCTGGCTCGCGTACACCGCGAGCATCGCCGTGATGTCACTGAGCAGGATGCCGATCATCGGAACATGGGTGTGGTGGTCGATGGCATCGGATTCGAGCCAGAGCATCATAGTCGCCAGGATCGCGCCAGCGAAAAGCGCACTCGCACGGTGCATCCCATTGTCCGGATCCCGCATGATGTCGCGAGCCTTGATAGCCAGGACAGTGCCGCAAGCGAACGCCGTGAGCAAGATGAGGAGAATCGGGTCGGGGGTCACAGTGAGTTGTCCAAGCGGCGGACTATGTCGGCGATCGCCGGATCGGCAGCGATGGTGACCGGCTGGCTCGACCGGTGCGCGCGCCGCAGCAGCAACGTCGCCGTCATCTCTGCCTCGGTCTCCTGCTCGGTCGATCCGCAGGACCTGGCGAGAACCTGTCCCTGGATCTCATGGGCGATGTGCACGAACATGCAGTGCCGTCGATCATCGCCGATCGGCTGACCCGTGTGACCGAGAAGCAGATGCGCGAATTCGTGGAAGATGATCTGCTGGCGGTGAATCGGACTAGCAGACTCCTCGTAGATGACGGAATGCCCGTGTTCGTCGGTGATCAGCAACCCGAGTGGACTGGCCGGCGGCAAGGCCATCGGGATCAGTTCGATCCGTCTGCCCACATGACTCGCCAGCCGCTCGCACACCTCGTCGATACCGAAGCGAACCGGTAACCCGAGCACGTCGATTCGCCTCTCGCAGCGCTTCCGCAAATCCGTAGTCCGCATGGCAGTCGAAGTTCTTCGCGCGCTACCGGTCGCCGGAAGGACCTGCGGGCAGTCGCTCCAAGCGGCGGAAACGGTTGATCACGTCAGTGACCGCAGCCAGGCTCTCGGCAGACAGGCCCGCTGCCCGCAGCGCCACATCACGCACGCCCGCGTCCCGCATGGCAGTCAGCAGACCCAACTCGGCGTCGACCTCGCGACTGGTCTCATCGTCGAAGAAGTACGCGGGCGGAACCCCGAAGAATCGAGCCAGCGCGCTCAAGTGCCGAAAGGTCGGATTGTCTCGTTGACCGGTACGCAAGTACCAGACATACGAGCCGGACATCTTCACCCCCTGATGGCGGGCGATCGCGGTGGCGACCTCCTCGTTGCTGAACTCGCGACCGTCCGGCCTGCGCACGACGTCGAACAGATAGGTCAATCTCGACGCCAATGTTGAGCCCGTTTCGTCCACCGGTCGCCTTCCCCGTCAACTGGAATGCTTTCGAACCATTATCGCTTGACGACCGTTGACAGGCCAGACCAGGCGTGGTCCAATCAAAATCATCAACTGGCGTGAAGAGAATTTGTTCTGAAACCACGAATGTTGACATTTTGACACATTGCGTTGTGCCGTGCGGGAGGACTGACAGTGGGCAGGAGCAGACCGGACGCGTGCGATAGCGACGTCGACCACCGGCGGTTCTTCAGAGCATGCGCTGCGATGGCGTCGCTGGCCTGCTGGCGAGTGGCAGCTGGTTCCGGGGGCAACGCAGCCACAACCGCGATGCGCGTACACCCAACGTCCACAACAGCGGTCACCGACCCGCCGACGAGCCACCCGACACCGCGCGGCTCGACGCAGAGCGCGAACGCTGCGACGGCGCGGCACGCAAGCGAATCCGCAGCCCGAATCGCCACACGATCCGGTCGCCGCCACGACAACACGGGCGACCGCGAAGCATGCGCCGAGCCCGAAACATCGGAGCTGGTACAAGTTGTCGAACGATATCGCCGGAGCCGTCGCGGATATGGTACGTGGACAGAACGCCAAACACCCTGCGCCCAAGGGCAATACGTTCCCCGAGCCAGTTAGTGAAAGTGCTGGACAATACGACCGCGGGCGATGTCGCCGACTGGATGGTCGAGAGACTCACAGCCGCAAGGGATACGTCGCCGGACACCGTCACGTTCCTTGGCGACGTGGCACCCACGTTCGTCGGTTTCCACGCCGAGATCGCGAAGATCCCGCCGGAAGCCCGAATGCCGTGGCTGAAGGACCGGCTGGAGCGGCTCGGCGACAATCACGTCCGGGACGAAGTGAACCCGATGAGTTGCATGCGTCAGCACTGGAGCTGCGCCAGCTCGCCGAGGAGATGGCGGCGGAGTTGAACGTCGACCTCGCCCGCGAAGGGGAGTTCTGGGGCGACGACGAACCCGGAAAGACCTGCGCCCGAAGGTATCCGCCCGGCGCACAGCAGGGCATGGAGGGGTTCGAGAACCTCGCGGCGAACCTGCGCGCGATGGGTTCCGGCATCCAGGACGCCAACGACGCATTCGAGAATCAGGACGGTGGATGGCTCGGCGTTCGGTGATGCCGAACCAGACCTCGACCAGGTTCATCCACGATGCCGAGGTCGCCGAACCGACAAGTCCGAGAATACGAAGGAACAACCTTGGCCACCGAACACAATCCGTTTCCTGCGCTGTGGGCGCTGTTGGCCGGCTTCTTCATGATCCTGTTGGACATGACGATCGTTGCGGTCGCGACCCCGGCGATCAAAGCTGACCTGAATGCTGATATGCCCAGCGTGATCTGGGTGACGAGTGCCTATCTGCTCACCTATGCGGTGCCCCTGTTGCTGACCGGGCGACTCGGAGATCGGTTCGGGCCCAAGAGTATCTATCTGATCGGTCTGGTCGTCTTCACAGCTGCCTCACTGTGGTGCGGCCTGTCGCGATCCATCGAAATGCTGATCGCTGCGCGCGCGGCGCAGGGTATCGGCGCGGCGTTGATGACGCCACAGACGATGGCCGTGATCACCCGGATCTTCCCACCGGACAGGCGCGGCGCGGCGACGGGTCTATGGGCTTCCGTCGCTGGGCTGTCGATGCTGGTCGGCCCGATCATCGGAGGCGTGCTGGTCGACCAGATCGGCTGGCAGTGGATATTCTTCGTCAACATCCCGATGGGGGTCATGGCGTTCGCCTCGGCAGTCTGGCTGGTGCCCTCGTTACCGACCCATACACATCGGCTCGATCTTCTCGGTGTGGCACTCAGTGCGGTCGGTATGACGTTGTTGGTGTTCGGCATTCAGCAGGGCAATACCTACCACTGGTCGGCACTGGTCTGGGTGTCGATTGGCGTAGGACTTACGGTGCTGGTCGGGTTCGTCGTGACCCAGGCTCACAGTAGGAGCGAGCCGCTGGTGCCGCTGGGGCTGTTCCGCTATCGGAATTTCGCTTCGGCCAACGTAGCGGTTTGTGCAGCAGGCGCGGCGGAAACCGCCCTGATGGTGCCGGTGTATTTCTACCTGGAAGCGGTGCGGGATTTGTCGCCGATGGCAGCGGCTTCGGCTTTCGCCCCCATGGCGGTCGTCACCGGCATCGCGGGCCCGTTCATCGGCAAACTAGCCGACCACGTGCACCCGCGTTCCATTCCGAGCTTCGGCTTCCTTCTTTTCGCCGCTTCGATGGCGTGGTTGGCGTCGGCAATGACACCGAACACCGCGGTTCGGCAGGTTGTGCTCGCGTCCGTCGCAATGGGGCTCGCAGCGGCCTGCATCTGGGCACCGCTATCGGCCGCCGCCGCACGCGACCTGCCCGTGCACCACGCCGGCGCGAGCGCCGGCGTCTACAACACCACCCGGCTGGTCGGCTCGGTCCTGGGCAGTGCGACAGTCGGCGCATTGATCACCGCTCGGATGACAGCACACGGCATCTCGTCATCGGCAGCCGGCGGTACCTGGCAAGTGCCCGATTTCCTGAAACCTCCGTTCAGTGCGGCGCTGAGCCAATCGACCTATCTGCCCGCCGCGATCTTGCTGATAGGTCTGATCGCGTCGATGATGCTCGTCCGCCCCCGCAAATCATCGACACCGCCTACCGCGGATTCGAGACAGGCCGATCCGGCAACGTCGGGAACAGGCACAGGTTCTGGGGTGGCGTCGGCTTCGGTTGCGGAGTTGTTCGCCAGTCAGGCCGATCGAACACCGGACGCAGTCGCAGCGATATTCGAAGAGCGTTCGCTGCGGTATGCGGAACTGGATCACGAGTCCAACCGGCTGGCACGGATACTGATCGACCGAGGTGTCGGCCCGGAGACGATTGTGGCCGTGATGCTGCCGCGATCACTGGAGATGATCATCGCGATTCTGGCGGTGATCAAGGCGGGAGGAGCGTATCTGCCGATCGACCCCCGCCATCCCCGCGAGCGGATCGGGTTCATGCTCACCGACGCCGCCGCGCGTCTGGTCCTGACCGATTCCACGACAGCCGAATCGATGATGCGCCCGAACACCATCGACCTGCCGACCGCGGTATCGGTACTCGCGGTCGACGGCAGCGAGACCGTCCGACTCATGGCTGGGCAGGATGACGCGCCCCTCACCGACAGCGACCGCCTGTTCCCACTGCAACCGCTCAACCCGGCCTACGTCATCTACACCTCGGGATCCACAGGCGTGCCCAAGGGCGTCGTTATCACCCATCACAACGCGACGTCGTCGATTCGCGAACTGTCGTCTCGGATAGAGATGACAGCGGAATCACGAGTACTGGCTAGCACCTCGTTGACCTTCGACGTATCTGTGTTCGAAGTATTCTGCACACTGACCACGGGCGGCAGCATCGAAATCGTCCGCGACATTCTGACGCTGGCCGAACGCGATTCGTGGACGGGTGACATCATCAGCGCGGCGCCCTCGGCATTCGGCGAGCTGATCGGACAACCCAATGCGGCGAAACTCGACGCAAAAGCTGTCGTCTTCATCGGCGAGCCGCTGACAGCGGCACTTGTTGAGAGAACCCTGGCGTATATCCCCGGCGTTCGCATCATCAACGGCTACGGTCCGACTGAAACAACTGTTGCGATCACCTCATTCACCGTATCGCAAGCGCCCGCTCAGGCCGCTGTGCCGATCGGTTCGCCGGTCGGGAATACGCAGGTGTTCGTGCTGGATGGCCGGTTGCGGCCGGTCCCGGTAGGGGTCGCGGGAGAACTCTATGTGGCGGGTGTGCAATTGGCCAGAGGCTACCTGGGGCTGGCAGCGTTGACATCGTCGCGGTTTGTGGCGAACCCCTATCCGGCGGCCGACGGCGATCGGATGTACCGGACAGGGGACGTCGTTCGGTGGAATCCCAGGGGTCAGTTGGAGTTCGTAGGGCGGGTCGATGACCAGGTAAAGATTCGGGGATTTCGGATCGAGCCCGGCGAAGTGGAAGCGGCGCTCGTCGCCCATACCGCGGTAGCGCGCGCCGCGGTAGTGGTACGCGAGGACCGACCGGGAGACAAGCGACTGGTGGGCTACATCGTGCCGGCAAACGGTATACAAGCGGAGACCAGGGACGTCGAGCATGTCGACGCGTGGCGGCAGGTTTATGACGATATCTATCACGCGTCCGGCAGTCCAGCGCTCGGAGCGGACTTCGCGGGCTGGAACAGCAGCTATACCGATCGACCGATTCCGCGGGCCGAGATGTGCGAGTGGCGCGAGGAGACCGTACAAAGGATCCTGGAACTTGCTCCGGAAAGGGTCCTGGAAATCGGCGTCGGCGCGGGCCTGATACTGAGCGGAGTCGCGCCCTCGTGTGAAAGCTATTGGGGCACCGACGTATCCCAGGCAGTCATCGATCGCCTGCGTTCCCAGCTCATCGAGCGCCCCGGCCTGGCAGCCAAGGTAAATTTGCGTTGCCAAGTTGCGGATGACATCGACGGCCTGCCGGAGAAATTCTTCGACGCGGTTGTCATCAATTCGGTTGTCCAGTACTTTCCGCACGCGGAATATCTGGTCGAGGTGCTGCGCTCGGCCGCCCGGCTCCTGCGAGCGGACGGCGTGATATTCGTCGGCGATGTTCGCAACATGCGCCTGGCCAGTTGTTTCCACACCGCAGTCGAACTACATCATGCCAAACTGGATACTATGGCGACGGTGGCACTGAAAGCCGCTGAACGGGCGATGACCGCGGAGAAGGAGTTGATGGTCGATCCGGACTTCTTCGTAATGTTCGCAAACGATACCGCCGGCATCACGGGCGCCGATTTACGACTCAAAGACGGCGTCCATCACAATGAGCTGACGCGCTACCGATACGATGTGATACTTCGCACCAGGCCGAGCGCGGCGCAGCAGCTGCTCACGGATGCACCGAGACTGCATTGGGGACATCCGGGGAGTGGCATCGATGAACTCATCCACCACCTGCGCTCCGATTCACCTCCGATACTTCGCGTAGACGGCATTCCCAACGGTCGCCTGTTTCCGGAAATCATGGCCGAGCGCAGGCTGCGCAGCGGTGGACCTCTCGATGCCGCCGTTGCCGATCTCAACGCGTCACCCCCACACCGAGATTGGATCGACCCGTCCGAACTCAGCCGCCTTGCCGCCGAACACGACTATCGGGCAATCATGACCTGGTCGAATATTCCTGAGCAGTTCGACGTCATCTTCGCCGAATCGGAGCGGGTGACCACCGCATCATGGATCGCAGCGTACACGCCGAGGACAACCGGTGAATTCTTGGTAGACAAGCTCACCAACAGACCCGCGCGCTCCCGCGAAATCGCCGCCTTGACAAGCATTCTACGGACATTTCTCTCGTCCCGATTGCCGGACTATATGCTGCCTGCGGCGATAGTTGTTGTGGAAGGTTTCCCGCTGACACCGAATGGGAAATTGGACCGTCGCGCGCTGCCGGCTCCGGAATTCACCGGCGGGACATATCGGGCGGCGCGCACCGAGCGGGAAAAGATACTGACAGGATTGTTCGCCGAGGTGTTGGGGGTGGAACGGGTCGGAATCGACGACAGTTTCTTCGATATGGGTGGTCATTCACTCTCGGCGACGAGACTGGCCAATCGAGTACGCGTGATGCTGGGAATCGAGTTGGGTGTGCGGGACTTGTTCGACACACCCACCGTATCCGAGTTGGCGGCACGACTCGAAAATGGTGTTCGGGTGCGCCCCATTTTGACGATCAAAGACCGTCCACAGGAAGTGCCGTTGTCGTTCGCACAGCGGAGACTGTGGTTCCTCCATCGGCTGGAAGGGCCTTCGGCGACCTACAACATGCCGATAGTTGCGCGGCTGACCGGAGTAGTGGACACGGCGGCCCTGCAGGCCGCGCTGGTCGATGTGGTGCAGAGGCACGAAAGCCTGCGCACGGTGTTCCCACAGCGCGACGGCGTCCCGTATCAGCACGTGCTTCCGGTCGAGGATGTTTGTCCACGGTTGATGATCTCGCAGCAAGTCGAGGCTGAAACGGCGGTAGCCGATGCGGTGCACTATGCCTTCGATCTGGAGTCGGAGATTCCAGTGCGGGCGTGGTTGTTCGACGTGGGCGCGGACCGGCATCTGCTAGTTGTCGTGGTCCATCACATTGCCGCCGATGGTTGGTCTATCCGACCGCTGTGGCGGAATTTCAGCCAGGCGTATGTGGCACGTCGGGCGGGGCGAGCGCCGGAATGGGCACCACTGCCGGTGCAGTACGTGGATTACACGCTGTGGCAACAGGATCTGCTCGGCGAGCAGGCTGATCCGGACAGTCGGATCGCCGAACAGCTGGGCTACTGGAAACGGGTCTTGGCCGGAACGCCGGAACGGATAATGTTGCCCGTTGATCGACCTTCTCCGCCAGTGGTCTCGTATACGGGTGCAGCCGAGCGCTTTTCGTGGTCAGCCGAGTTGTGTACGGGATTGGAGAGACTTGCCCGAGCCAACGGGGCGAGCGTGTTCATGGTTGTCAACGCGGCGTTGGCGGTGCTGCTGTCGCGCATGGGTGGCGGTGACGACATTGTCATAGGTTCGCCTGTCGCCGGACGCACCGACGAGGCACTCGACGAATCGGTCGGGTTCTTCGTGAACACTCTTGTGCTGCGGACGGATCTCTCCGGTGATCCCACTTTCGCGGAGCTTCTCACGCAGGTACGGGAACGTTGCCTGGATGCCTACGCTCATCAGGATATCCCCTTCGAGCGCCTCGTCGAGGCCGTCAATCCGACGCGGTCGACGGCCAACCACCCGATATTCCAAGTGATGCTCGCTTGGGACAACACCGAGCAAGCCGATCCCGTATCGGCCGAAGGTCTGGGACCCGAGCTGGAGGCACGCTCGGAGTTCGTCGATACCGGCACCGCCCGAATGGATTTGGCCTTCAGCATGACCGAACGCGGTGGTCTCGGCGCGGTCGGTGTCGCGGTGGACGGCGTGGTGGAATTTCGGACCGATCTGTTCGATCCGGACACCATCAAGATGTTGCTCACTCGGCTGAGGCGAGTGCTCGAAGCTGTTGTGGCCGATTCGGGCGCTCGGACGGGGTCGATCGATCTGCTCGACGATGTGGAGCGGCGTAGGTTGCTGGTGGAGTGGAACGACGCAGGCAACAGCGTTGGGCCGGTACAACCGTTGACGGTCGCGGAGTTGTTCGCCCGTCAGGTCGCTCGGGTGCCGGATGCCACCGCGGTGACATCCGGTGATCGGTCGTTGTCCTATCTGGAGCTGGATCACCAGTCCAACCGGTTGGCGCGGGTATTGATCGACTGCGGCGTCGGCCCGGAGATGATCGTCGCAATCGTGTTGCCACGATCTTTGCGGATGATCGTGGCAATCATGGCAATATCAAAAGCAGGCGCGGCGTACCTTCCTATCGATCCCGACTACCCACGCGAACGGATCGGGTTCATGCTCGGCGACGCCACCGTGCGATTGATCCTGGCCCAGTCCAGCACAGCCGGATCGGCGTTGTCGTCGGATTCGATTGCATTGCCGGCAGACATTCCGGTGCTCGCGCTGGACACCGCTGAGACGGCAGCGCTCGTTGCCGGACACAACAGCGACCCGATCACCGATGCCGACCGCCTGCGCCCGTTGCGTCCACTCGACGCGGCCTACGTGATCTACACCTCTGGATCAACGGGCCTCCCCAAAGGCGTTGTCATCACCCACACCGGCGTCGCCAATCTCCTCGCGGCCCAGCGTGATCTGCTCGACATCGACGACAACAGTCGCGTGTTGCAGTTCGCCTCCGCCAGCTTCGACGCCGCGTTCTTCGAACTGCTACTGGCGCTCGGATCCGGGGCCGCACTCGTGATACCCGCGCAGAGCCGGGTGGTCGGTGCAGAGCTCGCCGACCTGATCACCGAATGCCGGGTGACCCATGCGGTTCTCACTCCCGGTGTGCTCGATGGGATTCATCCAGCGGAACTACGGTCTGTTACCGATCTCGTTGTCGCAGGGGAACCTTGCCCTCCCGGGTTGGCCGCGCGATGGTCGGCCACACGGCGGATGGTCAATGGGTACGGTCCGACCGAGGCTACTGTGTGCGTTTCGATGAGTGCCCCGCTGTCCGGCACCGACCCGACTGTGCCGATCGGTTCGCCGGTCGGGAATACGCAGGTGTTCGTGCTGGATGGCCGGTTGCGGCCGGTCCCGGTAGGGGTCGCGGGAGAACTCTATGTGGCGGGTGTGCAATTGGCCAGAGGCTACCTGGGGCGGGCAGCGTTGACATCGTCGCGGTTTGTGGCGAACCCCTATCCGGCGGCCGACGGCGATCGGATGTACCGGACAGGGGACGTCGTTCGGTGGAATCCCAGGGGTCAGTTGGAGTTCGTAGGGCGGGTCGATGACCAGGTAAAGATTCGGGGATTTCGGATCGAGCCCGGCGAAGTGGAAGCGGCGCTCGTCGCCCATACCGCGGTAGCGCGCGCCGCGGTAGTGGTACGCGAGGACCGACCGGGAGACAAGCGACTGGTGGGCTACATCGTGCCGGCAAACGGTAGTGCCATGGCAGCAAGCGAGGTTCGTCGGTTTGTCTCGTCCCGATTGCCCGAATACCTGGTGCCATCAGCGATCACGGCCATGACAGCACTGCCGTTGACAGCGAATGGGAAAGTGGATCGCCGGGCACTCCCCGCCCCGGAATACACCGATACGGCGTATCGGGCACCGCGCACCGATCAGGAGAAGTTGCTGGCAGCATTATTCGGCGAAGTGCTGGGGGTGGAACGGGTCGGGATCGACGACAGTTTCTTCGATCTCGGGGGGCACTCCCTCTTGATCACCAGGCTGGCTGTTCGGATCCGGGAGGTCCTGGGAGTGACGCTGACTGTGCGGTCCTTGTTCGACGCGCCTCGCATCGCCGAATTAGCGCAGGAGATAACCGACGATGCGGATTCAACTCGGTCCGACGCCACAGAATAGAGCCTGTCTCGAGCTATCCGATACCGCTACAAGCCGGGCACCGGCTCAGTCCATTCAGCAGTAACAGTGGCTGCGCTTGCGGGTATCCGGGGACGACAACCCTCGGCTTCGGGATCACACCTCTGTCGAGTCGACCTGGCGGCCGGTGCCGGATCAACTTCTATCGATGCGAGCATCCTGTCGAGTGCTCGGCAGGACCGTTGTGAGCTCGAGGACTCGGGACACCCACAGCTGGTCGAGGTTGTGACGCAGGATCCTGGTGAACTCGTCATCACCGAGTTTCGCGCGTTCCTCTCGCAGCACTGTGATGTTGCGAATCGCGTTGTCGGACTTGATCCGCTGGTTGATGGACAATGCTTCGACCGTCAGGGAAATTGCCTCAGCGGCAAGGCCCTGCTCGGCGCGTATGCTTCCGAGTCCGGCGTAGTCCATCGCTATTCCATGCCAATCTTCCTGCCCCTCGTCGATCGCGAGGCAGTCGCGGAAGTACCGTTCCGCGAGGGCAAGGTCACCGCGAGACTGGGTGACCCTGCCGAGGTGAAAGGTGCTGTTGGAGACGCCCGACAGATTGCCGAGCCGCCTCTTGATCGCTATCGAGGCGCGGAAATGCCGCTCCGCTTCCACATAGTCCTTCCGGTCCTCGCAGACCCGTCCGAGCTGGTGATGGACAATGGCCATATTCGTGTCGTGGTCGAGCCGCTGATAGACCTCGAGTGCCGCCAGGTAGCTTGTCTCGGCCTCCTCCAGGCGCCGGGTCTCCAGCCCCACCAGCCCCAGGTCCTCATGGCATTTGGCGACGCCCTCCGAATACCCCGCAGCCTCGCAGATCGGCAACGCCCGCACGAAGCACATCCGGGCGGTGCCGTAGTCCCGCTGCCCGTGAGATGCTATTCCGAGCTTGATGTATCCGCTACCTAGGTGCGTGGGGCTCGGATATGAGTTGTAGAGTTCGATGAACGACTCGGTCTGTTCCAGTACATAGGCCGCCCGCGCCGGATCGCAAAATTCCAGCAGCACATCGCTGAAGGCATGAGCACCGAGCTCCATACGTTGAATCGCGAGCCATTCGATATTTCGCTGGTTCACATGATGGTCGCTTTCGTAGAACCACGCCGCGACCGTGCACGGCACCGCATCGGCGACCCGCCCCAGAACCGTGCGGACGGCACCCAATCCCCGGCTGCACATGGCCAGGAAAACCTGCTCACCTACGGCCGAGAAAATGGCTTGTGCGCGTGCGAAGCAGATCTCGGCCCAGTCGAGCTCGCCAACATCACGCGCGATCTCGCCGAGCTGTAGGTAGCACTCGGCGATGTGACGGTTGCTGCCGATGTCCTCGAAGACCTCCAAGGCTGCCCGGAGGTTGACCTGAGCTGTCTCGTAGTAGAAAAGGGCGAGCGAAATTCTGGCGAGAATGACCAATCCGTTTCCGATATTGATGCGGTCGCGCAATCGATTGTAGTTCGACAGGGCGACCTGGATGCATCGTTCCGCCCTGACGTAATCCTTGGCACGGAAAGCCAGGATGCCGATCTGGTGATGGCTTGCCGCGATTCCCTCCAGATCGCCCAGTTCCTGCGATATATCCAGCGCGTCGAGGTATTGTTCCTCGGCCAGCTGATCGTCGCCGTTGTCCATTGCTATCCCAGCGAGATTATGGATAGTGATGGCCATTGCCCACCGGTCACCGATTCGTTCCTTGATAGACATCGATTCCCGGAACAGCCCTTCCGCCTCCCTGCGGTTGCCTTTACTTTCGGCGATCAGGCCCAGCTGCTGCAGCGCACACGCAATATCGCCGTCGGCGCCCAGCCTCCGGAAGATAGTCAATGCCTCCTGGTACTTGGCGACCGCCTGCTCGTACTCGCCCCTCCGCATGTACAGCCCACCGAGATCCGCGGTGAGCTGGGCCGACTGTTGTGATCCCGGTGGCGCCACAGCCAGTACCTCACGACGCAGCCGCTCCTCCCAGGACCAGTGGCCGGCGACGTCCAACTCTCGGCAGGCCAGCTCGGTGTACCTGATCGCCTCTTCCACACTGCCTGCGGCCAGCTGGTGGTATCTCGCCTCGATCGCCTGCTGGATGTAGTCGAGTTGTTCGGAGGTCGCACCCATCCGCCAGCCCCGGTAGTCGGCTGCCTGTCGGTGCCTGTCGGCCAACTGTTCTCGACCGGCCAGCCGGGCTATGGTCCCCGCCGTCCATCGGTGCACCAGGTACCCGAGCTCGGAGGGCGCCAGCAACCCGAGTTGCAGCAGTTTGTCGATGGCATCGTCCAGACCGTCCGGAGCTGGTGGCGGCTGCTCATCACCGGACACGGAGGCGACCTGCCAGGCGAGGCCGGTTCTGTCCACCGGGAGCCGGTACACCGATGCACCCAGCAGCAGTCGCCTGGCAAGCGGCACCGTGTCGAGGTGGGCGATCAGCTGCGGCAGCAGCACGTCTTCGGCGATCAACGCGCCGGTTTCGGCGAGCTTCTCCCCCAAGTCGCCGTCTCGGACACCACGGCCTGCCAGGGCCACTCGCAGGCGGTCAGTCACCTCATCGAATCGGGCGACGCCGTCGCGCAACAGCGCGTCGAGGTATTCCAGCGAACGCGGATGACCGCCGAGCTGAGTCCACACCTGCCACTGCTCTCGCGGCGTCAACCGGTCGAGGCCGGGCAGCCGCCAGATCAGCTTGCGCGTCTCTTGCCAGGACAGCGGGCCGAGTGGATAGGTGTCGAGGCCGGGTAATGGGAACGGGTGTCTGCTGGTGATGACCAGCCGATGACGCTCCGGCCAAGCCAGGAGAAACGCCGCCAGCTCCGGGTCGCTCAGTTGATGCTCGACGTCCAGGTTGTCTTCGAAGTCGTCCAGCACGAGCATGATCAGCACAGTGCTTCTGGCAATCGCCGCGAGACGATCGCGCTGATCCCGGCTGCGCTCGGCCAGCACGATGACCAACTGTCGCAGCGGATCCGACTCTGCGACTTCCTGTTTTCCACAGTAGAACCTCAGCTCCCGGCGGAGCTGTTCCAGAATCGCGTCGACCGTGGTGGCGCCACTTATCGCCACGACCACGCCACCTGCGATCCGGAAGCGCTGCGCAAGCTCGGCAGCGAGGCTGGTTTTGCCGACCCCACCGATGCCGTGCAACACAATGCGCGGCTCCGCTCGGGACAACCGGCGCAAAGCGCTTCTGCGACCGATGAAATCACCAGGTTTGTGTGCTGCGCCGTCCCGGATGACCGCTGGCTCCGGTGGTTGCACGGCATGCTCTGCGGCATTGCCTCGACCCGTCAGCCGCAGCTCGGGATCGGCGAGGAACAAAACCGGTCTCGCCCACTCCGGCAGCGGGCGGGGCGCACGCTCCAACTCCCGTCGGACTTCGGAAAACACCGTGAGCAGGGCTGATTCCTGTTGACCCGCGAGCCTTTCATACAATTTGGCGCAGAGATCGATGACGTAGTTGTCGCTGACCACACCGTTCATCGCCAATACGGCTGGCGCACCGTGCCCAAGCAAGCTTCTGGCCAACCCGGGGAGTTCGGACTTCCCGTCGCGCGCAGTAGAGCAGCCGGTCAGCGAGATCAGCGGTACGGTGCGGCCAGGCGGGAAGGCCTCGGCCAGGAACCGTGCGGCGTCCACACGGTCTTCTGCGCCGGTGCCGGTCTCCAGCAGTAGCGCTCCGGGACCGGCATGGCAGGAAACGTGCAGGATGTGGAACTCTTCCTCGGCAAGCGCAGCCCTGATCGCCGCCGTGCTGCCCCATTCCAGGATGCGCACCCGCACACCGCTGCGGTGGCCGGGATCCACCGCGTCCAGGATCCTGCCGAGTTCCCGCTCGTAGTCCAACAATTCCAGACTGCTCGCATCCGGGCTGCCGATCGCCGCGAGTATCCGCAGCGGCCCCTCGACACCAGCGGCGGAGCACGCACCGATCCGCACCGTCCGGTACAGATCGACGGCAGGATCCAAGGCCAATGGCATAGTGCGGCCTGGCGGTACGAGCGTTTCCCACGGTAGATCAGCGACCGCGGGATCGGTGACCTCGATGCCGAGCCGATGACGGCCGGGCTGCTGTAGCTCCTCGGCCAGCGCATCGCCGACGGGACCGTCCAAGAAGCGGTGTCCAAGAGCAACACCCAACTCCCGCAACAACTCTGCCGACGGCTGTCGGTCCGACCGCCACAGCAGATCGGTCAAACGCTGATCCGCCGCCGTTGGCATCTGCCTGATCTGCTCGCATCCGATGTCGCCCGTCACAAGTGCGGTGTCGATCGCCAGCCTGATCACAGACGAACCTCCTTTGTGGACCAGTATGGCGGCACGGCACGGGCGAGCATCCCGGATGCGCGGAACGGCTCGCGGGCATGCACACTGGTGCGACAGCCAGCGGATCCAGAAGGAACTCCGCCGACGGTCATCGGGGGGCTTCGAAGCAGGTCGAGATCACGGGGTTCCGGCCTGCACCAGGCAATCCGCTCTCCGGCCGAGCGGAAACCTCCACTCCCGCAACACATCAAGGAATACTGTCACCATGTCAGATACTCCGGAGGAGCCCACTCAGAAGAACGCAGTGCGGATCAACGACTCTGGTTCGCTAGAGTTCTTCGACGGGCAGAAGTGGGCGCCATATGTGGATCTTCCCGACGACAACCCCGGCCCGCTGGGTGTTGTGTTCCGCAAGGACACCGCATGAGCTCCGACCAACCCGCTGAGATTCCCAGCACCGCGACGTTGGATGCGCTGCCGTCGCCGCTGGATTCCATCGCCGACAGCCGGGCCGCCGCACGCTGGACCATCGCGTCGATCGGTGCGGTCGGGGTGCTGCTGCTCGGCGGCGGGCCATTGACCGCTGTCGGCAAGATTACCGACTGGACCCATGCGGCATGGGCGGGTGGTGGTCTGCTAGCGGCATTGCTGGGCGTCGCCCTGGCGGTCTGGCAAACCAGCGAGGCCCTGATCCCGCCGATGACCACACCGGCCACTCTCACGGGACCGGTCATACGCCAACTCCGTGAACAACTCGACGCTGAGCCGTGGTACTACTTCGGCTCTCTGGCCACCAGCGTCGACGATCTATTGCGCCATCGGCATATCGCAGCGCAGATCGCCCGGCAGCTCGCATCGGCGAGACCCGACGAACGCGGCACGCTGGAACGTGGCCTGGCAGTGGCCCATCGCAATATCACCCGAACCGATCCCTGCCTGCGATGGCTGCTGGTGACCGCGCACGCCTGGCAGGTACGGGAGAAACTACGCAAAGCCCGCAGATACACGCTCCTGGCCGCAGTGCTGGTCATCGCTGGTTCCGTCGTGTTCCTCAGGGCAGCGGGCCGGTAACCGGGGGCCGGGAGGGGGCTATCAGGAAGTCTGGCGGTGCGGAATCCGACTAGCCGTGGCTCCCTGTCCTCAGGCGGCGATCGGAGCGACGCGAAGCGGCGGGCGGTGCGGTGGCCAGGAGGCTCGGATGGCATCGAATTCTTGCCCGAACCTCCTGTTCCCGGCCCTGATCGAATGATCATGGGCCGGGCCGGGATTCGCCTGCCGATCAGTTGAGCACGGCGTCGAACATGCCGGGCTCGTAGAACCTCCCTATCTGGCCGACGCGCAGCTCCACCAGCTCCAGGCCGCACTGTCGCCCATCGTGGGGGCCGACCTGGTATCCGGTCTACTGGCGGGCAGCCTGCCCAAGATCGGCGCCGAGATGACGGTCGAGCCGGTACAGATCAACGGCTACCCGGCGCTGCTTCTCCGGCGGGGCGGGGAGATCGACACCGTCATGGCGGTGCGCATCGACGACGGCCTCATCACCGGGCTCTACGCCGTACGCAACCCCGAGAAGCTAACGCATATGCAACGCGAGACCGCCCTGCGCCGCTGAGCCCGGGCCCTTCGGAAACGAACAGCACAACCGGCGTCTCCACCTCGCGTCGCTACTGGCGACGGCGTAGCGAGTTTGTCGCGAAGGCTCGGAGCTTCAACCCCTGGCGGTTGGCCGCGGTGGTCCTGGCAGCCCGTCTGCGCAGCTTCCGTTGCGCCGTATGAGCGACAGCCGATTTCGCCGCGTCATGCACCGAATACCCGCTCCACCACCGCTTTGGCGCGGCGGGTTACGCGCAGGTAGTGGTCGAGGAATTCGCTGCCGTCGTCGTTGGGCCATCCCGCTACGCGTGCGACGGCCGACAGCAGTCGGCCGGGGCCGGGTAGCTGATCGGTCGGCTTGCCGCGGACCAGGACCAGCGCGTTGCGGGCCTTGGTCGCGGTGAGCCACGCGTCGCGCAGCAGCGCGACGTCCGCGGCGGCCAGCAGCTTGTTTTCCTCGATCACGTCCAGCGATTGCAGCGTCGAGGTGTTGTGCAGGCCGAGGACGTCATGGGCGTGGCGCAGCTGCATCAGTTGAACGGTCCACTCGATGTCGGCGAGTCCGCCACGTCCCAGCTTGGTGTGGGTGGCCGGATCGGCGCCGCGCGGCAGCCGCTCGGCATCGACTCTGGCCTTGATGCGCCGGATCTCGCGGACCGCATCGGTCGAGACGCCGCCCTCCGGATACCGCACCTTGTCGATGATGTGCAGGAACCGCAGCCCGAGTTCCTGATCGCCCGCCACCTGGTGGGCGCGCAGCAGCGCCTGTACCTCCCATGGCTGTGCCCACTGCTCGTAGTAGGCGGCGTAGGCGGCCAGCGTGCGAACCAGCGCCCCGTTGCGCCCCTCCGGCCGCAGCCCGGCGTCGACGTGCAGCGGCGGATCGGTGCTCGCCGCCCCGAGCAGCTGCCGCACCCGGTCCGCCACGCCGATCGCCCACTTGACGGCTTTGGTCTCGTCCTCGCCCGGCCTCGGGTCGCACACGAACAGTACGTCGGCGTCGGAGCCGTAACCCAGCTCCATTCCCCCGAGCCTGCCCATGCCGATCACCGCGAGATCGGCGGGTGCCGGCGCGCCCCGCTCCGCCTCACTTGCCCGGATCACCGCGCGCAGCGACGCCTCCAGCACCGCGACCCACACCGACGACAACGCCTGGCACACCCGCGGCACGTCGAGCATGCCGAGCAGGTCGGCCGAGGCCACTCGTGCCAGCTCGTGTCTGCGCAGCGAACGTGCCGCGGCTACCGCGCGTTTCGCGTCGTCGTAGCGTGCGGCGGCGGTCAGGATGCCGCGCGCGACGTCCTCGGGCTGCGGACCGAGCAGCAGCGGACCGCCGGGTCCGTCGGCGTACATCCGGATCGTCTCCGGCGCGTTGATCAGCAAGTCGGGCAGATACTCCGAGGAGCCGAGCACGATCATCAGCCGCTGCGCGATCGCCCCCTCGTCGCGCAGCTCGCGCAGGAACCAGATCTGGTCGGCAAGCCCTTCCGAAACCCGCCGGTAGGCCAGCAGGCCCGCGTCGGGATTCGGCGTGTTACCGAGCCATTCGAGCAGCGTCGGCAGCAGCAAGGCTTGGATGCGTCCCCTGCGCGACACCCCGCCGGTCAGCGCTTTCAGGTGTCCGAGCGCGTGTTCCGGCGCGACATAGCCGAGTGCCGCGAGCTGCCGGATCGCGGCTTCCGGGCTCAGCCGCAGCGCGTCGGAGTCCAGCCGCGCCACGGATTCCAGCAGCGGACGGTAGAACAGCTTGGCGTGTAAACGCCGCACCCGCACCGCGTTTCGGCGGATCTCACTGGCCAGCACGCCCACCGCGTCCTGCCTGCCGTCCGGCCGGACGTGCGCGGCGCGGGCCAGCCAGCGCATACCCTCCTCGTCGTCGGGGGCGGGCAGCGTGTGTGTGCGACGCAACCGCTGCAACTGCAGCCGATGTTCGAGCAGACGCAGGAATTCGTAGGACGCGTTGAGGTTCGCGGCGTCGTCACGGCCGACGTATCCGCCCGCCGCCAGCGCGGTCAACGCCTCGACGGTGCCCTGCACATGCAAGGTCTCGTCCACCCGCCCGTGCACCAATTGCAGCAGCTGCACGGCGAATTCGACATCGCGCAGGCTGCCGTGCCCGAGCTTCAGTTCGCGTTCGCGCAGATCGGCGGGCACCAGGTCTTCCACCCTGCGGCGCATGCCCTGCACGTCGGCGACGAAATCGGGACGCTCGGACGCCGACCAGACCATCGGCATCAGCGCATCGCGGTACTCCTCGCCGAGCGCGAGATCGCCGGTCATCGGCCGGTTCTTCAGCAGCGCCTGGAACTCCCAGGTACGCGCCCACCGCTTGTAGTAGGCGACGTGCGATTCCAGCGTGCGCACCAGCGCCCCCGCCTTGCCCTCCGGCCGCAGCGCCGCGTCGACATCGAAGAACGCCTGGCTCGCCACGCTCATCATCTCGGCCGCCATGCGGGTTGCGGTGGTGTCGGCGGGCTCGGCGACGAACACGACGTCGACGTCGCTGACATAGTTCAGCTCACGCCCGCCGCTCTTGCCCATGGCGATCACGGCCAACCGCACCGGCACCGGCCCGTCTTTGCAGACCCGCGCGACCGCTACCGACAATGCCGCGGTCACGGCGGCATCGGCCGAGTCGGCGAGATGCCTGCCGACCACCTGGTACGGCAGCACCGGCTCGTTCTCCACGGTGGCCGCCAGGTCGAGCGCGGCGAGCAGCATCAGCTGGTCGCGGTAGCGCTTGCGCAGCAGCGCCACCACCTCGGGACCGGAGATGCCAGCCCGGAACAGCATCGGGCCCGCGTTGGGGCCCTCCTCCGGCGCCGCGTCGACCACGCGGAGCAGATCGGCGACGAGCTCGTCACGCCCGGGTAATTCCTTGCGGCGCAAGATCTCCCAGGCTGACGGGTCGGCGACCAAGTGGTCACCGAGCGCGCCGGAGGCACCGAGCAGAGCGAACAGCCTGCCACGCAACGACTTGTCCGTGCGGATCGTCGAATCCAGCGCGTTCCAGCCTGTTCCGATGCTCTCACGTAGCCTCATGAGCGTGCTCAACGCGAGATCGGCATCCGGCGCGCGGGACAGCGCCCACAGCACGGGGATACTTTCGACGTTGTCCCAGCCCAATTCACGCAGCGAGGCGGCAGCGGACGGCTCGAGCAATCCGAGCCGACCGACGCCGGGTACAGCGGAACGGGCAGACGGTGGCCGGACCATGGCTCTCAAATTACATGGCCGAGGTCGTCGGCACGCCGACGCCGGACATCCGTTGGGTTACAACCCCAGGTATTCCTTGAGCTCGAAAGGCGTCACCTGGCTGCGGTAGTCCGCCCACTCCCTGCGCTTGTTACGCAGGAAGAAGTCGAACACGTGCTCGCCGAGGGTCTCGGCGACCAGCTCGGAGCGCTCCATCGCCTGCAGTGCCTCGTCCAGCGTGCCGGGCAGCTCACGGAAGCCCATGGCGCGTCGCTCGGCGGTGGTCAGCGACCACACGTCGTCCTCCGCCTCCGGCGGAAGCGTGTAGCCCTTCTCGATGCCACGCAGACCTGCCGCGAGCAGCACCGCGAAGGTCAGGTAGGGGTTGCATGCGGAGTCCGGGCTGCGGATCTCGACACGGCGCGAGGACGACTTGTTCGGCGTGTACATCGGCACGCGCACCAGCGCGGAGCGGTTGGATCGGCCCCACGAGGCCGCGGTGGGCGCCTCACCGCCGTGAATGAGGCGCTTGTAGGAGTTCACCCACTGATTGGTGATCGCACTGATCTCCGGCGCGTGCTCGAGGATGCCCGCGATGAACGCCCGCGCCGTCGCCGACAGGTTGATCGGGTCGTCCGGATCGTGGAAGGCGTTCGACTCGCCCTCGAACAGACTCATGTGCGTGTGCATCGCGGAACCGGGGTACTGGGCGAACGGCTTGGGCATGAACGTCGCGCGCACGCCCTCGTCGATCGCCACTTCCTTGATCAGGTAACGGAAGGTCATCACGTTGTCGGCCATGGACAGCGCGTCGGCGTAGCGCAGGTCGATCTCCTGCTGGCCCGGTGCGCCCTCGTGGTGGCTGAACTCCACCGAGATGCCCATCGACTCCAGCGCGTCGATGGCGTGGCGGCGGAAGTTCGGCGCCGCATCGTGCACGGCTTGGTCGAAGAAGCCGCCGGAGTCGGCGGGAATCGGCGAGGCGTCGTCATGCGAACCGTTCTTCAGCAGGAAGAACTCGATCTCGGGGTGCACGTAGCAGCTGAAGCCCACGTCACCCGCCTTGTTGAGCTGGCGGCGCAGCACGTGGCGCGGGTCGGCCCAGGACGGCGAGCCCTCGGGCATGGTGATGTCGCAGAACATGCGCGCGGAGTGCTGGTGGCCCTTGCTGGAGGACCACGGCAGCACCTGGAAGGTCGACGGATCCGGCCGGGCGACCATGTCGGCCTCCGAGACACGTGCGAAGCCCTCGATGGCCGAGCCGTCGAAGCCGATCCCCTCCTCGAACGCGCCTTCCAGCTCGGCGGGAGCGATCGCGACGGACTTCAGATAGCCCAAGACGTCGGTGAACCAGAGACGTACGAAGCGGATGTCCCGCTCTTCGAGCGTCCGCAGCACGAATTCCTTCTGGCGATCCATGCCCGCGAGCGTAAGCACCTGGCGTTAAATCTGTGTTACATACACGCTTAAGAATGCCGAGCAGGTGTTTTCGGAAGACTTCACACAGCCGGATCGTCCGTTTTGTGAGGTTTTCCGGCTCGACGTCAACCGTTCAGCAGCGATCGAACCGGGACTCGACGGGTTCAGCAGGTGAGGCCCGGCGCGGGTTCGGTCAGGTCGACCAGATAGCCGACGACCGCGTCGTCCACGCAAGGCACGCCGCCCGCCAGCGCCACCGTATGCCTACTGCCCCGGTAGGTGATGAGCGCGGCGCCCAGCTGCTCGGCCAGGTCGACCCCGGCCTGGTACGGCGTCGCCGGATCGTCGGTCGTGGACACCACCACCGTCTTCGGCAGCCCGTTCACCGCGATCCGGTGCGGTTCAGTGGTGTTGGGCACCGGCCACGAGGTGCACAGCTCCAGCGGCGCCGCCCCCGTGCCGTGCCCGTCGTCCAAGAACGGCGCCGCCTTGCGGTATTCGGTGTCCTGTTGTCCGGTGACGCCGCGGTCACCGATGCGCGGATCGTCCATGCAGCGGATGGCGTTGAACGCATCGCTGGTGTTGCTGTAGGTGCCGTCGTCGCGGCGGCCGTCGTACAGGTCGGCCAGCGACAGCAGGGTGTCGCCCCGGCCCTCGCGCAGTTCGGACAGACCGAGTGTGAGCACCTTCCACAGTTCGTCGGAGTACAGCGCCTGGCGCACGCCGGTGAGCGCGTCGCCGTAGTTGAGCCCGCGCGGGTCGGTCGTCGCGACCGGCTTGTCCCACAGCGGGTTCACCAGCTCACGGAACCGCTGCACGGCCTGCGCCGGATCGGTGCCGAGCGGGCAGTCCGGCTGCCGCACGCAGTCCGCGGCGTAGGCGTCGAACACCTTCTGGAAGCCCGCCGCTTGGCGCAGCGACTCCTGCACCGGGTCCTGCGAGGAATCGATCGCGCCGTCCAGCACCAGGGCGCGCACGTGCGTCGGGAACTTCTCCGCGTACGCCGAGCCGATCCTGGTGCCGTAGGAGTAGCCGAGGTAACTGAGCTTCGCGTCGCCGAGCGCGGCGCGCATGACATCAAGGTCCTGTACCACCTCGCGGGTGCCGACGTGCGCGAGGAAGTCCTTGCCGGTCCGTTCGAGGCAGCGGTCCACGTACCTGCGGTTGTCGGCCTCCGCGTCGGCGATGCCCTCGGGCGAGTTGTCTTCCTGCGGCTCGGCGCGTTCGGCGTCCTGCTCCTCGGCGGTCTGGCAGACGATCGCGGGGGTCGAGGAGCCGACGCCGCGCGGGTCGAAGCCGACCCGGTCGAAGCGCTCGGCCAGCGGGGTCTTGTTACCGAGGAACGACATGGTCAGGCCGGACTCCCCTGGGCCGCCCGGGTTCATCAGCAGCGAACCGAGGCGCTCACCCGTCGCTTTGATCCGGGATACCGCGATCTGCGCAGTCGGTCCGTCCGGCGCCGCGTAGTCCACCGGCACGGCGATCCGCGCGCACTCCGCGTTCGGGGGGAAGCGGTCGTCCGCTCCGCCGAATCCGGCGCAGCCGCCCCACCGCACCGTCTGCCCGTAGAACTTCTCCAGCCCGGTGGGCGGCGCGGGCATCGCGGTACCCGGCTCGTCACGGGTGACAGCGCACCCCGCGGCAACCAACGCCAGCACCGCCACCACGAGCACACCGCGCCCACTTCGCACCATCGACATGCCCTTGATAGTGCCATCGGGAAAACACCGACGCCGCCATCGGGCAAACCTCTGCGGCGCTGTGACCAATTGCACCGGTCACGGCCCTTAATCCGCCCCGGCGGCGGGTGGCACACTGGTTTTCGTCAGACAACCCGGGGACCCGGACGGGCCCCGAGGCGACACAGACGAAAGGGACGATGATGTCCGTATCCGATTCGGAAACCCCTGCCTACGGCGCGGTGTCCACCGCGACCGAGAAGGCGGTGCGCAAGACCCGGGTGCACCACCTGCAGCAGATGAAGGCCGACGGCGAGCGCTGGGCGATGCTGACCGCCTACGACTACTCCTCGGCGCGGCTGTTCGAAGAGGCAGGCATCCCGGTGCTGCTGGTCGGCGATTCCGCGGCCAACGTCGTGTACGGCTACGACACCACCGTGCCGATCACCGCCGACGAACTGATCCCGCTGGTGCGCGGCGTGGTGCGCGGCGCTCCGCACGCGCTGGTGGTGGCCGACCTGCCGTTCGGCACCTACGAGTCCTCGCCGCAGCAGGCGCTGGCCACCGCGACCCGCTTCATGAAGGAGGGCGGGGCGCACGCGGTGAAGCTGGAGGGCGGCGAGCGCGTCGCTGAGCAGATCGCGCTGGTCACCTCCGCGGGCATTCCGGTCATGGCGCACGTCGGCTTCACCCCGCAGAGCGTGAACACCCTGGGCGGTTTCCGCGTGCAGGGGCGCGGCGACGCCGCCGAGCAGCTGATCGCCGACGCCATCGCCGTGCAGGAGGCGGGCGCGTTCTCCGTGGTCATGGAGATGGTGCCGGCCGAGCTGGCCGGACAGGTCACCCGCAAGCTGACCATTCCGACCATCGGCATCGGCGCGGGCGCCGACACCGACGCGCAGGTACTGGTCTGGCAGGACATGGCGGGCTACACCAGCGGCAAGACCGCCAAGTTCGTCAAGCGGTTCGGCCACATCGGTGACGAATTGCGCGCCGCCGCGGCCGCTTACGCCGACGAGGTGCGCCGGGGCACCTTCCCCGGACCGGAGCACAGCTTCTGAACGACGGTCGGACCGGGCGATAACCGCGGAGCGGTGCACGCACCCGTCGCACCGCTGGCGTCAACCGCTGGTGGTGTGGGTCCGCGCGGTGCTGACGACCGATGGGATCGAGGTCACCGGCGACTCCCTCGACGAGTTGCCGGACGAGCGGCGCGCGGACTTCCGCTGCATATTCCCAGCGAAACCGACCGGGCACGGGCCGGTCAGCGGAAAAAATGGCAGACTCGATGCCGACAATACCGACACGAGCAGAGGTACCGATGCCGCACAGCCGTTGGATTTCCCGCAGCACACTGCTGATCGCGGGTGTTTGCGCCGCAGCACTCACCGCCTGTGGCAGCGAGTCGAGCCCCGCTCCGACCGGGAGTTCGACCACGGCATCAGCGGGCCCGACCACCAGCCACAGCACGCAGGCCAGTCCCGAGGTCAGCGACGCGTCCGCGGCTCAGCTGTGCGACATGCTCCGGCCGGAACTGACGAATTGGCGGATACAGGGTGGGACGCTGGGCAAGATCGGGCTGAACGCGCTCGTGCACGAGTGGGCGCTGCGCAACGGCGCCATCAACGCCGCGGTGCTGGCCGACAAGGCGATCATCGATCGCGCCGCCATCAAGAGCTGCCCTGATGTGCGTCAGCAGGCCATAGACGCCCTGGGGATCCCGGACCTGGCCTCCGGTCTGGCGTTCTGATCGAGAAGACCGAATGCGCACCCGCTACCCCGAGATCGAACCCCACGACTCCGGCATGCTCGCCGTCGGCGAAGGCCAGTCGCTGTACTGGGAGGTCAGCGGGAATCCGGACGGCAAGCCGGTGGTGTTCCTGCACGGCGGTCCCGGCAGTGCCACCGCGCCGTTCCATCGGCAGTTCTTCGACCCGGACGCCTACCGGATCGTGCTGTTCGACCAGCGTGGCTGCGGTCGCTCCACCCCGCACGTCGCCGACGGCGCGAGTCTGGAGCACAACACCACCCAGCACCTGATCGCCGACGTCGAGGCGCTGCGCGAGCAACTCGGCGTCGAGCGCTGGCAGGTGTTCGGCGGCTCGTGGGGTTCGACGCTCGCGCTGGCCTATGCACAGCGGCATCCCGAACGGGTGACCGAGCTCGTGCTGCGCGGCATATTCCTGGTGCGCCGCAAGGAAATCGACTGGTACTACAACGGCGCCGCGGGTTACGTCTACCCCGAGGAGTGGGCGAAGTTCCTCGCGCCGGTGCCCGAGGCCGAACGCGACCAGGATCTGGTCGAGGCCTACCACCACCTGCTGCACTCGGCCGACGACGAGGCCGCCAGCGCGGCCGCCGTCGCCTGGTCCACCTGGGAGGGCGCCACAAGTTCGCTGCTACCGCAACCGGATCGGGTCGCCGAAATGGCCCAGCCCAGATTCGCGCTGGCCTTCGCCAGGATCGAGAACCACTACTTCCGCCACGGTGGCTTCCTCGACGAGGGACAGTTGCTGCGCGATATCGGCGCCATCGCGCACATACCCGCCGTGATCGTGCATGGCCGCCACGACATCGTCTGCCCGGCGGTCAGCGCGTGGGACCTGCATCGGGCGTGGCCCGGTTCCGAACTGCGCATCGTCGACGACGCAGGGCACACGGCCAACGAGCCCGGTATCACACATCACCTGGTCGAAGCGACCGACCGATTCGCGAAGGCGGGTTAAACATGGCGACCACGGCCGGGAGCGCGTTCGTCACCGCACTGGGTGACGACGTCGACCGGCTGCTGGCCGCCGAACCCGAGGTCCGTTCCGACACACCGGATTCGGTGCACCAGATGCGGGTGGCCACCCGCAGGCTGCGCAGTGTGCTGCGGTCCTATCGCAGGCTGTTCGGCAGGAAACCAGTCGCCGCGATGGGCGCGGAACTCAAATGGCTCGCCGGATTGCTCGGGGAGGCCCGCGACGCGGAGGTGCGCGCCGACCGCTTCGAGACGCTGCTGGCCGACCATGCCGGGCAGACCTCGCGCGCCGACCTCGACGCCGTCACCGCCCGGCTGGTGAACGCCGAGCGGCACCGCTACCGAGCGGCGCACGACGTGGTCCTGAAGGCGTTGGACAGCGGGCGCTACCGCGATCTGCGGGCCGAGCTCTCCGAGTGGCGCACCGATCCCCCGCTGCGCCGCTCCCGCGCCGCGGCGCACGCCGCGGACTTTTTCGGGGAGGTGCTGCGACGCGACCTCGACCGGGTCGGGTCCCTCGTTCGCGCCGAACCCACGGTCACCGCCACCGAGCGGATCGAGCTGCTGCACGATGTTCGCAAGAGCGCCAAGCGTTTGCGCTACTCGTGCGAAGCGGCCGAGCAGACCGTCGGCGAGGACGCCGCCGATCTCGGCAGGCACGCGAAGAAGCTGCAGACGGTGCTCGGAGACCACCGTGACGCGGTGGAATCACACGAGGCGATCCTCGGCAGGGCGGCCGACGCCGCCGCGGCGGGCGAGCACGCGGCCATATACGAGATCCTCGCGGCCGCCGAGGACGCGGCGGCCGGTCGCGAGCTGAGCCGCTACCCGACCACGGCCGCAGCGCTGTTCGGATAGCTCGACGCCAGGTAGCTCGTCGAGCCCGCGACGCACGGCGGCCGGTACTCCGCGATCCAGTGCCATGCGAAGGCGCGCCGCCCCCGACGGTCCGCAGGGTCAGCCGGTTCGCGCGGTCGCCACGCGCGCTTACGGTGCGTCACTCGCGCCATCGAGAGTAGTGCGACGCAACGGCTTCTGTCGGACAGACAGCGACAGCCGACACCCGGCACTGCCGGACGCCCGACTGACTGCTGGACGCGCGGATTCACGCCGGGAACGCGAACGTCACCTTCCGTCCCCTCGGGTCCGCCGATGTCAGCCGCACCCGCACCGCCGCCCCTTCCGGCGGCTCGCCCACGCACGACCCGAGCACCGGAGGGTCGGCGATGAAGATCTCGGCGGGCCGATTGCCGTTGCCCTCACGCACCACCACGGCGTCGAACTCCGCGCCGACCCGCTGCGTCAGCAAGGTCGCCTCGGTCAGATCGATGCAGGCACGCTCCAGTTTGCCCGCGACGCCGTCGCTACGGCGCATGGCGTCGGCCGTACTCGTCAGCCCGTCACGTACCCACCGCGGCACCTCGTTTCCGGCGCACCTGGCCAGGCAGATCTCCGTCGCGAACCGATCCGACAGCCGCCGCAGCGGGGCGGTGACATGCGCGTAGGGTGCGCCGATACCGCTGTGCCGCACCGCCTCCGGCGCGGGCGGCTCCCCCGCGGCGCCGTCGACCACGGTGTAGGACGCGCCGCGCAGCAGGCTGGTCGCCTCGGACATCAGCACCAGCGCCGCCGGTGTGTTCAGGTCCAGCCGCGCCAGCATCCGACCGACCGGCTCCCGCGCGGGCCAGGTCACACCGAGCGCGTGCGCGGTGCGCCGGATGGAATCGATCGCCGATTCGGCCGGTGGCGGCATGGTGCGCAGCAGCGCGACCCGCTGCTCGGCCCGCGCGCCACTGTCCAGCATGATCCGCGCCGCGCAGATGCCGGTCAGCAGCGAGACCTGCTCGTTCCAGTCGTCGGCGGGGGTACGCGGTTCCACCACCAGCCGCCAGTGCCCGTCGGCGCACTCGTCCCGAACGACGGTTTGCGCCGGCAACCGCAGCCCGATCGCGCCGCGCATCAGCCCCGCCTCGATGCGCCGCGTGCCGAATTCCGGCAGGGCCGCGATCGAGGGATGCAGCCGACCGGCGGCGGCGTCGTCCTGCACCCCGGTGTAGTCGAGCCGGGCGCGGGAGCGCACCAGGGCCCGCACCACCGAGAAACTCCGTGGTTCGGCCTGTTCGTCGAGTTCGATGGTCCACAGCGCCACAGGGCGGGTCTGCCCCGGCAGCAGGCTCGCGGACCCTTCCGCCAGCACCGGCGGATGCAGCGGCACGGAGTTGTCGGGGAGATAGAACGTCTGCCCCCTGGCGCCGGACTCCTCGGCGAGCGCGCCGTCGGGGGTGATCACGGCACCGACGTCGGCGATGGCGTAATGCACGATGAAGCCGGTGGGGGTGCGTTCGAGATATAGGGCCTGGTCCAGATCCAAAGCCCCGGGCGGGTCGATCGTCACGAACGGGATGTCCGTGCGATCGACCCGGTCACCCGCGAACGCGTCGATCGCATCGCGAGCCTCGGCGGTGGCCTCGGCGGGATACGCCGAGGCCAAGCCGAATTCGGAACGGATGGCGCCGAAATCGACCGGCGCCGACACGATCCGCTGGTGGAGTTCCACGCTGGAGCGCCGGTCCTACTGCAGCGCCAGCATGGTGCCGTTCAACTGATCAACGGGCCCGTAGACGGTGAAGGTGACCCGGCCACCGGGGACCGAGGACGACACCTGGGCCGCCGCGTCGAGCGCCTCACCGAACGAGGCCGCCGAGGGATGCGGCAGGCCGGCGATCGTCTGGCCGAAATGGTTCTGAGATACCCACGCCGTGTCCGCGGGGCTGAGGTCCACTTGGACCCCACCCCCCAGCGGAGTCACCGCGACCGCGCTGGCGGAACCGGTGCCGAGCACGGCGAAAACCGATGCGGCCCCGGCGACCAATGCACCGGCGACCAATGAGCGAACTACTCGCATATGAGTTGAGACCTGCTTTCCCGCGATCGGAGTACGAATGGCCCGTTGCTGCCCCGCAACAGGCCGTGCCAACGGCGACTACTTTATGACGTCGATCACGATGAAGGCCAGCTCCACACGAATCGACATGGCGGAAACTTCGAGCGGCGACATGACCGCGCCCGCGCTGCTAACGTGGCCCGCCGTGACGGGTGTCTCGTGCGCCCGCACATTTCGAAATGTCCTGTATGTCGACAATTGGGAGCCCTTCACCTATGTCATCGATTCTGTTCGACTACCTTTTGCCTCTCCTCGGCCCCGAGCAGGCCGCGTACTGGGCTCAGGTCTTTATGGTCAACCCGGTATGACCGCGTGATTCTTCTCTCCCAGCGTCGCCTCCCGTTCACCCGACGGGAGGCGGCCTTGGTTCCAGGCCGCTAACATCCCGCTATGTGAGAAGAACTACCGCCGCTCTCGCGGCCAGCGCCACCCTCTTCGCCCTACTCCTCGCGGGCTGCGGGAATGACGAAGCAAGCAGTGGCTCCCCGTCGACCACCTCCGGCGCGCCCTCGGCGCAGGGCGGCGAGGCCCAGGCCTTCAACGGCGTGCAGGCCGGCGTTTTCGTCGTCAACTTCCGCGGCGCGTTCCCGAAGCTCGCCGAAGGCAAAGACGATGCGAAGATCGCGAGTATCTTGTCCGAGGGGTGCAAGGACATCAAGGCGGGTAAGTCCGAAGATGAAGTCGTCGAAAACATCACCAAACGAGCCGGGGGCAGCACCGAACCCAGTTCGGAGGAGGCCGAGGCGATCTACCACATGGCCAAGCTGATGTGCTGAGCTGAATTACCTCCGCAGCGGCAGATACTTCAGATCGTGATCATGGCGATGGCGATGGCGATGGCAGGAACCAGCACGGACACGCGGCGCGTCGAGTTCGGCGGCGGCGCACCCGAATCGGTATCCGCCGCCCGTGTTACGACCGGGCACCCGCTCGGCGGGTCCCTGACGTTTCGCCGACGTCGGGGCGGACGAGTCGGTCTCTAAGCCGGATCCTGTACCCGGTTCGCACCGGGTGGCGACCATCCATCTGGACACACCGTCACCGGGTGCCTCGAGCGGTCCACCCGCAGGCTCGGGCGAGCAACCCTCGAACGCCTGCGCAACCGCACCGCGAGCGGTGCGACCTTCGACCTTGCTCCGGGCGGGGTTTACCTAGCCGCCCCGGTCACCCGGGGCGCTGGTGCGCTCTTACCGCACCGTTTCACCCTCACCGCACGGCCCCGAAAGGCCATGGGCGGTCTGTTTTCTGTGGCACTTTCCCGCGGGTCACCCCGGGTTGCCGTTAGCAACCGCCCTGCTCTGTGGAGTCCGGACTTTCCTCGGCTCCGGGCAGCGGCACACCTGTGCCCGTTCCCGGCGACGCGGTCGCCCGACCAACTCGTCCGCGGTAACAGGATACTAGGTACGGTTACTGGCCATGGAACGTGTCGAGGTCGGCTTCCCGTCCGGAAGCGAGCAGTGCGCCGCGTGGCTTTATCGCCCGGACGGAGCACCCAAACCCCGCCCACTCGTGGTGATGGGACACGGCCTGGGGGCCAATCGGGAAATGGGACTCGACCGCTACGCGCGGCGCTTCGCCGCCGCGGGCATCGCGGTTCTGGTGTTCGACTATCGGCATTTCGGTGCCAGCCAGGGCACGCCGCGCCAGGTGGTGAACATCGCGCGCCAGCGCGCGGACTGGCATGCCGCCATCGCGTTCGCGCGCACCCTGCGCGGCATCGATGCGACCCGAATCGCGTTGTGGGGCACCTCTTTCGGCGGCGGGCACGTGCTGTCGGTCGCGCCGGACGACGCCTACATCGCGGCTGTGGTCGCGCAGGTGCCGTTCACCAGCGGCTTGGCTTCGGCGCTGGTGAAGGGACCGATCAGCCTGGTCAAGGTCGCCACCATCGCCGCGACCGATCTACTGATCGGCCCGATCCGCCGCAAGCCCATCGGCATCCGGCTGGCAGGCCGCAAGTGGGCGGCGGCGCTGATGAGCGCACCCGACGTGCCGGACGGCAACCGCAGGCTGGCTGAGGAGAGCGAGACCTACGAGCCGAAAGTGGCTGCGCGCGTGGCGATCTCCATGCTGTTCGACGCGCCGGGCCGACGTGCGAAGGCACTGAAGATGCCGGTCATGTACGCGCTGTGCGACAACGACTCCCTCACACCGGTGAAATCGGCAATGCAGGCCGCCGACCGCACCAAGCACGCGATCGTGAAGCGCTATCCGGCCGGGCATTTCGACATCTACTTCGACGACGTTTTCGAGAAGGCCGTGTACGACCAAACCGAGTTCTTGGTGTCGATACTGCGGCCATGAGATCTCGCGACGCGACCCGGCCGGGCGGTCGGGTCGCGCGCTCGGTGCCGTATCGTGGATGACAGTTCGTATCCCGGGCAGTCCGCCCTCGGTGATGGCCCCGATGCGCCGCGAAGCATCGTCTCGATGAAAATCGTTCTCTCCCACGGGAAGGCATTTCCCGTTCCACTATGAGTTCCGTGCGGGTCAGGACCCGCACGGAACTGCGCGGACAGCGCCGCAGGCGCGGCCACGGCTGCTGGAACCATCTGCTGATCGCACCGCTGTGGCCCAAGCACGGCGTCAACCTGGGGACGCTGCTGCGCACCTGCGACGCCGTCGGCGCGTGCATGGCGGTGCCGCGGCGCCCCTGGGTGCCCGACGCGCTCGCGCAGGGCAACACGTTGCGGCACCGGCAGTGCGTGCACTGGGTCGAAGGACGGGTCGAGCGGTGGCTCAGGCGCCAGCGCGACGGTGGTTCGGCGATCGTCGGCGTGGAACTCACCGACGAATCCATCCGCCTGGCCGACCTGCCCGTCGCCCGGCGGCGCACCGTCATCGTGCTCGGACATGAGACCAGCGGAATCCCGCCGGAAGGGCTCGAGTTGCTCGACGTGGCGGTCGAGATCCCGATGGTCGGCACCGGGCACAGCCTCAACGTGGCGGTCGCGGGCTCGCTGGTGCTCTACAAGCTGGCCGGGCTGTGCTGATCACCGCTCACGCAGCAACTCACGCGCGAGGACGGCGGCCCACCAGTCCGCGACCCGCTGGGGCGGCCATCCGCGCTCGACGGTGAGGTCGAGGTAGACGTCGATGTTGCAGATCGCCGCGTAGATGTCGATGGCCGTCGGCACGTCGATGCCGCGCCGCAGCGTGCCCTCCGGCCAGGCGGACAGCACGTGCCGGTGGGCGTCGTCGCCGCGGTGGCGGCCCTCGCGGTACGCCTCCGCCAGTTCCGGCTCGGTTCGCCCTGCCTCACGCAGCAGCACGATCACGTCGCCCGCCCGCTCGAACAGCCTGCGGTCATAAGCGGCCATGGCGGCCAGCTGCCGTCGCGGATCAGGGGCGACCTCCAGGTCCGCGAGCAGCAGAGGCAGGTCGGCGGACAGGTCGGCCGCGTCGGCCAGTGCCCTCGTCAGGCCGGTCTTGTTGCCGTAGGCCGCGTAGACCGTCGGCACCGAGACGCCCGCGGCTTGTGCCACGTCACGCACTGTCGCCGCCGCCCAGCCCTTGGCGAGGAACACCTCTCGGGCGGCACGGGCGATCTCCGCGCTGGTCTGCTGGGCCTGGGCGGTACGGCGTAGCGAGTCGTAACGGCGCCGAGCCGGTTTCGCAGTCACAGGGTTCCTCTTTCGGTTTCCACTACCTATATTAAATATATGATAGACAAAATTAAATGCGCCTGGACATTCACCCGAATCGGCGGCTCGGCGGGCCTCGGCTTCGCACTCGTGATCGTCGGCGCGAACCTGATCCTCGAGCCCACGGGTATGCCACCGGTCGGCGCCGACGTCGCCGACGTGGACGCCTTCTTCACGGACAAGGCGGGTCTGGTCGGGTTGTCGTCGATGTTCCTGCCCGCGGCGTGGGCATGCGTCGTCGTATTCGGTGCCGCCGTGGTCGCCACGTTGTGGCCGCGCGAGCGGTCGCTCGGTTCGGCCTGGTCACTGGTCGGCTTCGCGGGACTGCTGTTGCAGAACAGCACCTTCGTCGGCATTGCCGCCACCCGCCTCGCGCTGTCGGACAGCACCGGCGGCGCCGCGGGGCTCTGGGCCATGCACAACGCACTGTTCAGCCTCAACGGCACGTTCCTGGCCGTCGCTATGCTCGGGTTCTCCCTCGGCGGATGGCGCACCGACCTCATCCGTCGCTGGCACGCCGTTCTCGGACTGACCGCCGCCACGGGCCAATTCGCCTGGGCCACGCTGGGGCCGCTCGTGATCGACCATGTCTCCCCGCTCAGCTTGCTCGGTCTGGTCAGCTGGTTGCTGTGGGTGGTGTGGATTGCGACATACGGGATCACGCTGGTGCGACTTCCCGCACCGCTCAGGCCAGTCGTTCTCGACGGCTGATCCTGTCGGTGCCCGGCGCTATCGTCCGGTGCCATGAATGCCGCGACCGCTGCCGTCGCCGAGATCGTGGACGCAATAGCGCCCCTCGACCGACTCGAGCAGGAGCACATCGATACGGCGCTGGCCTGGCTCGCGTCGACCGACGACGTGTTTCGGCCGCTTCCGCACCAAGCTCGATAAGTCGCTCCGACCAGCCGCCGACTAGCGCCATCCTGTGTCGACGGCGGCGGCTCCTGCTGCCAAGATAACGCGGATGATCATCAGACCCGCGCGGGACGAGGACTTCGCCGAATTTCTCGAGCTGGCGGCGCAGGTCGAGCACTGGTTCGGGCCGATGGTCGACGATGCCGGATTTTGTTCCGCGGTGACACGACACATCGGGCTGGGCACAGCGCTCGTCGCGGTGTCGGCAGGGGCGGAGATCCTCGGCGGCCTGCTGTTCGGCGCGCACGCAACCTTTTACACCGTGCACTGGCTGGTAGTCGCGAAGCAGATACGCGGGTACGGCATCGGCCGGGCGTTGACGGCGGACGCGATACGCCGGTTCGTACGCGGTCCCGGAACACTCGAGGTGATCACCTTCGGAGCCGACCATCCCGGTGCGGTAGCCAGTGGTGCACGGGCGTTTTACGAAAGCCTGGGCTTCGCACCCGCCGAAGCGGCGGACAGCGGACCGGACGGCGGTTCGCGGCAGGTTTATCGCCGCGCCGTCTGATGCGCGGGCCAGGTTCGGTCACTGCCTGCGGAGTACTCGCCGAAGAACGACCGCGGCGGACGCCGTAGCGGCAACGGCCGGCTGGGAACCGCGTGGCCGCGTTGCACGCGAAGGCCGACGTCGACTGCGCGGTCGCTGACCACGCGCACCGAGGAGTGCTCGGCATCACCTACACATCACGATCACCGTCGAGATCGACGGCTGACACGACCCACAACCACCAACCGCGCGGCATCGCCGTTAACGCACGGGACGTCTCCCGAGAACAAAAGAGACCAGTTGGTTCTTTGATCGAAGACGGGTTTGGTAGATATGCAGGTGAACAGTGGGGTGGCCATGGCTTTTCGGCGCGCTGCCGACGACCTCACCCGCGCAGTTGTCGACCGTGAGACGCCGGCTCTCGCCGGGGTGATGCGTCAGACGGGTGAGCAGCTGCGGAGGACGGTGGACGAGCTGTGCGACATGGACCGCCGCGGAGGAGCACAGTCAGCCGTATATGCGGGGCATGGCGTGGAACCATGGCGAACAACTGGCAACTCATCCCGCCGAGAGGGCGGCTCCAGGTGGTTCCAGCCGCGACCACCGCGATCCGATCGGATCAACCGAGCGATCGACGACACCCTGACCAGGGTGAGTCCGCGTTTCGACCCGGACGATCCGCGACGGAGTAACAACTGTGTGGCCGTGGCGACCGCGTACGAGTTGCGTCGGCGGGGATACGACGTCGAGGCAGAGCAGATGCCGTTCCCGTTCGAAGCTGGGTTCCCGCACAGCATCACCGAGATCGCCTGGGGGCGACGGTTCACGACGGTGCTCCAGCGGAATCATCTGCGTGACGCGTTTCGGCAACCTGGTACACGGGGAATCGTCATCGCGGACTGGCCTCCGGGGCCGCGCGTCGACCTCGGCGATTCACATGTATTCAACATCGAGCACGTGTCCGGTGCCGGGATACGCGTTATCGACGGACAACCCAATCCCCCGTTGACGGACGCCACAGAACATATCCACCGAGCGGCAGCGTTGCGGTATTTGCGAGTGGACGATCTTGCGGACCCTGTACCGAGCATCATCAACTACCTCGGGATACGTACCGCGAGTCGATAACCCGTTGGTGACTGCACCATACCCGTTGCGACACTGAGACTTCCGCCTGGCCGCCGAGCGTTCGGAATCGGACGATTCTCGACACCCGCGGCGACGACAGCGACCGACTTGCGGTGACCACCTCGGGTGCGCGGACGCGTAATGCGTCGCCCCCTGAGTCGGTGAGCGCGACGCATCACAAACAACTGGGCCAGAACCGACGCTGACCCATAGCTTCGTGCTCGAGCTACCGGCGGCCCACGTTGTGCAGAAGCTGCCTGGTCGACTACCGTCCGCGGAGGGCTCGCCAGACAACGAATGCGATGACCGCGGCGGGTGCGGCGGCGAGCATGGGTTGGTTGCGGAACAATTCCAGCAGCGTGCGGCCCTGCCGGGCGACGGGTTCGGGGACTCCGGCCGCCCCACGCTCGCCGGCGGCGGCGGTGTTCGCCTCCGTCAGTTCGGCGCGCTCGGCCGCCCGACGAATGGACTCGGCCGCCTTTTGGGTGGCCTCCTGGCTCCGACCCGCCTGTCGCGCGGCGGCCACTTTCTCCTCCGCCTCCCGTGTCGCCTCCGCGGCCCGGCGGCGCACGTCGGCGGCTTTGCGTTCGGCCGCGTGCCGCGCCTCGACGGCCGCGTCCTCGGCCAGGTGCTCGGTCTCGGCCGCCTCGCCGCGCGCGGCGCCTGCGATCTCCTGGAAGCCGTCGGTTTCCGGACCGGGGGATTTATGTTCGTTCATCACTGTCTCCTGTCCTCGGCGGCGCAGTGCCGGGCGGATGTCCTGATGGTGTCGATCGAGCGCGGCACCGACGGACCGAGGGTGTTGGACGAGAGAACCGCTCGTCACGCCCCTGTCGAGGCCCGGTTACCCGGCGACCGCGCGGACAAACCGAAGCTCAGAAGCGCAATTCCAGCACATGTTCCCGTCGTGGATCGCCTGGTGCGAAGGGTCCGCTGACCCCGGTCAGCGCGAAGCCATTGCGTCGATACAACTGCTCGGCGAACGTGTTCCCTTCGACGACCTCCAAACGGACCACGCGATGACCGCCGCGCGCGGCCCATTCGATCACCGCGCGCACAAGCAGATCCGACACCCCGGTGCCGCGTGCCTCGGGCGCCACCCACATCGAAATCAAGTGCACACCACCGCGATTCAGGTCTGGCATGCCCGCGACGGTGCCCAGCTCGACCCCTGCGGAACCGGCCAGAAACTGCGCCCGGTCCGACAGCGCGCGCCGCCAGTCACGCTCGGTGCGGGCCTGTGCATCGGCCAGGGTCGAACCGAAGAATTGCGGCGCGTCGGCCAGCGCCCTGAGCCGGACCCGCCGGAACACCGCCCACTCGTCGGGGATGAGCAGCCTGATCTCGAATGTCGAGGCATCCACCCGGAATTCTCTACACTCCCGGCACTGTCGTGCGCAAAGGGTTTGAGACGGGCATCCGTGCGGCGAGCGCCGCACCGGCCGCCCAGGCGGCGATCTGTCGGGTGGCCCGGGTCGAGATGCTCATGTCCACTCCTGTGGTCGATCCTGTCGGGGCCCACTCGGCTCCCTGGACCAACCCTGCTGACTCGAGGTGAGCGTCTCAATAACCTCTGAGGTCATGGCTGCGCGGCACGGCGGGTGATTAGCTGGTCAGGTGGCACATACACCGGTGCGAACGGAGTCCAGAGCGGGCAGTCTGCTGCGCGAGTGGCGGCAGCGACGCAGGCTGAGCCAGCTCGATCTGGCGCTGGCGGCCGACACCTCGGCGCGGCACCTGTCGTATGTGGAGACCGGGCGCGCCAAGCCGAGCCGAGCGATGGTGTTACGACTGTGCGAGACGCTGGAGGTGCCGCTGCGCGAGCGCAATACGCTGCTGATGGCCGCGGGCTACGCGCCGGCGTATCGGGAGAGCAGCCTGGACGACGCACATCTCACGTCGGTCCGCGCCGCGCTGGACACCATGCTGGCCGCACATGAGCCGTACCCGGCGGTGGTGGTCGATCGGGTGTGGAACGTGGTGACCGGGAACGCGGCGATGGGCGTGCTGATGCACGGCGTTCCCGACCACGTGCTGGCACCACGGCCGAACGTGTACCGGCTGGTGCTGCATCCGGAGGGGCTCTCCGCCCGGCTGGCCAACCTCGCCCAGGTGCGCGAGCTGTTCGTGGAGCGGCTGGCCAGGCAGGTCACCGCGAGCGGCGATCCCGAGCTGGCGGCGCTGTACGACGAGGTGTCCCGCTATCCGGATCCGCCGCGGATCGCCGACGATTCGGAGCAGACGGGCACCCGAACGAGTCCGTTCGAGGTGCCGATCCGGATCCGCACTCCCGCGGGCGAGCTGTCGATGTTCAGCACGATGGCCACGTTCGGCGCACCGGCCGACGTCACGCTGTCCGAACTGGCCATCGAATTGTTCTACCCTCTGGACCAATTCACCGCGACCGCGCTGCGCAACCTCGCGGCAGCAGCGAATTCGTGACAGTCCCGCGAAACCGCACGGCTGCGCGGGCGGCAACCTCAGGCGGGTCAGGCGCCCGACCAGTTCCGCCTCGAGCACCGCACCCAGATCGACGATATCGATGTTTACGCGGTCAGCCTGCCGACAGCAGGGCGCGCACACTCTCGTCGGCGAGACGTTCGGCGCGGTCGCGGGACACCGCAGGCTCGACATAGCCGATATTGAAGGACAACTCATTGTGGGTCGCGTTGGCGGTGGCCATGATGAATCCGCTCACCGACATGCCCGAGACGAACTGGGCTCCTTCCAGCCACCAGGAACCGATCTTGTCGGGGAAGGGGTAATCGCCGAGGTAGGTCATACCGAGATGCCCGGGGCCGCGGGTGTCCATGAGCTCGACCGTGGACGCACTGGCGGCCACCGACTTCGGCGCGGCCACCTTCAGCAGGTTCAGCGCGGACAGATGATCGCGGCGGCCGATCCGCGCGCCGTACTCGCGCTCGATCTCCGCGGCGATCTCCCAGAGCGAGGCCCACGGCGCGTATTTCGCCGGGGTCGCGATCATCCCCTGATAGGTGCCCACCTCGGTGTCGGCGGCGGCGCCGTCGAGGTGGCCGCGGAAGTTGACCGAGCTGCCGACGGTGTACCAGGTCTCCTTGTCGGTGCCTGCCTCCCTGGCCGCCGCCATCAGCAGCGCCGCCGAGAGCGCGGCCTGCAGGCCAACGACGTGGCGCGCACAGCCTGCGGCAAGCCCGTCCAGCCGGTCGACGTCGAGGCTGCGATGCACCACCCGGCTGCGCCGTTGCGCGGGCGGCGCCAGCGAAGTGGGCTCCAGCCTGCGCGGCCTGCGCAGCTGCGACCTCTGGTCGCGCAAGAAGGAACCCGCGGTGCGCAGGGCGCCGCCGGTTCCCTGGAAGCGCGGCGGGAAGAGGTCTTCCGGACCCGGCCGCACCGGGGCGGGCGGGACCTCGCTCGCTTCCCCCGCGGCCGCCTGGAGCACCTGCTTGGCCACGGTCAGCGCGCTCTCGCCGTCGGCGACGGCGCAGTGCAGGGTGACGATCAGCTCGTTGGTGCCGTCCGCGTCTTTGATCAGCACGGCCCTGCCCAGCGGCCCGGCGCGCCAGTCGAACGGCTCACGCAGCTCGACCTCGTCGACCTCGGTCAACCATGTCGTGGTGTCCTCGGATTCGATCACGCGCAGTGGAATGGGCACCTGGATAGGCACAAAACGCGGTGCGGTGCCGTCGGGTTCGGCGGCCACCGCGACCCGCAGCAGCGGATGTCGGCGCTGGACGTCGTCCAGTCCCGCCCGGATCTGCTCGGCGTCGACGTGCCCGCGGATCCGCACACGCGACAGGATGTGCAGCGGCGCCAGCTGATCGGCGATCCAGTGCCAGCGCTCGACCGGCGACAGCGGGCGTGGCAGCCGGGCGGTCGGACCGTTCAGCGGCGGGAACGACATCGGTTTGGCGAGCTCGCGCAGGAAGAAATCGGTGGGGGCGTGCCGGAAGTAGGCGTCGCGCACCTGCACCAGGCGCGGGTTGGTGGTCTGCTCGATCTTGGCGAGCGAGGCGGATCCGTTGACGAGCATGCCGGTCCGCTCGGCCCGCAGACGTTCGTAACGACGCAGGCCCGCAACAGGATCCAGCGAACTCCGCAGCACGCCGGCCAGCACCACCGCGTCCTCGATGGCGGCGTTGGCGCCCTGGCCGAGGCCGGGCAACATCGGGTGCGCGGCGTCGCCGAGCAGGGTCGCCCGGCCGCGGCCCCACTGTGCCAGCGGCGGACGGTCCTCGGCCGGCACGGCGAGAATCGCGGATTCGTCGGTCTGCTCGATGCAGGCACGCACCTCCGGTGCCCAGTCGGCGTAGAGGCGAAGCAGATCTCCCTTGCCACCTCGCCAATTCGCGGCCTCGTCGGCGGACATGGTCTGGGTGCCCCACCAGTACACCCGGCCGTGGCCGATGTCATGGATGCCGAAACGCATTCCGGTGCCCCAGAAGTGCGCCGAGAGGCCGCGCACCACATTGGGGTGCTCGAAGGGAATGCAAGCCCGCCAGCACACGAAGTTGCCCGACCTCGGCTCGGAGCGGCCGTGCAGCTGGGCGCGCACCGTGGAGTGGATGCCGTCGGCGCCGACGAGCAAGTCGCCCTCGGCGATACGGCCGTCGGCGAACTCGACGCGCACGCGCTCGCCGCGGTCGACGAACCGGATAGCTTGCGCGTCGATAAAAGTCGGCGTGTCGCCGATCGCGCGCAGCAACACATCGTGCAGGTCGGCGCGGTGCAGCGCCACTGCGGGCGCGCCGAGCTGGGCGTCGAGCCGGTGCACCGGGAGCACCCGGATCGGGCTGCCGTCGGGATGGCAGAAGCGGAAGGTCTCCACCCGTCCGCCGCGTTGGAGCAGTTCCTCCTCGATGCCGAGTCCGAGGCTGCGCAGCGCGTTGATTCCGTTGGCCTGCATCGAAAGACCGAAACCGTGGGCGCGCAGCTCGGGGGCGGCCTCGTAGAGTTCGACGCCGAAACCCGCGTGGCGCAGCGCGGCCGCCGTAGTGAGTCCTCCGATCCCCGCTCCGAGAACGACAACCTTGATCGGACTGCTCATCGAACCTGCACTCTCATCAAACTATTCGACGGCACAGGTGCTTCCTGCCGCAACGCGGGCGTTCGGGCGTTGCTGCCAATGAACCACCGTCCCCCTGAGCAGTACTGATCAAGGACACTGGGTCTTCCCCGACCAAGCAAGCAGGGGGCCACCTGTGCCTGACCGTCCGGAAGCCTACCGCTCTGAGGCGGGCACGGCGGAGTTGATGCGAGATTCACCGCATCGCACAAATGTGAAACGCAAATATGTTGAAGTAAGCCATAGTTCGCGGTTCCCACACGGTGTTCAGCATCGCATCAGAGATAGGACGTGTCGTTCACCAGACGCACCGATGCTCCACCATCGGGATAGAACTCCGCCATCGACAGCGACGCCAGATCCAGATGCAGCCGGTACAGCAGCGACGGGCCGACGCCGAGCGCCAGTTGCAGCAGCGTCTTGATCGGGGTCACGTGGCTCACCACCACCACGTTCGCGCCGGGATACAACCCGACCAGATCGCGACGGACCGCGTCCACCCGCTCCCGGACCTGATCGAAGCTCTCGCCGCCTGGCGCGGCGATCGCGGGATCGCCGATCCAGCGGGCGTGCAGTTCCGGGTCGTGCTGCGCGGCCTCCAGGAAGGTCAAACCCTCCCAGGAACCGAAGTCGGTCTCGATCAGGCCGTCGAACACCGTGACCGGCACGCCCAGCGCGGTGGCCGCGGCGTCGGCGGTCTCCCTGGCGCGGCCGAGCGGGGAGCTGACCACGGCCGCGATATCACCTTTGGCGGCCAGCATTTTCGCGGCGCGGGCGGCCTGCTCGCGGCCGAGGGCGGTGAGCGGAGGGTTGCCGCGACCGGAGTAGCGCCGCTGCAGCGACAGCTCGGTCTGGCCGTGGCGCAGCAGAAGCAGACGAGTGGGGCGGCCGGTGGCTCCGGTCCAGCCGGGGCCGGGCTGCGCGGCCTTCGCCGACACGGCGTCCGCGTCCCTGACCTCGTCGATCCAACTCGGCAGCTCGCGCTCGTCGTCGGTGGCGACGGCCGGATCGGCGGGTCCCGTCGCCGGTGCCCGCTGCTCACGCGAAGCCGCCGAACGGACCTCGTCCACCAGGGTGGCGTCGTCCATCGCCTCGTTCGCCAACCGGTCGGCGTGCGCGTTCCGCTCGCGCGGAATCCAGGTGAAGCTCACCCGCGCGAAACCGGCGACCAGCCTGCGCGCGCGGTCGGCGAGCGGAATCATGGACGCGTGCTTGACCTTCCAGCGGCCGGACATCTGCTCGACGACCAGCTTGGAATCCATCCGCACCGTGACGGATTCGGCGCCGAGTTCCGCCGCCGCCTCCAATCCGGCGATCAGGCCGCGGTACTCGGCGACGTTGTTGGTGGCGACGCCGATGAACTCCCGCCGTTCGGCCAGCACCCGGACGTGCTCCGCGTCGTAGACCACGGCGCCGTACCCGGCCGGTCCCGGATTGCCGCGCGAGCCGCCGTCGGCTTCGACGATCACCTCGGAATATGTCACCGTCATCCCCGCTTCGCGCGAGCGTCCGAGCCGGACAGCTGCCCGCTCACAGCCCCGATTCCTTGGTCCGGACCAAGATCGCGCCGCACTCCGGGCAGCGCACGACCACGTCGCGCGCGGTCTTGGCGATCCGCGCGATCTCGCCGCGGTCGAGTTCGATGCGGCACGCACCGCAGCGGCGGGCCTGCAACAGGGCCGCGCCGGCACCGTGCTGCTCGCGCTGGCGGTCGTAGATCGCGAGCAATTCGGCCGGGAACCGCGCGACCAGACCGGATCGGTCGGTGTCGCAGCGGCCCTGCGCCACATCCAGATCCGCGAGCGCCTCGTCACGCTGCCGCTGCGCAGCGGCCAGATCCTCATCGGTCTTGCTCAGCCTGGCGCCCGCGTGCTCATGGTCGGCGGCCGAAGCCTCGCGGCGCTCCATGACCTCGAGCAGTTCGTCCTCCAGCACCGAGCGGCGGCGCTCCAGGCTACCCAGCTCGTGCTGGATCTCCGTCAGTTGTTTGGCGTTCACCGAGCCCGCGGTGAGCATCCCCTTGTCGCGGTCCTCGCGTTTGCGCACCGCCTCGACCTCGCCCTCCAACTTGCGGATGTCGCGATCGAGGTCGTCCAACACGATCTCCACGGCCACCGCGGCGTCCTTGTGCGCGTTGCGCTCGGCCTCCAGCCGAGCCACCTCCTGCTGCTCGGGTAGCACGGTGCGACGGTGCGCGATCCGCGTCAGCTCGGCGTCGACGGCGGCGAGCTGCAGCAGCTCGGCCTGGATCGGGGGTTCGACATTCAACGCGGACAAACTCCTGGACATGGTGGATGGGGTTGGTGTTCAACCGTACCTCGCCGGACCCGTTGCCCCGCGCTAGCCGCCGACGGTGCGAGTCTTGATGGCGTCTCTGGAGATATAGACGTCGTATTCGCCGGGTACCGCGATCACTGCGTTGCCATAGGCGGAGCGCACGAACGGCTGGGTCCACCAGCGGCCGGCCCGCATGTCGGTGAAGAAGTCCCGGTCGCCGTCGTTGAGGAAGATCTGATGCTGGGTGGTCGCCACACCGTCCAGGCGCTGGCCGTACATGCGGCTGATCTGGTAGCCGGAGTGGAAGCCGAGGGCGTTCACCCAGGGCTCCAGCTCGACGATGCCCGCCTGTAGCACCCACATGTCGCCCTCGACCCGATAGGTCTTGCGCTGTTCGGGATGGTCGTCGTCGCCGTAGAGGGTGAGGTCGACGTCGAGCTGATGCTCCTGCCCCGCCACTTCCTTGGCGACCACGTGCGCCGCCTTGACCTCCCCGGTCAAGCCCAGATACGTCTGCAGTACCGTCGCGATCCACAGCAACACCGCCGCGACCAGCAACAGCACGAGCCCGCTCGCGCCGCGGGCGACCAGTGCCCGCATCCCGACCCGGCGCGCCGTGATCAGTCCGGAGATGATCAGCGCGACGCCGACGAGCAGCAACAGGATCAGGCCGATCTGCACGACCCCGAAATCGAACGAAAAGCTCATGACCGCGCCTCGCCGGCGCTCGGCTCCGGCATGCGCACTGCGCGCCGCGACATGATTCCCTCGCTACGCTCACTCATGACCGCACCTCGCCAACACTCGACGCCGTCATACGCAATGCGCGCTGGGTGTTGATGCTTCGCTCGCTGCGCTCGCTCATGCGCTAGTTGTACCCCGCACGAGCCGCGCAATTCACCCGAACCGACCACTGCATCCCCGCGCGAACGCGGTCACGCCCCGATCGTTACGACTCCGTTGTCAGGACAACGGCATTCGGGTCCCGCACCGGCGGTCAGCCGGATGCTCGCACCGTCCACGGGTCGGTGCGCAGCGTGGACACGCGGGTCTCCAGGTCGGGCAGCGCGGTCCGGACAAGCGATTCCGCCTGTGCACACCAAGGGAATTCGGTGGCCCAGTGCGCGGCGTCGACGAGGGCGGGGCCACCCCGGCGCAGGTGCTCGTCGACCGGGTGGTGCCGCAGGTCGGCGGTGACGTAGGCGTCGACGCCGAGACGGGCCGCGGCGGTCAGGTAGGAATCACCCGCGCCGCCGCAGACCGCGACGGTGTAGACGGTGCGGTCGGGATCGCCCGCGGCGCGCACGCCCCACGCGGTGGGTGGAAGTGCGGCGGCCACCCGATCGGTAAAGGCCCGCAACGACTCTGGCTGCGGCAGGGTGCCGACCCGGCCGATCCCCCGCGACGAGGGCAGCAGGGCGCGTTCGCTGATGTGGTAGGCCGGGTCCTCGTAGGGATGGGCGTCGCGCAGGGCGGCGAGCACCGCCGAGCGGGCCGCGGGCGAGGCGACCACTTCGACCCGGTCCTCCTCGACATGCTGGAGTTCGCCGAGGACGCCGTGCGCCGGATTCGCCCCGGCCACGGGACGGAATTGACTGTTGGCGGGCACCCGCAGTGCGCAGTCCCGATAGTTCCCGCTGCCGCCGGCGCCTGCGGCGAAAAGCGCGGCCAGCACCGCGTCTGTGTGCGTGCGCGGCACCTGGACCACCCAGTTGTCCACAGCGGATTCGGGCTTCGCATCCAGCGGACCGGTCACAGTGAGACCGAGGGCCGCGGCGAGCGCGTCCGATACTCCGGGATCGGCGGAGTCGGCATTGGTGTGCGCGGTGAACAGGGCGCAGCCGGATCGGATGAGCCGGTGCAACAGCGCGCCTTTCGGCGTGTCGGCCGCGACGGTGTCGACACCGCGCAGCAGCAGCGGGTGATGCACGACCAGCGCTTGGGCGCGCCCATCGATCGCCTCGTCGACGACGGCGGCGGTGGCATCGACCGCGAACAGCACGCGGGTCAGCTCCTCCGCGGGATCGCCACAGACCAGGCCGACCGAGTCCCAGGACTCGGCCAGCCGCGGCGGGTAGGCCGCGTCGAGCACCGCGATGAGATCCGCGAGCGTGGTCATCGTCCACCTTTCTTCGCTTCGGTCATGCACTCCCACATTCTGTTTCGTTCGGCTTCGCCCTTCGGTCATCGCATACCTGTTGACCGGATTGCGGCGACCAGCCGATCCACCTCCGGTCCGTCTCGGACCGCGACCCTCAGATGATTCGGGCCGAGACCGGGGAACGTGTCGGCCCGGCGAACCGCGATCCCCCGGTCTGCCAGATGCTTGCGCAGCAGTGCGCCGTCCGCGACGTGCAGCAGCAGGAACGGGCCCTCGGCGGGGGTGTGCACATGCACGCCGAGTTCGGTCAGCCGCTCGATCATCGCGGCGCGTGCCGCGGCGACGGCCTCGGCGCGCCGCTCGGCCTCGATGACCGCCGCCTCGTCGGCGGTGGCGGTGATCGCCTCCAGCTGCAGCGTGCCGAGCGGCCAGTGGGCTCGCCCGCGCTCGAGCCGAGCGAGAAGCGCGGGATCGCCGAGAAAATAGCCGCAGCGCAGACCCGCGAGCGCCCAGGTCTTGGTGAGGCTGCGCAGCACAAGGAGGTCGGGCGCCGCGTCCGCGGCGAGCGATTCGGGTTCGCCCGCCACAGCGTCCGCGAACGCTTCGTCGACCACAAGGGTGCGGCCCGGCCTGCGCAGCGCGCGAACGGCGTCAGCCGGGTGCAACACGGAGGTCGGGTTGGTCGGGTTGCCGAGCACCACCAGATCTGCCTCGACGGGCACCGAGGCGGAATCGAGCAGGTAGGGCGGTGGCAGCAGCACCCTGGTCACGGGAACGCCCGCGTCGCGCAGCGCGAGTTCCGGCTCGGTGAACGACGGATGCAGCACGGCGGCCAGCCGCGGTGCGAGGCGGGGCAGCATCGCGAAACCCTCCGCGGCGCCCGCGAGCAGCAGCACCTCGCCGGGAGCACGGCGGTGCCTCGCCGCGACCGCGCGGCGCGCGGCGTCCGCGTCCTCGGCGCTCGGATAGCGGCCGAGCGCTCCGAGCCGGGCGGCCAAGCGCTGCCGCAGCCACTCCGGCGGCGCCGCGCCCTGGACGTTCACCGCGAAATCGAGCATGCCCGGACGTGCGTCCACGTCGCCGTGGTGGCGCAGTTTCGCGCGATCGACACTGTCCTCGGGCACGAGACGACACCCTACGTGGCGGTCCCGGCGCGAGACCGGCCAGAATGGCAGTCGTGGGTCAGCTGCACGTGTCGTTCGTCTGTACCGGCAACATCTGCCGTTCTCCGATGGCGGAAAAAATCTTCGCAGCGCATCTGTACCGGTCCGGACTGGCCGACCGGGTGCGGGTGAGCAGCGCTGGCACCGGGTCGTGGCACGTCGGCGACGACGCCGACCCGCGGACCGACGCGACGCTGCGCAAGTACGGCTATCCGACCGGTCATGTCGCCGCCGCATTCGGCGCCGCACACCGCGACGCCGATCTGGTGGTCGCGCTGGACAGCTCGCACCAGCGAGAACTGGCCCGCCTCGGCGTATCACGGGAGCGGCTGCGGCTGCTGCGCACCTTCGACCCCGACGCCGACGACCAGGACGTGGCCGACCCCTACTACGGCAGCGCCACCGACTTCGATCTCGTCCGCGACCAGATCGAAGCGGCCGTCCCCGGCCTGCTCGACTGGGTGCGCGCCGAGCTGCGCACGACCGCCGAGTCGCCCGACCGGAGCCCCCTCCTCGACGGACGATCCTGATGCGCAGGCTCACCTTTCTATTGCGCCCCAGCTGGCTGATCCTGGCGGTGCTGGTCGCCGCGTTCGCCTACCTGTGCTTCACCGTGCTCGCGCCGTGGCAGCTCGGCAAGAACACGGCCACCTCGCATCGCAATCAGCTGATCGCCGATTCGGTGCGAGCCGACCCGGTGGACGTCACAACGGTGTTCGGCGACACGGCCGCTGACTCGCACACCGAATGGCGCCGCGTCACCGCCTCCGGCGATTACCAGCCCGACTCCACGGTGCTGGTGCGGCTGCGCCACCTCGACGGTGCGCCCGGTTACGCGGTGCTCGCGACGTTCCGGCTGGACGACGGGCGCGTGCTGCTCGTCGATCGCGGGCTCGTCGCCGCGGTGGACGGGTCCCGCCCACCGCGGATCCCCGAACCGCCCACTGGGCCACAGCGCATCGAAGCGCGGATCCGCATGTCCGAAGGCGTCACGCCCGGCAAGGACCCGAGCGTCCAGGACGGCTACCGCCAGGTGTACTCCATCGACACCGCCCAGGAGTCGACGGTCCTCGGAAAGCCCGTCACCGCCATCCCGACCGGCGAACGCGGCGGCTACCTGCAGCTGAGCGAGAACCAGCCGGGCGTGTTCACACCCACCCCACTCCCGCAGCTCGACGCGGGCCCTTATCTGTCCTACGGCCTGCAATGGCTGGCCTTCGGCATCATGGCGCCGCTGGGGCTCGGCTACTTCGTGTACGCCGAGATCCGGGAGCGGCGGAAGGAAAAGGGCGCCGCCACAACAACTCATGCCAGGACAACTCGCGCCGTGACGACTTCCGCCGAGGCAGGCTCGGCCGAGGCAACCCAGGCAACGCCGACCGAATCCGCCGCACCGACCGCCGAGGCCCGCCTGGCCGACCGCTACGGCCGCGGCTGATCAATACTGCGCACGACCACGTCGCCGCCTCCTGCGACGTGCGGAAGACCAGAATCCGACCAGCGATTCGGTTCGTTACCGCGCCGCTTCCGACCCACACGGCCGATCTGAAGGACGCTGGTGCCGCCGATCGGCCGGATCGGGCAGCACCTCAGGAGCGATGCTCGACGCCGAAGAGCCGCCGCTGTGGCGAGCGCCGGCCCAGCCAGGACCACCTGGACGCGCGAAGCGGATCAGCGCTCGACGGCGGCGACAGCGGCGGCGAGCAGGGCGGCGGCGAGTTGCACGGCTTCGGAGAGCCGGACCGCACGGCGCAGATCGTCGACGGTGGGTGCGGGGCCGTCTCCGAGCAGCGGGCGCTGCTCGACGCCGTGCGGATACTGCGTGCGGCCACCCAACCGGACGCCGAGCGCGCCCGCCATCGACGCTTCGACTACCCCGGCATTGGGGCTGGGATGCCCCGCGGCGTCGCGGCGCCAAGCGCGCAGCGCCGCGGTGGGGCGTCCGCCGACAAGGGGCGCGAGCGCGGCCGTGAGCAGCCCGGTAAAGCGGGCCGGGATCAGATTCGCCACGTCGTCGGCACGCGCGGCAGCCCAGCCGAAGCGCAGGTAGCGCTCGTTGCGGTAGCCGACCATCGCGTCGAGCGTGTTGATCGCGCGATACCCCAGCAAACCGGGCACGCCCGCCACGGCGCCCCAGACCACCGGAGCGACGGCCGCGTCGGAGGTGTTCTCGGCGATGGACTCCAGGGCGGCGCGCGCAAGCCCGTTCGCGTCGAGCACATCCGGGTCGCGACCGCACAGCGCGGGCAGCAGCGCACGAGCACCGTCCAGATCGCCGCCGGCCAGCCGGTCGGCCATCGCACGACCGGTGCGCGCCAGGCTGCGCCCGCCGAGGACGGTCCAGGTCGCGACCGCGGTCGCGGCTACCCCGCCCCGCCGCGCCACCACACCGAACCCGACAACCGAACCGACCGCGAGCACCTCGTGCACCAGCCCCGCCACGCGCCGGTCGGCATAGGTCACCGACTCCAGCGCCCCGGCCGCCGAGCCGAACCCCGCCACCGGATGCCCTCGCCGGGGATCGCCGAACACCCGGTCGAGCGCGAATCCGAGCAGCAGCCCGACTGCGGTGGAGGTCCCCTTCTGCACCTGGCGAGGCTATCGGGTGGGTCCGACGGTGGGAGCGCCCGGCCGGGGCGTCACCGCCGGGTGGACGTCACACTTGCGGCCCCAGCGTCATCGACCTGGTGACGCATTCATACACTCGCCCGTGGGGGCCCGACGGCGAAAGAACAGTAGTGACTTCCGAACAGTCCTCCTCCCCGGAGCCCCTCGACCAGACCGAGCTGGCCCATCGGTTCGAGGAACACCGGCCTTATCTGCGCAGGCTCGCCTACAGCACGCTGGGTAGCCTCACCGACGCCGACGACGTGGTGCAGGAGGCGTGGCTGCGGTTGCAGCGCCAGCACGAGGCGGGCACCGCGGGCGAGATCGACAACCTGCGCGCGTGGCTGTCCACGGTGACCGGACGGCTCGCGCTCGACCACCTGGGCTCGGCCCGCGTGCGCAGGGAACAGTACGTGGGCGAATGGCTGCCCGAGCCCGAGGTGACGAGCTGGGACGACCCGGCCGATCGGATCACCCAGGACGAGCGGGTCACCACAGCCTTGCTCGTCGTCCTCGAATCACTGTCCCCTGCCGAACGCACGGCCTTCGTGCTGCAGGACGTGTTCGGTATGAGCGGCCCCGAGGTCGCCGAGGTGGTCGGCCGCACCCCGGCCGCTGTCCGCCAGCTCGCCTCCCGTGCTCGCAAGCACGTCGAAGACGGCACCCCGCGCTTCCCCGCGTCGCCCGACGAGCAGGAGAAGGTGGTGTCGGCCTTCGCGCTCGCCTGGCGTTCCGGCGACTTGAGTGCCCTGCTCGGCGTGCTCGACACCAACGTCAGCCTCACCGCCGACGGCGGCGGCAAGGTGCCCGCGATCCGGAAGCCCGCGCACGGCGCCGAACTGGTGGCCAAGCTGCTGCTCGGCTGGTATCACGCCCCGTCCACGGCGGGCGCCTGGGGCCGCGCGGTGCTGGTCAACGGCCGGCCGGGTCTCCTGATCTTCGACGGCACGCACACCGGTGTCTTCTCCTTCACCGTCGACGAGGGCCGCATCGTCGCGATCGACGTGGTCCGCAACCCGGACAAGCTCCACGACCTGCCCACCAGCGGTCAGCCCGACTGGTACCTGGGCGAGGGCCGGACCGGCAACGCGTAGCCGCGTGTCATCAGCACTCGCCCGGCCCACGAGATCGCGAGATCAGCCCGCGATGCCCACCGGTCGCGGCGCCGTATACCCATGTGCGGCGGCGACTTCGACCGACACCAGCCCGCCCGCGTGCGCGGTGAGTCCGTGGGCCAGCTCGGAATGCGTGGAGCAGGCGTCCTTCCAACCGAGCTCGGCGATCGCGCGGACGTACGGCAACGTGGCGTTGGTGAGCGCGACCGTCGAGGTGTGCGGGACGGCGCCGGGCATATTCGCGACGCAGTAGAACAGCGAATCCGCCACGCGGAAGGTGGGATCCGCGTGCGTCGTCGGGTGCGAGGCGGCGAAGCAGCCACCCTGGTCGATAGCGATGTCGACGAGCACCGAGCCGGAACGCATGCCCGCGACGAGTTCGTCGGAGACCAGTTTCGGCGCCTTGGCGCCCGGGACCGGCACCGAGCCGATGACGAGGTCGGCGGCCACCACCGAGCGCCGGATTTCCGCCGTGTTCGACGCGACGGTGGTGACCCGGCCTGCGAACCGAGCGTCGAGTTCACGCAGCCGGCGCAGGTTGGTGTCGAGGACGCTGACGTGGGCGCCCATGCCCACGGCGACGGCGGCCGCGTTCGACCCCGCGACGCCGCCGCCGAGCACGACCACCTCGGCCGGGCGCACGCCGGGGACGCCGCCGAGCAGCAGTCCCGCGCCGCCGAGCGGGGCCATCAGGTGATACGCGCCGATTTGGGCGCCGAGCTTGCCCGCGATCTCGCTCATCGGGGCGAGTAGCGGCAGCGAACGGTCGGCGGCCGACACCGTTTCGTAGGCGATGGCTGTGATCCCGGAGCGCAGGACGGCGTCGGTGCACTCGCGCGAGGCGGCCAAGTGCAGGAAGGTGAACAGCACCTGGCCGCGCCGCATGCGCGGATACTCTTCGGCGATCGGCTCCTTCACCTTCAATACCAGGTCGGCCTCCCACCAGACCTGGTCGGCGCCCGCGACCAGCCGTGCTCCCGCCGCGGTGTAGTCCGCGTCGCCGAAGCCCGATCCGGCGCCCGCGCCTGCCTGCACCACTACCTCATGTCCGTGCCCGGCCAGTTCCCCGGCGCCCGCCGGGGTCAGGGCTACCCGGAACTCTTGCTCCTTGACCTCTCGTGGGACTCCGATCCTCATACCGCCATCGTGGCCCCGTCACCGAGCAGGCGCCACGACCGACGCGCCGATCGCGCACGACGAGCACCCGGCCATCTCCGTCGCGCCACTTTGCCCACCTGAGCGAGCAGATGGTGTACCGCGGCGTGCTCACCAGCCGAGGGCGGCCTCCTTGCCCAAGGGTGGGATGTGCAGCTGGCCGGCGCGGTCCGCGTAGCGGAAGACGCGGGCGAGGTGGTCGAGCGTCTCGCTGAAGTGGGCCCAGCCCTCGCCGTGTACCGGGATGATCATGGCGTCGCCGAGCAGTTCGGCGGCCAGCAAGGCGGTGCGGGCGTTCAGAGTGGCGTCGGCGTCTCCGAACCGACCGACATTGGCGGCGCCCACGTTGAGAACTGCGATGTCGATCCGGCCGATTCGCTCGACGATCCGCGCCACCACGTCGACGGAGGCATTGTCACCCGAGACGTATACCGTCGGCTCCCGGTCGGCTTGCAGGACGAAACCGGTGACGATCCCGCTGAACGGCTCGCACCCCTCCGGGCCGTGCAGCGCGGGCACGCCGGTCACGCGTACCCCGTGCACCGTCACGGTCTCCCAGTTCTCCAGTCCGCGCACCCCTTGGATCCGGGTCGCCGCGCCGGGCGTGGACAGCACGATCGGCACCGTGGTCAGAAATGCGCGACCGGAGTTGTCCAGGTTGTCGGCGTGCTCGTCGTGCGAGAGCAACACGATGTCCACCGGGCCGGTCTGCTCCGGCAGTACCGCGGGGCCGGTGAGTTTGTGCAGCGTGACGGGGCCCGGGTAGTCGCCAGGCTCGTCGAAGGTTGGGTCGGTCAACCAGGTGCGGCCCGCGTAGTGGAACCCGAGGGTCGGTCCGCCGACGTGCAGAACTTCGAGGGTGGCGCGTTCGATCGTGTCGCTCATGACTGCGCCTCGCCGGCGCTCGGCTCCGTCATGCGCATCGCGCGCTGTGTTGATGCTTCGCTCGGTCATGCCGTCGATCGTGTCCTGGCCGCGGCAACGTCAACAGTGGCCCGTGAGCCCACGATCGCTAAAATCGGGCCATGCGTACTGTGGCCGTCGTCGCCTTCGACGGGATCAGCCCGTTCCACCTGTCCGTCCCGACCCTGGTCTTCGGCCGGGTGGGGGTCGGCGGTCCGGCACCGTACCGGGTGGATGTCTGCGCCGAACAGCCCGGAAGCCTGTGCACCCCAGCCGGTTTCGACATCGACGTCCGGCACGGGCTCGAAACCGTTGCCTGCGCCGATACGGTCGTGATCCCGAGCTGGGAGTGTGACATGCCGCTGTCGGAGGATCTGCGGACCGCCCTGCACGACGCACACGCGGGCGGCGCCAGGATCGTCGGCCTCTGCCTCGGCTCGTGGGCAGTGGCGGCCAGTGGGCTGGCCGACGGACGCGAAGTGACCACACACTGGGCAACGGCCGCCCAACTGGCCCGCGCCTACCCAGCGGTCCGGGTCCGCGCCGACACGTTGTGGTCGGACCTCGGCGACATCGTTACGTCCGCGGGCGTGGCCGCTGCCCTCGACTGCTGCCTGCACCTGGTGCGCGGGGACCTGGGCAGCCGCGAGGCCACCGAGCTCGCCAGAGCGATGGTCACCGCCCCGCACCGCAGCGGCTCACAGGCGCAGTACATTCCGGTGGCGGTACCCGATGCCGCCGACGACGACCCGATCGAACGCGCGATGGTCTGGGCGCGAACACACCTCGGCGACCCGATCGACCTCGATGGCTTGGCACGGGTCGCGCTCATGTCGCGGCGCACCTTCACCCGCCGCTTCCGGGACCGCACCGGCAGCAGTCCACAGCAGTGGCTGCTGTTGCAGCGCGCCGACCGCGCGCGGCTGCTACTCGAATCCACCAGCGACACCATCGAACACATCGCCACCGAAGCCGGATTCGGGACGGCGGTGAGCCTGCGCCACCACTTCCACCGCATCCTCGGAACCAGCCCGGCCGCCCACCGCGCCAGCTTCCGGGGGGCACGGCTAGTAACAACCGACAACGCCGGAGCCCTGGGAAGCGGCCGCACTCACCCGACACGTCGATGACGACCTGAAAGTCGCTCTGCACGTCCTCGCCGGTCCCGAGGTACGCATCGAGATCTCCGGATTCGCCTCATCCCCAGATCCGCACGATCGAATGAAGCTCAACCGGAAGTAGATCTTCGTTCTACCAGCGGGAACCGGCCCGGACTCGAAGACGGTCAGGCTATTCCCGCCACTCGAGCATCCAAAATTGGCCTTTGTAGCAGTACTTGGTGATTACCGCCCACCCACTGTCCTGGAGCGCCTTCTGTTTAGCGAGGCATTGGTCCTTGTAGATGAACATTTCGGTCGCAGCGCTGGCCGTTCCGGATGCACTGAGCATCAGCGCCCCCGCAGCCATTGTCGCCGCTACCGATCGAAATAGGATCTGATGCCGACGCATCTTGGTGTGCATGAAGTTTTGCTCCTCTGCTGGTTATTGGACAACCCCGATTGGGTCGAACAGTGAAGATTCAACTGCATGGGCAGGTGGAAAGTCGACAACCAAGCCAGTTTTCTGCACCCTTTTACATATTCTTGAGCTTGGTTCCTCGTATTGACATGAAACGAATCGGTTACGCTGCTTGATATTTCGGGTGTGAGCGATGATCTTCGGATGGACATGCGCAGGCTTTCCCTGGCTCAGCAGGAGGCGTTGCGGAATCCGGTGATGGCAGCACTGTTCGGCCACCACGCGGGCTCCGAAGTCGTACCGGGTCATGACGTAAACCTCTCCGCTCTAATGCTGCGTTCCTCAAAGATCATGTACCTTGTTGCTGGTCTTGGTGGTTCGGGTGTAATCGAGGTGGGTTCTGCCGAAGGTATTGATTGCGCGTCCGGCGCGGGATGCATTGGAGGAGCGAAAGATTCGTAAGATTGCAGCGGCTCGGAATGCGCCTGGAGATTGGACCCGGCGGGCGCGGATGATCACAGCCAGTTGGGATGGAAAGTCCACCGCGCAGATCGCCGGCGAGCTCGGCTGTCATCCACAGATGGCTCCAATTCCGGGTTGGTCTCGTAAACGGGTACCGCTCACTAGCAGATCATCAAACCAAAGGCCGAGTAGGTAATTGCACGTTTGTCGTTGGGGCGGTCTCCTCTGGGTACAGCGGTTACGAAGTTGAGACCACGCGGTCGGGTTCGCTCTTCGGACCGCAATCTGAATTCATCATCGATTGCTCGCGGAATACGGAATCCGCGGCGTGCCGATGACAACCGGTCGGTATTATAAATGACGACTCGACCTAGGGGATTGACGCACTCAATATGCCTGTGTAATATAATCCGCAATTGCGGACTGCAAGGGTCGAAACATCGTAAGTTCAAGATTCAGTCGCCGTTCCCGACACAAGACACCATCGATGCGGAAATTCCCGCGAACAGGTTTCCCAGAATTCCGCCTCGGACAGCATCGCGCATGCCTGGCCTGAAAGGCCACATCGGCGAGACCGTCCGGCACCTGCCGAAAGCGAGACTCCAGTTCTCGTGGAGGAGTATCGAGTAAGATATGAAATCCTACGATGCAGCGTTCTCAGCCTCTTTTCATACCCCCTGGCAGAACGCCGACAGCAGCACCCACGGCGCGACGGTGCCTCCGAGTGCGTACTTCCTGTATGGCAGCGGAAATGGAGCCGATGGAGTTCGGTACGACCGCTATGCGTGGGCGGCAGACCAGGGAAAGCCGTGGCTCGGAGACCAGCCCCTCGACAGCGGATCACTGTTCGACCTGCTCGGCGGCATCAGCATCTTCACACCCGACAACCCCCGCGGCCTCGACGGTACCAAGCCATTGGACGCCGCGCTGTGCTTCGAAGGCGCATCCAAAATCTACCTATTTCAGGGCGGGAGTTGTTACCGGGTCTCTATCGCAAAACCCACCTCGCAGGAATTTGATACCGATACCCAATCCCGGACCATCAAGAGGGTGTTCGGGTATGATTTCGACGATGGCGAAGGTAAGGAATTCCCCTTCGGGTCGGTAGACGCAACCCTGTACTCCCCGAGAGATCATAAGATCTGGTTCTTCCACGATACCGACTGTGAATCCGTCGACTACCTCGACTTCAAACCGGACCACTGGAAGGATCCCTCCGCCGGCGGCACCGTGCCCAGCATCCGCGGCGCATGGCCCGACCTCCCACGCGAATTCACCGACGAGGTGGCCTGGGCCGTCACCCTCGTCAGCAGCGATGACGGCACATACCAAGACCGCGCATATCTCAGTAACGGCACCGCGGTGTGCGCCGTCATCCCCAGCACCCATGAGCCAGCCGGTTATACGGTCATCTTCACCGAACCGGGTGACCATCCCTTTTCCACCCCCGCGAATGTATCGCGAATCACCATAGAATTGTGGGGCCCCGGCGGCGCAGGCGGCATACGTGGCTTTGAATACGATACCGCCAACAACGTCGGTGGTAACGGCGGCGCCGGCGCCTACATCAAACACGTCATCACTTCCGTGCCATCCGGTCCGGTGACCGTCCATGTCGGCGGACAGGGCGAATACACCTGCTACCCCGCACAGAGCCCCACACTCGTCGCCGGTGGTGGTGGGGGCGGTGGTGGGGGCGGAGGCAACGGCAGCTACGACAGCTATGGCGGCTACGGCGGCTACGGCGGCGGTGGCAATGGCGGTGCCGGTGAGTTCGGCAACCTCGGCGGCAGCGGGGGCAGCGGTGGTGTTGGCATCAGCAGCGGCGATGGTGGCGGCGCCGACGGCGACGGCGACACCGGTGGCAGCGGCGGCAGTCCTGGTGGCGGCGGCGGAGGTGGAGGCGACGGCGAGGACGGCGGAGGCGGAGGCGGAGGAGGCGGAGGCGGCTACCAAGGCGTGGGCGCCGGCGGCAACGGCGGTGGTTGCCGTGGCGGTGGCGGTGGCGGCGCCCAAGGCCCGAGCCACTATCCCGCGAATGCTGTTTTCAAGCCGTGCGCCGATGGAGACCCACGGACCCCGTATACGCGGCTCAACAACAGTGCGGGATTCGGCGGCGTCGATGGCGACCAGGGAGGCGATGGCGCCGCCCGCATAACCGTCGAAATCAGCTGAAGAGGTGAGGCATGACCAGCTACGAGTCGGACGAGCGCACTGTGGCGGAGATATTGGCGGACTACGGCATTCATCCCGACGGTGTCGATTCCATGCCGGGGGTGTCGCTCGCGCCGAGGATCAGGACGCGACAGACAGGTAGCTTGACGCCGGAGGATCCTCTCGTGGTCTACGGGGAATCAGACGACGACGCGAAACGTTTCGTGTTCCTGCTCGCCGGCGTGCAGATGTCGAATGAGAAGCCCATCTATGTTGCGTTGTCTGCCAGCAAGACCGACTACAAACTGGGACACCTGCCTTTGGTCGGGGGCAACGTACCCGAATACGGGGACGTGGTTCTGGATTACGGCGGTACGGGACTGGTGACGGGTACGCTGGGGCCGGACGACCTGACCCGGATCAATCAAACGCTCAGCGCGGTCGATTCGAGCTTTCCGTTGCGTTTCCCTTCGAGATTCAAAGGTCTCGCCCGAACCACGGGGTGCGCGTTTCTCAATTTCAGGCTGCTCGACAAGGGGCATCTGATTTTCGTTCCGCATCTGACGCAGGATTCCGTGCCGGCCTGGACGGACGTCGATTCCGGGATCGGAAGCCTTTATGTGCGCCGCCTGGGATGCACGTACGAGCAACACGACGGCGGCCTGTTCACCCTGAAGGCATGGGTGGACGGCACAGTGGCGATAGGGAAAGCAGCGGATCCGGACCCCGCGGAGCGGAAGGACGCGCAGGCCGGCGACAAGGGAATTGCCCTCGAGGTGATCGGCCTCAGTGTGGGGTTCACCACCAATGCGGACTACACCTGGTCTCTCGCCGTGGGCCTGCCGGAGGGATACGGCCTGCACTTCGTGCGGAAACCGGTCGAGATCGGCGGCGGTTTCGCCGTAATCCACGACAGGCCGGAATACGAAATCCTCGCCGAGGGTGGAGTAATGCTCTCCATGCCCGGCCTGAACTTCGAACTCCTGGGCGCTTATGCGCGAGCCCACCCGGGGAATGTGTCGCCGGCTTTCCCCATGGTCTTCCTGTTCCTGCTGCTGCGGCTGACCGCCGAGTCGGAGAATACTCCGCCGCAGGGCGTGGAGGTATTTCCCGGCGTGATGCTCACCGGCCTGTGCTTCGGTATCGGGATGAACTGCGAGCTTCAGGTGCCCGGTCCGGCCCAGGTGTTGAAGTTCCCGCTCCTGACCCCGCTGATGTCCGGAGCCCCCGCCGCGAACAGCCCCTTGGAAGTGGTGGACCGCCTCACGAGCACCGACGGCGACCTCCACACCAGGTGGGTGACGCCTCAGGATGGCACGTTCTGGTTCGCGGTCGGTGTCGCGGCGAACATCGTCGAGGTGTTCGACATCTGGGCGCTTCTGGTCATCTCGCTCCCGCAGAGCGGAGAATGGGCCGGCGCCCTGATCGGGACGCTGGATATGTCGGAATTCAGGAATATCTTCAAGGTGAAGGCTGCCATCGAAGCCGAGGTATCGGCAGATCTGGTGGCCGTCGGCGCCACACTCGCACCCAATAGCTACCTCTTCAGCGAAGATTTCATCAGCATCTCGGGCGCGATCGACCTTTACGTGTACATCGGCGGCGATTATCGGAACCAGTGGGTGCTGACCGCAGGAGGATATCCGGTTGGGTACACGCGCCCCGGTTACTACCCGAACGTCCGAGACCGGCTCGGAATATCGGCCAGGACTCCGGTCGGAAAAAACCAGTGGCAGGGGGTGTCGGGGCAGGCATACCTGATGTTCTCCAATTCCGGGATGGCGGTCGGCGCCAGCCTGACGTTCACACTTGTGGACCTGAAAATTTGGAAGCTGAGCATCAAGGGCTGGTTTGCCGCCTCCTTCGACTTCTGGGTTCAGTGGCATCCCTTCTACATCGATGCTTCGGTGCGGCTGAGTGCCGGGCTCCAGGTGAAATTTCTGGTCACCGTAAAGCTGGAAGTATCGGTGGGGCTGTCCATCTGGATGCCCCGCTTCGGCGGCAGAGCAGAAATCAGGCTTCCCTTCGGTGTCAAGTTCTACCCCACGTTCGGCAACGATCCGGCGCCCCCAGCTCCGCTGTCCTGGGACGAGTATGTCCAGCAGATGCTGCCGGGCGATGGGCGGCTGCTGGCGCGGGCCGAGTCCGGGCTACTGCCGGTCCCGGGGACTCCCGACGCCGACGGCAGCACTCCGGGCCCGCGGGACTCCGGCCCTGACGATGTGTGGAATGTGTCGGTCCACGGATTCGTCTTCTCCACGTCGTGCGCGGTTCCCTCCACCAGCATCGTCGTCAACGGCTCGCAGAGTTCGGCGGCCCATGCGACGACCGACGCGGAGGATGGCCAGGGGCTGAGCGTGCGGCCGATGGGCCACGGTAAGGGCGAAGGTCTCGAGTCCATCCACACCGTGACCATCACCCACGAGGACACCGGTCATACCGTCGATCTCCACCAGCAACACTGGGTGGTGGACCATGTCGCCCAAGGTGTCCCCGAGGCGCTGTGGGGGAAGCCGCTGGACCGAGACGCCGCACCGGATCTGAGTTCTTCCGGCCTCGTCGACGCTTGCACCGGCCTGCGCGTCCGTATCCCCGACGCCACGCTCGGCGCCTGCATCCCGGCCATCGACTCGGAAGACCTCGACGTCGAGCCCGTCGACCCCGACAGCAGCCTGCCCATCAACCCCACCGCCACGACACCGCCCGACCAGCCGCTCCCGAGCGCCGGCCCTCAGGCCGTCACCGTCATCGCCACTACCCTCACCGCACAAGCCGCCGCACGCACCCGCCTGGACGCGGCCCTGCGGCGCTGCCGAACCCTCGCGGGAGACATCCAGGACTACAGCCCGCACACCGACGACGCTCTCACCCACTACGAAGCACGCGTCACGCACGGCCTCTACACCACCGACCCCCTCACGCTCTGAACACCGGGACGTAGGAGAACTCTCATGGCGACACCACGCCTCATCACCTTCTACGACTCCTACACTCCGTTCCTGACGGGAGGTAGGTATGCGATCACCATTCATCAGGAGGTTCGCGACGCCGGCGGGCATTCGCTCAGTCATCCCGGGGAAAGCGGCGATCAATTTCCCGAAGTCACGCAGCATTTCGAGGTGCATGCTCCGCGTTTCGCCCTGCAGCCCGGATTCGTGCACGCGGTGCACCCGCCGTCCGGCGCGGTAGGTCCCTTCGACAATCAGCTGGCGCATGTGAGCCTGACCCGGCTGACGCTGCCATGGGAACAGATTCTGGCCGATGGCACCGATGGAGAGTACGAAGGCGAACGCGTTCCATGGATGGCGCTGCTCATTTTCGCCGAGAACGAGTTGCCCGGAGACCCGCACGCACAAGGTAAGGCGGATACCAAATACACCGTCCAGGACGTGCTCGACCTGCACAAGGACCCCCGCTCCACCGTTCTCGGCCCCAAGATCGATCCCGATACGGTCATTCCTCAGGTGTTGCAGGGCCAATGCCGGACGATCGATGTTCCGGCGAAGGTGTTCACGGCGGTCATTCCTCGTTTCGACGAGTTGAATTATTTGACGCATGTCCGTGAGGTGACCGAGCGTCCCACGCTGTCGGCGAAGTCGAAGATGTCGGCGGAAGAATTCACCGAGACAGGGCAATACACTCTTGTGCTGGCGAACCGGTTCCCCCGCACCTACGGGAACTACGCCGCCCACCTCGTCTCATTGGAGGGCTTTGTCGACTGTCTGAAGCCGGAGGGGGGTCCTCGAACACCGGACGGCATCGGTTCCGTGCGGCTGGTGTCACTGGTGTCGTGGTCGTTCACGTCGCATCCGGACCCCGGGGGACACTTCTCCGAAGTCGTCCACAACCTCGCTCTGCCCGGCGAGACCCACGATGACGAGCAGCACCCGAATCCGGATCATGACAATGCGCTGTCCCTGCGACTGCCACCACCGGCCGACGAGGACACCGAAGAGACCGCGGAGGTGAACAAGCGCCTGCGGTGGGGGTATGCGCCGCTGTCGTATCTGACCGCCGAGGGAGAGCAGACCTTCGCCTGGTACCGAGGACCGCTGATCCCCGTGCCGCCGCCTCCGCTCCCGCCCGGCCTGCAACCCTTCACCCGAGCATCCGATTCCGGGGACCATCGCGCCCAGGCAGACGCGGCACCGGTCATCGGCACGCCCGATGGGTTGCTGATCTACATCCCGCAGTGGGGTGTGTTCGATCTGACCTACGCCGTGGCATGGACGATGGGGCGGCTGCTGGCACTGTCCCACGCACCGGCCCGCTCCGCCCAGAAGGCATTCCGGCGAAAGGCCCGCACCGCCTTCTCAGCAGCGGTGACCCGCCTGACGACCCCGCCCGAGATCAGCGGCCTGGACCCACGCACCCTGACCACCACGGCAGCCATAGCTCACCCGCGGCCCGCCACCGACCGGTTGCACACTCTCCTCGCCGACGGTCTGGCGAGGCGCCTGACCCGGCGGCGCGCCCGGCCCGGCGCCGTGTCGACGCCCAAGGCCCAGCCCCCCGCCGCGCCAACCCCAGCACACCGGTTGCGTACCGTCCTCGAGCGCGGCGAGGTTCATGAGGCGATCGCCCGCGGCTTGGCCGACGAGACGGGACCGGTCGGCGACATCATCGACGCTCTCGCGGCACTGGATTTGGTGCCCTTCGATCACTTGGTGGCCGACCAGCGGATGCTTCCCCAGGAGAGTGTGCGCTTCTTCTACGTGGATCCCACGTGGATCACCGCGCTCGTCGACGGGTTCGTCAACGCCGGTGTTCAGACCACCACGGACAACGTCCTGCAGGAGACGGTCCTGCGACGCTTGGCGGCCGAAGCCAACACCGTCCCATGGCCCGAGGCCGGGCTTCTGTTGCGCTCCCGGCTGGTCCGCGACTGGCCGGGACTGATCATCGAAGGCGACAAGGACGGGCGGCCGGTCGAGATCGTGCGCCGGGAATACCTTGCCCCCGACCTGCTGCTGTGCCTTTTCGCCGAAGTTCCCGACACGGTCACGCTCGCCGAGCCGCATCAAGATCTATATATCGGCGCTCAGGTCGAACACGGCGATCTCTTTCTCGACTTGCGATACCTGGCAGACAACGGCCGGACGGGCGCGCCGATCAGCGACGATGACAACGTCCCTGCCTATCTGCGTGCCGGGACCGACACCATGGACATCCATCGGATCGCGCCCCAGCTCACCCGACGCCTGCACGAACTCGGTCAGCTGCCGGACGGTGAATTGACACCGGCCGGGTTCGCGGTGCAGTTGATTCAGTCCCCAACCCGACAGACATTCAAGCAGCCGTAGCGGCCCACCGCCCTCGAGTACTGGGGAGCTTACGATGACCCACCCGTTGATCGTTCCCGTGCAGATCAAAACCTACCTCGTCAACACAGTGGCGAGTGAACGCGAAGAAGGCTACGGACATTGGACCCTCGACTTCACCGATCCCACGAATCTGGCGGTTCCTCCCGAGCCGTATCCCGACCCTCATCTGGATGACCAGCCCGAGGTAGGCGCACATGTGCACTGGTCGCTACCGCACGCGCTACGTGCCCACCAGGCCGAGGGGAACGAGTTTCCGCTGGTTCCCAACCGGTGGCTCGTCGTGCGCTCCAGCCGGCCTGCGGGCGCATCCCCCTCCTTCGAGGCCTGGGTAGCGGAAAGCGACAGTCTCGTCGATCCGGACACCGTCGAGGACTCGAACAGTCCGGGCCGCGACGCTTGGCAGAATTACCCGTGGCAGGGGAACCGTTCTCCCTATCCATTCACGGTGCCGAGGACGGACCAGTACTACACCCGGGGAGATCTCAAGGAGGGAGCGATCGGGCGGGCGTTCGAGATCAACGCCTGGGAGGAGAAGAAGACAACCGATCTTTTTCTCACCGCGATCGGTCCGGGACTTCCGGACTTCTGCGGTTTCCTGCCGTATCACCGCGGCGTCTTCTCGTTCTACGACAATCTCGACGGCGTCGATCGAGCGACACTGGATTATCTTGTGGTGGGCTGGTATTCGGACCCGGCCGAGGACATCCTCGCCGCACGCCGGAAGCAGCGTTCGGCGCTCGGGGCGCCGGATCTGACCTCGCTACTCGACGCGTTGGGCTGGGCACCCGGTCGCATCGAGACGGACAGGGTCTCGGTATACGCCGGGACGGCGTTACGGCTGCCGTGGGACAGAACAAACCGTGACTACCCCCAGGGGAATCTGCCCGACAGCGCGAGCCAAGCCCACCTCGCGGTGGGCCACAACACCGCCGAGGCCCAAACTGCCGACCTGCACAGTGAAAGTGACGATGTCGCTGTCGGCCGACTCCTGCATGCCTTTCTCACCGACGGCCTCGAAACACTCGACACCGCGCCGCAAAAGTTCGACGACCGTGTGCACAGCTCGTGGTTCATCCCGCACGACATCGGCCACGCCTGGACTATCACCGACGCGCCGGGATCTCGGACCTCCGTGACGGAGGACGAACTGAACAAGGAGCGGGAATGGCTGGCCGAACTCAATGAAAAGCAATACCGATACAACCTGCTCGCGCGCAACGAAATCGGATTGCAGAACAGGTTGTACGACCTGTGGCGGCTGGGCAAGATGCCGCCCGAGGACGGAGGTGCCGGACGACCGGCGGACTTCGACCCGGGTACGGCGATCGACAAGCTCGCGTCCGGACTGCGGCGAGTTCAGGATGAGATGAAGGGCCTGCTCGCCGAGGCGGACGGGATCCCGTACGGGGCGACGGCGGAGGAATTCGAGGCGAGCATCACCCGGTACGCCAGGGCTCAGGGTCTGGATCCGACGTGCCAGAATCCTGATGGGATCCACCGCGCGCTGAAAGCTGTCCCGCTCCCCCCTTTCTACGCACCCTATGATCCGGTCGTCGTGCTCGGCGGGGTGAATGCCGAGGAGGAGCAGTATCCAGAGGCGCTGCCGTGTCGTTCCGACGATCAATTGGTGGCCGCCATGCTCATCGACAACGATATGCAGCCGCCCCCGGAACCGCCGCCGCTGCCCGACTGGAGCGCCAAACTTCCGGGCCACGTGCGGGCGTGCTTTACCGGCCTGTTCCGTGAGTTCACGCTGCTGTCCCGGGCCGCAGCTCGCGGCACCGCCGAGGACAACGACCTGGTCAAAGACATCGAAACCCTGGTTCACGGCGTCTCCGAGGCCTTCCACGATGCCGCAGGGCAGGCGACGGGCCCGGGATACTTCACCGGCATGTGGGACCAGCCGTGGTCGCCGGTCTACCTGCTGTGGGAGATGGACTACTACCCCATCCCGGCCGACGCCAACGACGGCTACCACTGGGTCTTCGACGCCGGCAGCGGCCGTTACCGGCTGACGAAAACCGGTGCCCCGCAGCCGATACCCGCATGGAAGTTCGTCGGTCGTTCCGCTCTGACCGACCTGCCGCGGCACCTGGTGAACGGCGCTGTCGAACGACACCTGCGCCGCTACACCGATGCGCCCCTCGAAGCGCTCGAGGATCTGGCCGGTCGGCTCGGCGTCGGAGAGATCTCGCAGATGCTGGACGGTTTTCACCGGAACCTGGATCAGCGCATGCCGGGCATGGGGGTCAAGCCGAACGAGAACGACCCGAGCGAGAGCCACCTGTGTGACGTGCTTGCCGGCTACGACTACCCCGACAGCGGCTTCCCCTCGCCCGACCCCGACGTGATGGCCCCGACCGCGAAAATCCGGTTTTTCCCTGCCTGCGCAGGACAGTTCGTTGTCACCTTCGCCGGTGTCGTGGACTCCATGGGACGCAACTTCACCTACATCGATGCTGGCATCGGCGGCGAACTCAGCCCCGCACAGCGCCTGCCGTGGATCGCCGACACCCTCGAGCCCAGCACCGAGAACAACGAACCGATCACGGTGGGTGAGAAGTGGACGAACCCCGGCTGCTACGTGCAACTGGCACCACGCATCACCGGACCGACTCGGCTGCGATTCGACTTGGTCCCTGCCAACACTTCCGCCGCCGTCCCCGGGGCGGTCATCAACGACCCGCCGGTCGTGGCCACCTCGAGCGAACCGGCCCCGACTCCGGCGCTCGGGTGGCTGCTCCTGAATCACCTCTCCCAGTCCCTGCTCGTTCATGACGAGTGCGGGCGCGGCATCATGGAAGCCCGCAAGGGGATCGGCACCGACGGGCACACCGAAGGGGCGGCCATCGATTGGGCCACCCTCCCCTACTACCCCCACCACGACGACCCGACCGACCCGAACGGCGACTTCGCCCGCACATGCCCCGAGCTTTTCGGCTTCCTCACCGGCCTGCGTAACGGCGGCACCGAGGCTTTCGACGCCCTCATGCGGCGCATTGACGACTCGGCCGCCACCGCCCCGCCTCCCGGCAACGACGGCACGATGGTGGCGCCGCTGATCGGGATGCCCGTCGCGCTGCTGCGGGCCCGGCTGACTCTGGAGAGCTTTACGCTGCCCATCACCGATCCCAGCTGGGGCAGCGACTCCGCGCCGTACCCGGTGCTGGACTTCCCCACGCCCGACTACCTGAAAAAGCAGTGGAGGTGGAACATCCGGCTGGGCGGCCAGCAAGAGAACGACGACGGCGTCATCGTGACCACCGACGGCCTGATCGGCTACTTCACCCACAAGACCGACGGCCCCGACGGACCTGTCCTGCAGGGTGAGAACACCGATTACAGCGTCTTCCGCACCGCCGACGGCGGGGACAGCGGCTACGCCCGCAAGATCACCGCTCAGGACCTCGCGTTGCCGGTCAACCTCGCACTCATGCCGGAAAATCCGCATGCTCACGGTGACGACCCAGTCACACCGGTCGTCGCCTACGTGACGATGCTGGCCCACCCGTGGGCAGAGATCAACGCAGTGACCGACATCTTGCCCGCGGTCAGCGTCCGCCTGCCCGACGAAGCTTTCCGCACACCTCTGTCACGATTGCAGATCGCCTGCCGGGTCGGCCCGATCCTGGCCGGCACCCGGCCCGCCCCGACCAGCCAACCCGATCCGAACACCGGGGAGGTCACCCAGGTGACAGGCATGGTCATGCCCCGCCCCGACGCGTGGACCGGCATCTGGGACTGGTCCGAACCGCGCTCGGACGGCACCGGTCGCACGGCTCTGAGCCAGGCGGCGCAGACCGCCGTGCCGTGGGACCACTACCCCATCACCTCTCCCGACGTCGTCGCTCACCTCGACCAGCCCAATTCCGTCGCCCGCACCGGCTATCTGACCCTGGCCACCACCCTCGACCAGATTGCGTCCCCGACGCAAGACATGCCGGAGACGACGAACTCCTCGCAGGTTCCCATCGATGCGGCGACTCGTCCGCACCAGGAGCAGCCCTAGTGACCAGCCGCAACGAACCCCACCCCGCCGGCCAGGCTCCCACGGGGCCGCCGGTGCAGTTCTGGCCGACCGGCGACGACGGAACCTTCGAGAATTTCTACGCCGACGACACCCCGATAATCCGAGGCGAAACCACCACCCTGCATTGGACCTGCACGAACAACCCGGTTGTCCACTACTCCCTGTACTACAACACTGGTGGTGAAGACGCCCGGCAGGTCACGGTGAACGACACGGACCTGTTCCAGAGACAAGACCCCGACGACCCCGACAGCCCACTCGAATACGCACTCCCGAACCCCGGCGACCCTGGCAAACTCCTCGATTTCGCCTACCCGACCGAGCCCCTGGACGGCATCGCCGTGGGCTACCACCTCCAGGCCGTCTGCAAACAGCAAGGAGTCGAAGAAACCCAGGACCTGACCACCGCGACATTCGTCCATCGCGGTGATCTCGAAGCCGGCAGCATCAACAGCCTCACCGGAACCACCCACATCCTCACCGAGACCCAGGAAGGCTTTGCCAACAACACGCAATACCTCGCGCTCACCGACGGATTCCTGTGTGGTTCGGTCACCGACGACAGACTCTGGATTCAGGTCACCCCTGCGAACCCCAGGACAGGCGGGCGGGCCGGTATGCCCTCCACCTGGCATCTCCTCGTCGCCGACACCGACTCGCGGGGCGCATACAACTGCAACCTCACCATTCCGATCGGCAAGCACAGCACCCTCGCATTCGGGCTTCCCGACCCGCAGGCATACAGCCTGACCTGGCACCCTGTCGGCACCGGAAACCTCACCGACAACCTGGCAGACAGCGTCGAAGCGCCGCTGCGCGCCCCCACCGCCGCCCATGCCGACGAAGCTGCCGGTGCCCAGTGGCCGGAAGACCGGCCCGTCGAAGACTTCTATCCCGCAAACCTCACCGTCCATGCCGGTGACATCACCGACCTGCATTGGCACGGACCCGAGAACAGTGAGGGTTCGCCATTCGGCTATACCCTCACCTACAACGTTTCCAGCGGACCCGACACCCGGACGGTTCGCCTGGACAACGACCAGATCCGCGCCTATCGCACCACCGATCCCGGAAACGAGAAGCTCGCTTACTTCACCGTCCCCACCGAGCCTCTCAACGGCATCGGTGTCGGCTACCACCTCCGAGCCACCTATCAGCCCGACGGCGATACCCCTGCCTCCATGGACCTGACCACCGCCAGTGTGATCCTGGGTGGCGACCTCCGAGCCGGCCACCTCCGCGTCACCGGATCGAGCCGTATGCTCCACACCGGTCAGACGCCTCTCGAGCATGGCACCGACTACACCGCACCGACAGACGGATTCCTCTTCGGCTCCGTCGCCGGCGGCACACTCCGTGTCGAGATCACTCCGCCTGGCGCCTGCGGCCCCGTCCCGCCGGAAGGCTTCACGATCACTTCGGACTCCGCCGAGGACCTCCACGGCCGGGACAATCAGAACTTCACACTTCCCATCCGCAAAGCCAGCAAGGTCACATTCGCCACAACCGGAGACGCGGACCTGCAACACAAGCTCAGCTGGCACCCTCTCGGTCCCGAAGACCTCGCGCAATAGCACCCGGAGGAGCACACGATGAGCAACGGCGACGGCGGTCCCCTCCCCATCGTTCTCGAAAACTTCAGCACCGATCCGGAAACACCCAATGCCGGTAAGAACGTCACCCTCTATTTCTCGTTCAAGAACGAGACGAACAGCGACATCACCTGTCAGGAAATCGCCATCGACCTCAATCCCGGCGATACTCCCGAGAATCTTTGTACCGACCAGGCCGTCCAGGACTCCATAATCACACCGTCACATCCCGGTAGCTGGGATTTCAAGCACGCATTCGACAAAAATAAAAACGTTCACTACCTCTCCCTCACGCCACACAACAGCCGCCACCCTGTACTCGGCCCCGGTGACTCCCTGAACGTCAAGGTCACGGTCAAGGTCAGCGACAAACTCCGATCCGATGACCTCACGACAACCATCATCACGGTCACGGAACACATCGGTGACGCACGGCCGTCTCAGAACATCCCGCTCGCAAAATGCCCCGCGGGAACCGTATTCGACAGTTTCCGCGCCGACCCGCCGGACAAGGTCCTCGTCCGGCAGGGCGAGCACCTCCAGCTCAGCTGGTCGTGCGATCCGATCGGATTCGACAAGGGTGCAACCCCAGGCAAGCCGTACTACACCCTCACCATCGACTACGACCAACTCGCCGGCCCCATGGACATCACCGACCTCAACGACGACGGCGCAGGCGCGTACACGGGCCCCGGCGAAAGCCATTCCCTCACCCTTTCCCACACCACCCTCTTCATACTCACCCTCACCTTGTGGGACAAAACCCACCAGCAAAAACGCACCCATACACTGACCACACTGGTCACCGTCCAACCAACCGATGTCGACCTCGACAACCTCTCCATCGATTACACCGCCAGCATTCTGACGGATCCCCATCTCATCACCACTACCGGAAACCACACCGCGACCACCGACGGGCTCCTGCTGTGCACCGTCCGGGGCGAGCATTCCGGCATCGTGGTCAAGGTGACAGGCCCCGGTGAACAAGAAGTCGATTATGCGATCAACACCAGCACAGCGGACCCCTACAACGACCCCACCCAGTTCACCGGCCGCAGAATGGTTCTGCCCATCGCCCGGGACAGCAACGTCTCCATCAGCTCGCCAGAAAGCGACGGCACCTACCGAGCGGCATGGTATCCCCTCGGAACCGGCACCCTCGCGAAGCAGTGAGTGAAGGCGCACCAGGCCGCGCTGCTCACCGCCCCAGACGTCCGTTGCCGCTGTCCAATTCACGGCCGCTTCGGCGCTTTCGGATCGGTGCGCGTCAGCAGCAGGGGGACTGTAAGTGTGCCCGGCAAGGTCCGCCGCGAACTGGGCGAGTCAGAGCAAGGTCGCATTCGCCTGAATGCGACCGCCTATGTACACAACACAGCCCGTCACCGCACGGCAAATGAGGTGTGATACAGGCCACATTTATCGAAGGCATCACCAGAAGCGCTGATAACATTCAGCCAGCGTGCCCGGTGACCCGGGGTCTCCTGCCGGAACGGTTGTCGTGCGGCTCGTAGCGCAGTGGTGAACCAACCCGGGTCGCTGAGCGAGCGTGCAGGCAGGAGGTATCACGGTGTCGTACGTGCAGTCGGGTGTACACCGGCCCAAGGGGCGGATCAGCGTGGCCGACATCGCGGCCCAACCAGGCGGAGTCGAGGCACTCCAGCGTCGGGTTCATGAATTACGTTCCACCGGTGTCGATTTCGCCGCGAACGCGATCGAGCAGGAAATGGCCGAGTTGAATCTACCCCGCCAGTGACTCGAACACCATGGTCGCCGCGTGTCACGTTGCCACGGTGATTGGGACAAGACCGGCCGCGGCGTGCTGATCCAGCGCCATCAGCGCGGCCGCATCCGCACCCATTTGTCAGCCACCATCCAGGCGCGGACGCCGCGGTCTCGACGATGAACGGCAGGTGAAAAGTCCCGCGCGCAGGGCATTGTCGTCGCGTCGGATGGTCAAGATCGCCTGACGCTCGGTTCCCGTCGGGCATGCCCGACCACACGACGGTATCCCGGTGGAATAATGAACGTCCCCGTCCGCTCCGTCGCTGTGCCGCTCCGCGCGGCCGACCCGCCTGGCGTCCGCGCCGAGACCACTGGAGATCCGATGCCCACCGTTCCGCCCATACTCCAGCGCATCCTGGACAAGCCAGTCGCCGACGGCGAGAAGCTGCTGGAAAGCGCACTCTCGGCGTTCCTGGACTTCGGCATCAAACGGACCAGCATGGGCGAGATCGCGCGCCGCGCGGGCATCAGCCCGGCCACACTGTACCGGCGCTACGAGTCGAAGAACGACCTCGTCGAGGCGGTGAGCGTGCGGGAAGCGCAGCGCTTCGTCGCCGCTATCGACCGGCAGGTGCAGGCCGTTTCCGGCACCGATGATCAGCTTGTGGAGATCTTCGTCGCCTTTATCGGCGCCATCGCGGGCAATGAGTTGCTGCGCCGACTGCTGCGGACCGAGCCCGACCTGATCCTGCCCCGGCTCACCACCGACGCGGGACCGATCCTCTCCGTCGGCCGCGGCTATCTGGCCGAGAAGCTGCGCGAACTACGGGATGCCGGCAGCACGCACGACTTCGACGCCGACCTGGTCGCCGAGATCATGGCCCGGCTGGCGCTCTCCCTCGCGCTCACGCCCGACGGCCTCATCCCGGTGACCGACCAGGATGCCGCCCGCGAGTTCGCCCGCCGCACCCTGCTGCCGATGGTCGGGGTCGGGGTCAGCGCCTAGCCGGAGTCCGAACGCCGCCGCCACGCGCTCGTCCAGCTCGGCCTGGGCCGCGGCGTCGGGCGAACGGCCTTCGACCAACTCGCGGACCAGATCGACGACGCCCGTGGACCGGGCCGTGGCCGGGTCGGGTAGCGGAAGCCGCGACACGTACTGGGTGATCCAGCGCCGCCTGCCGGAGTACAGACGGTTGCCGCAGACCGCGTCGTAGAACCGTAGCCCGAGCGCCGAATTGGCTACGCCCATCAGCAGATACGCCAGCTTCTCCGCGGCGGGGCCTGCGCCGGCCAGGTCGGGCAGCGAGATCCAGTAGCAGTCGCCGTTGACCACCGCGCCCGAGCGGTCCAGCGCGAAACGAGGACGATCGCTGATGTCCGGGAAGACGAGCTTCGGCTCGCGCCACAGGTGCGGGCGCTGCGGAACCCAGATCTCGAACCACGCCCGCCCGCTCGCGGTGACATAGCGGCGAGCGGCGAGCGTCTCCTTGTTGGCCAGCAGATACGCCGCGGCGTCCGGAAAGTCGGCGAGATCGACGGGGGTGCGGTGTGAACGTGCCAGGTCGTAGGGGTACAGCACGCGGATGTCGCGGTGGCGGGTGGCCAGCCACGGGCCGAGATCGTGGTGGGTGATCAGGGCGAGCAGGAGTTCGGGCTCGGGGCACGGGTCGGCTTCGGTCCAGCGGTCGGAGATGAAAACGCTGTCCGCGGTGGTCTTGATGCCGACTCGGATGCGCGCGACATCACCGAAGCTGCGCCAGGTGGCGGCGCCTACCTTCGCCAGCCAGATGTCGACCGCGTCGTGCGACATCCGCCACGCGGCGTCGGGTTCGCGCGTGCCACGTGGCACGGTCTTCTGCTCCGATGCGAAACGCGGCGTCGACCTGTCCTGCGGATGCCGCCCGGTCACCAACCTGCCGACCTCGACGGCGAAGGTGCGCCCGTTGTGCTGGACGAGCGAGCGATGATCCGCTGTCAGCGCATCGAAAAGATCCTTTTCACCTGGTATTTCGCCGGAACTCACCTGGTACGCGGAAACGTAGCGGCAGTTGCCACGGCAGCTGTCGCGACGCGCGATGGTGATCGCGGGCAGCACAGCCGCCGCGAAGAGCTTGGTATCGCCCAGGTCGTACAGTTCGACCGGCGTCAGCTCACTCAGCAGCAGCCGCCGGATGTTCGCACCCGCCTTAGTGGTCAGGAATCTATTGGCGCACAACAGGCCGAGCATGCCCCCGGTAGGCAGCAGCCGTGGCAGCGTCGCGACGAACGGATGCGTCAGATCGATCCGTCCACACAACCCGAAACGCTTGCTCAGCAGCTGGGCCGTCGATCCGCCCAGCTGCTGGGTCCGCACGTACGGGGGATTGGTGATCACCGCGTCGAACGAACCGTCCGCGAGCTCCGCCTCGACCGCGATAAAGTCGGCCACCTGCCAGTCCACGACAATCCCTGCCGCACCGGCCCGTTCGCGCGCCACCGCGAGCGCGTCGCCGTCGAGGTCGTAACCGGTCAGGGCCAGCCGCGCGCCGGGAAATCGCGCCGCGACCTCCGTGTGCACCGCGAACAGCAGTTCGCCGTCACCGCAGGCCGGATCGAGCACGCGCAGGAGCCCGGATGCCGACGGCACGGCGTGCCGCAGCAGCCTGCCCGCCAGGAACCGCGCCAGCGCGGGCGGCGTGTAGTGCCTACCGTGCCGCTTTCGGTCCCGCGCCTCGGAAGCCATACCCGGATTCTGCCTCGTCCAGGCGCTGCGATCGCGACAATGCGAACAACCCGTTCGCCGACCGGCAGCGGCTCGTCGCGCTGGTCCGGATCGAGACATTCGATGCCGGCGTCGGGTCTTACGCCGCGGCGCCCAAGGTGATCTAGCGTCCTGTTTCCGCTGACGCCGCTACGCCGGAGGAGTCGGGCAGGCCGGGGCCCGGCTCCGGCGCCACCTCTCCGGCGGTGAGTTCTCTTCCGCACGAGTCACATTCGAGCCGCACGTGCGCCTCCCCGACGCAGTCGCGGTGACGGTAGCGCACCGGAGCGCCGTCGGGCGCCATGTGGGCGTCGTCCCAGTCCCGGATTGCCAGAAGAATCGGGTAGAGGTCGTGGCCCTTGGGGGTGAGCCGGTACTCCTCGTGCGCACCGAGGGCGGCCTTCCGCTTGACCAGGATGTCATGTTCGATCAGCCGGTCCAGGCGGTCTTGCAGTCGATTGCGGGAAATACCGAGTGCGCTGTGGAAAGCATTGAACCGGCGGACACCCGAGAAGCAATTGTTGAGGACCAGCAGAGTCCACCGGTCACCGAAGACCACGAGCGGGCGCGTGATCGAGCACGGCGCATCGGCCAGTTCTTCGTAGCGCACCCGACGATGCTACCGATAGGTCCCCCCGTCCCTGTGCCTGGGAAATCTCACGATCCCGCAGGCTGATCCCGGGTGTAGGCCACCATCGGATCCTCCTCCGGCCGCGGCGCCACCGCCTCGCCGTCGAGCACTGCGCGCATCCGCGCAAGGTCCAGCTGACCTTCCCATGCCGCGACCACGACGGTGGCGACACAGTTGCCGAGCAGATTCACCGTGACCCGCATCGAGTCCATGATGCGATCTGCGCCGAGCAGCAGCGCCACCGCCGCCACCGGGATGGAGCCGTGCCCGATGGCGCTGATCGTGGCCGACAGCGCCAGGAACGACGAACCGGGCACACCCGCCATCCCCTTCGAGGTCAGCATCAACACCCCGACCGCGGTGATCTGCTCCCCCAGGCTCAGGTCGACGCCGAGCGCCTGCGCCAGGAACAGCACGCAGATAGACAGGTACAGCGTCGCACCGTCGAGGTTGAATGAGTACCCGGTCGGGATCACCAGGCCGGTCGTCGCTCGGGAGCACCCCGCTTCGGTCAGCTTGATCATGATCCGCGGCAGAACCACTTCGGTGGAGGCGGTGCCGAGCGCCAGAAACAACTCGTCCTTGATGTACCGCACGAACTTCCACAGATTCACCCCGGCGAACACCCGCGCCACCACCGCGAGGACGAGCAGGAACAGCATCGCCGCGCCGTAGCAGCAGGCGATGAGCTTGCCGTAGCTGCCGAGCGAGGACAGGCCGTATTGGCCGACGATGTAGGCCATCGCGCCGAACGCGCCCAGCGGCGCCAACCGCATGATCCATCCGATGATGGTGAAGAAGATCCGCCCGATGTGGTCGACGGCCTCCAGAATCACCGGCGGGCCGTGCTCACCGAACTTGGCGAGGGCCAGCCCGAACAGCACCGCGAAGAACAGCACCTGCAGCAGCGCGTTTTCCGCGAACGCGGAGACCACCGACGCCGGAATGATGTTCAGCAGGAACTCGACGGTATGTGGCAGCTCGCCGCTGCCGGTCTTCTGCGCGATCTTGTCCGCACCGGTGGCCAGGGTCTGCGGGTCGATATCGAACCCGGCGCCCGGCTTGACCAGGTTGCCGACCAGCAATCCGAACAGCAGCGCGAAGGTGGTGACGACCTCGAAGTAGATCAGCGCCTTCACGCCGATCCGCCCCACCGATTTCATGTCGCCGACGTGGGCGATGCCGAGTACCACCGTGCAGAAGATGATCGGCGCGATCACCATCTTGATCAGCTTGATGAATCCGTCGGCCAGCGGTTTGAGATCAGCGCCGAAATCCGGCCAGATCGCCCCGAGCACGATGCCCGCCACGATGGCGACCAGCAACTGCACGAACAGCGACCGATACCACGGCGTCCGCGACCCCACCTCGTCGCCCACTTCCCCCGAGGATTCAATCATCACAGCCACGCGACGAACCCTACGAATCCCCCGTATCGTCCCGGTGTCCCCCGTGTTGCGTCTTCGCTACCCCATCGATATATCCCGACTTCACGCAACCGCTTACGTCTCACGCATGCGACGGCATCTGCGAGGAACCGAGCCGCCGTGCGGAGTCCGGTAGGAAACGCACAGTGGGCCCCGGATGACCGGGGCCCACTGTGGTGTGCGGTGGGTCAGAGCGGGATGTTCTTGTGGTTGCTCGCACGGGACGGCGCTGCCGCCAAGGCTGCGGCGATGACGCTGCGCGTCTTGGCCGGGTCGATGACCTCGTCCACAACACCGATCGCGACGGCACGCTCGACGCCACCCGCGATGCGCTCGTGCTCTGCGGTCAGCCGCTCGTGCAGCGCTTCGCGCTCTTCCTCCGGCGCGGCCGCGAGGGCCTTCTTGTGCAGGATGCCGACCGCGGCCTTGGCGCCCATCACGGCCACCTCGGAGCCCGGCCACGCGTAGACCGCGGTCGCACCCAGCGAGCGGGCGTTCATCGCGATGTAGGCGCCGCCATAGATCTTTCGGGTGACCAGCGTGACCCGCGGAACGCGCGCCTCGGCGAACGCGTGCAGCAGCTTCGCACCGCGGCGCACGACACCTTCCCACTCCTGGCCGACGCCGGGCAGGTAGCCCGGTACGTCGGTGACGACGACCAGCGGAATGCCGAAGGCGTCACACAGCCGCACGAAACGCGCGGCCTTCTCGGCGCTTTCGGAGTTCAGGCAACCACCCAGCCGGATCGGGTTGTTGGCCAGCACACCGACGGTGCGACCGCCGAGGCGGCCGATGCCGGTGACGATGCTGCGCGCGTAGCGGCCCTGCAGCTCCTCGAACGTCGACTCACCGTCGACGTTGTCGAGCAGTTCGTGAACGATCGGCTTCACGTCGTAGGCGCGCTTGGCCGACTCCGGCAGCATCGCCTTAAGGTCGATGTCGCCGTGCTCGGCCGCGGTCAGGTCGAACTCGCCCTGCTCGGCGAACATGGACACCAGACGGCGCGCCCGATGCATCGCGTCGGCCTCGTCGTCGGCGACGATGTGGGTGACACCGGACTTCTTGCCGTGCGTCTCCGGCCCGCCGAGGGTGGCCATGTCGACCTGCTCGCCGGTCACGCTGCGCACCACGTCCGGACCGGTCACGAAGATGCGGCCTTCCGGCGCCATGATCACGATGTCGGTCAGTGCGGGACCGTAGGCGGCGCCACCAGCGGCGAAGCCGAGCACCACGGAAATCTGCGGAACCAGGCCAGAGGCGCGGACCATGGCCTCGAAGACCAGGCCTACCGCGTGCAGGGCCTCGACACCCTCGGCAAGGCGAGCGCCACCGGAGTGCCACAGCCCGACCACCGGGATGCCGGATTGGATGGCGGTGTCGATGGCGTCGACGATGTGCTTGCAGCCCGCCACCCCCATCGCGCCGCCCATGACGGTGGCGTCGGAACAGTAGGCCACGGTGCGCACGCCGTCCACCTCGCCGATAGCAGCGAGCACGCCGGACTTGTCACGCGGGTGTAGCGGAAGAATGGTGCCGGGATCGAAGAAACGGTGGAGTCGACCCACCGGATCGCGCGGATCGGCTGTTGCCTCCTCGGGAAACGCGGGAGCGATGATTGTCATCGCGCTTTCTCCTCACCTCACTGAGTTCGCCGCTACTGCGGCTGCGTATGTCGAATCACGGCGGGGTCGTGCCAAATCCAGTTGGCCGACCCCGCCGTGATCCTTGTGCAGTCGATCGCGCGGCTATGCCCGACCGAAGGCGAGCGCCACATTGTGCCCACCGAATCCGAAGGAGTTGTTGATCGCGTACTCGATCTCCTGGCGCCGGGCCTCGCCCTTCACCACATCGAGGTCGATCTCGGGGTCCTGGCTTTCCAGGTTCAGCGTCGGCGGGACAATGCCGTCCCGGATGCTGAGCACGGTCAGTACCGACTCGAGAGCGCCGACGGCGCCGATCGAGTGGCCCAGGGCCGACTTGGGTGCGTAGACCGAGGCGTGGCTGCCGACGGCCTTGCTGATCGCGTTCGCCTCGGCGGTGTCGCCGATCGGCGTCGCGGTCGCGTGCGCGTTGATGTGGGTGATGTCCTTCTTCGTCAGCCCAGCGGTCTGCATCGCCCTGGTCATCGCCCGCGCCGCGCCATCGCCCGTGGGGTCGGGCGCGACCAGGTGGAAGCCGTCGGAGGTGATGCCGGCGCCGAGCAGGCGCGCGTGAATCGTGGCACCGCGGGCCTTGGCGTGCTCCTCGGTCTCGATGACCATGAGGGCACCGGCCTCACCGAAGACGAAGCCGTCACGGTCCTTGTCGAACGGGCGCGAGGCACCCTTCGGGTCGTCGTTGCGGGTGCTCATGGCGCGCATCATGGTGAACGCCGCGATCGGCACCGCGTCGATGAAGCCTTCGACGCCACCTGTGACGACGATGTCCGCGTCACCCATGACGATCATCCGCCACGCATTGGCGATCGCCTCGGAGCCGGACGAGCATGCCGAGACCGGAGTGACCACTCCTGCCCTGGCCTTCAGTTCGAGACCGACAACGGCCGACGGGCCGTTCGGCATGACCATCTGCACAGCCAACGGCGAAATCTTTCGATAACCACCGTTCTTCAGCTTGTCAACCGAGTCGATGAGAGCGTCGCCGCCACCCAACCCGGTGCCGATGGCCACACCCAGCCGCTCCGAGTCGACTTCCGGGCTGCCCGCGTTCCGCCACACCTCGCGACCGAGCACGGTCGCGAGCTGCTCGACGTACGCCATGCGCCGGCACTCGACACGAGTCAGCAGGGTGTCCGGCCGGACCTTCAGGTGGCCGCCGATGCGGACCGGAAGGTCGTATTCCTCGATGAAGGAATCCTCGAGAACGTCGATGCCGCTCTCGCCGTTGAGGAGTCCCTTCCACGTCGCATCGACGTCACCCGCGATCGACGTGGTCGCCGCCAGGCTAGTTACGACGACGTTGGGGAAGTTCCCGTTCAAGGTGGAAGGAGTGGTCACAGTTTCGGCCCTACTCGGCGTTGTCGAACTTGGCCTTGAGCTCAGCGGCCGCGTCGGAGTTCTCGGCCTCGAGCTTCTGGATGTAGGCGACCGCGTCGCCGACCGTCTTCAGGCTGGCCAGATCCTCGTCGGGGATCTTCACGCCGTACTTGTCCTCGGTCTGAACCGCAATCTCGACCATGGACAGCGAGTCGATGTCCAGGTCATCGACGAAGGATTTCTCGATCGTCACCTCGGACGGCTCGATACCCGTCACCTCCTCGATGATCTTGCCGAGCTCCTCGACGATTTGTTCCTGGGTCAGAGCGGCCACTTCGTGGCTCCCTTCTTGTTACTTTGCAGGGCTTTACTTGGTTTTTCGGATCGAGTAGGGCGATAGTTACCGCCCACTCGGTCACAACCTTGCATATGGATGCACGGTCGCGGAGGAAAGCTAGCCGGATGTGGTCAGCTCAGACAACGCGGGGAGGTCTTGCGGGGTCTTCAGAGCAAGCGTCGGCGTGCCCTTCAGCTCCCGTTTCGCGATACCGACAAGGGCGCCCGCCGGCGGCAGCTCCGCCACCGCCGATACCCCGGCCTGCCGGACGGTCTCCATGCACAGATCCCATCGAACGGGCCGGGTGACCTGCGCGGCAAGCTTGTCTATCGCATCCTGTCCGGACGCGACCGGCTTGCCGTCGAAGTTCGAGAGCAGGGTCCTGGTCGGCTCGTCCGGCGTGATCGTCGTTATGGCTTCCGTCACAGCATCCTGCGCCGGGGCCATAAAGGCGGTGTGGAACGCTCCCGCGACAGGCAACGTGCGAACCCTGGCTTTCTCCGGTGGGTTCGCGGCGAGCTCCGCGAGGGCGTCCAGCCGACCGGCGGCCACGATCTGGCCCACCGCGTTGCGGTTGGCCGGGACGAGGTCGAGGTCGAGGAGCCGTTCGAGCACGGCGGCCTCATCGCCGCCGAGCACCGCGGACATGCCGGTCGGCTCCAGCGCGCACGCCTTGGCCATTTCCGCTCCACGGATAGCGGCCAACTTGACCGCGTCGTCCGCAGAGATGACGCCGGCGACAGCGGCGGCGGCGAGCTCACCGACCGAGTGTCCGGCGATGATGGTAGTGGTCGGCAGGGAATCCTGCGCGATTTCGGAGAACGCGAGAAGTGCGGCGGCGACCACCAACGGCTGGGTAACAGCAGTGTCGGTGATCTCTTCGGCCGTCGCGGTGGTGCCGAGACGGACCAGGTCGAGGCCGGAAGCCTTCGACCACAGGGTCAAGCGATCATTCGCGCCTGGAAGGTCGAGCCATGGCGCGAGCATGCCGGGTGTCTGGGAGCCCTGTCCTGGGGCGAACAACGCGATCACGTCTCTAAGAAAACACTGTGAGGCAGGCCGCACGAGATGTCGACGCCACTGAAGGTTTTGAGCAGGTTTTGTGGGAGTCCCACAAATGTCCACGTGGCTGGTCCCGATCGAGCGATTCCACGAACCCGTTACAAGCCCTCGGGGCCCAGTGCGGCATGAGTGACCTCTGGGGTTGATGTTGACGATTCGTTACGGGTTCGTGTCAAACGACCTACTGTGGCGGCGATCTGCAACACATACGCATCCCGCGCATTCATCGGATCACGACCCGTGATCTCGGCGATGCGCTTGAGGCGATACCGAACCGTATTTGGATGGACGTACAGCTGACGCGCACACGTCTCGACCGCTCCACCGCAATCCAGATAGGCATCGAGGGTGTCCGCCAGCGACGACCCCGCCGCAGCCAACGGTAGGACAAGGTACTCGTTCAACGCGTCGATCGCAGCTCGATCGCCCAACAAGGCGCGTTCGGGCAATAGTTCCGTCGCGTGCACCGGCCGCGGCGCCCCGCGCCAGCCCACGACGGCCTCCATGCCGGCCAGCGCTTCCAGCGCGCTGGCGTGCGCAGCGCCCAACGTGCGGGTGGTCGGGCCGATCACCACGGGACCGTCGGAGAACACCTCGGCGAGCAGGTCGGCGAGGAACGGGGAGACATAGGAGGAATCGCCCAGATGCCCGGAGACGACCATCACCAACCGGGTGCCCTGGACCACGGCCAGCGCGGCGCGGCCATGCCGCGCCGCGATGGAGTGCACCGCTCCCACCGAGGAGACGCCCTGCTCGCCAGGCGGGGTGCCCACCAGCACCGTTGCCGGTGCGGTGGCGTCCCAATTCAGCGTCGCGGCCCGGGAAAGCATGTCCGGGCCGGTGTCCCCGCGCACCACGGCATCGACGACGAGCGCCTCCAGCCGGGTGTCCCACGCGCCGCGCGACTCCGCGGCGCTGGCGTACACCGAGGCGGCGGCGAACCCGAGCTCCCGCCCGTAGCGCAGCACCGCCTCGGTGAGTGCGACCAACTGCCGGTCGTTGCGCGCGAGGGCGGGCAACCACTGCTCGAAGAACTCCATGGCGACGCGAACCATGTCCACGGTTTGGCGCAGGGTGAGCCGCCGCGCCAGGTCCTGCGGGATCACCTGGAAGGCGTCGAGGCTGAACCGGATGTCGCTGTCCGGGTCCTGTAGCCATTCCAGGAAGTTCACCACCGCGGTCTGCACCAGCATCTGCACACCGGCACGCTGGGCGGCATCCAGATCGGTGAAGAACGGCAACCGATCCTGCATCGACCCCACCGCCTCGGTGGAGAGGCGGCCGGAGAACTGCTTGACGCGTTTGAGCAGCGTGTCCGGAAGGGGGTCGCGGGTCTGCCGGTTCGGGGAGAGCGCACCGGTCGGCAGATACACCTCGTGCTCGGACGAGCCTTCGGAGATCCGCCGCGGCCGCGGCGGTTTACGGTCCACCATCCAATGTTCCGCTACGCGAGTTCTTCTTCGGCGCTTGCCGCGGGCTTCGGCGCGGCGTCCACATCATCGATCCGGTACTTCGCCGCGGCCTCGACGGCCTTGGCGGGGTCGATCTTGCCCGTCCGGCCGAGACCCGCCAGCGCGGCGACCGCGATGGATTGTGCGTCGACATTGAACACCCGACGCGCGGCGGGGCGAGTGTCGGAGAAACCGAAACCGTCCGTGCCGAGCGTGGTGAAGTCGCCGGGCACCCACTTGCGGACCTGATCGGGCACCGCGCGCATCCAGTCGGTCGCGGCAACGTACGGGCCCTCGACCCGGGACAGCGCCTCGGTGACGTACGGGACACCCGGATCGGTGCCCGGGCTACGCAGCGCGGCGATCTCCTTGTCCAGCGCCTCCTTGCGCAGCTCGCCCCACGAAGTCACCGACCAGACGTCCGCCTGCACACCCCACTCCTCGGCCAGCAGCGCCTGCGCGCGCAGGCCGTCCGGCACGGTGACGCCGGAGACCAGGATCTGGGCGCGCACTGCGCCCTCTCCCCCACGCTTGTACAGGTAGATGCCTTTGAGCAGGCCGGGGATGTCCAGGCCTTCCGGCTCGGCGGGCTGCTGGTACGGCTCGTTGTACAGGGTGATGTAGTAGAAGATGTCCTCGCCGCCGAACTCGCCCGCGTTGCCGTGCGGATGGGTGCCGGGCAGCGCCACCGCACCCTGCGGGGGAGTACCGCCGCCGTACATCCGGCGTAGGCCGTCACGCACGATGTGCGCGATCTCGAACGCGAACGCCGGGTCGTAGGTCACCACGGCCGGGTTGGTCGAGGCGAGCAGCAGCGAGTGTCCGTCGTTGTGCTGCAAGCCCTCACCGGTCAGCGTGGTTCGCCCTGCAGTTGCTCCGAGCACGAACCCACGGGCAAGCTGGTCCGCGGCCGCCCACAATCCGTCGCCGGTGCGCTGGAAGCCGAACATCGAGTAGAAGATGTACAGCGGGATCATCGGCTCGCCGTGGGTGGCGTACGAGGTGCCCGCCGCGGTGAACGACGCGGTCGATCCCGCTTCGTTGATGCCCTCGTGCAGGATCTGCCCGATGGTGCTCTCTTTGTAGGCAAGCATCAATTCCGCGTCGACGGACGTGTACAACTGCCCGTTTCGGTTGTAGATCTTCAACGAAGGGAACCACGAGTCCATACCGAAGGTCCGTGCTTCGTCGGGGATGATCGGGACGATCCGCTTGCCGATCTCCTTGTCCCGCAGCAGCTCCTTCATCAGCCGCACCAGCGCCATCGTGGTGGCCACGTTCTGCTTGCCCGAGCCCTTGCGCACCGAGCGGTACGCCTCGTCGCCGGGAAGTTGCAGCGGCTTTGCCGCAGTGCGACGCTCGGGCAGGAAACCGCCCAGCGCTGTGCGTCGGTCGAGCATGTACTGGACCTCACGCGCCGCCATGCCCGGGTGGTAGTAGGGGGGCAGGTACGGATCCTTCTCCAGTTCGGCGTCGCTGATCGGAATCCGCTGCAGGTCACGGAAGTCTTTGAGGTCCTGCAGGGTGAGCTTCTTCATCTGGTGCGTGGCGTTGCGGCCCTCGAAGTGTTTGCCGAGGGTGTAGCCCTTGATGGTCTTGGCGAGGATCACCGTCGGCTGGCCCTTGTGCGCCATGGCGGCCGCGTAGGCGGCATACACCTTGCGGTAGTCGTGGCCGCCACGCTTGAGGTTCCAGATCTCCTGGTCCGTCAGATCGTGCACCAGCGCCTTGGTGCGTGGGTCGCGGCCGAAGAAGTGGTCACGGACGTAGGCGCCGTCGTTGGCCTTGTAGGTCTGGTAATCGCCGTCGGGGGTGCTGTTCATCAGGTTCACCAGCGCGCCGTCGCGGTCGGCGCCGAGCAGCGCGTCCCACTCGCGACCCCAGATCACCTTGATGACGTTCCAGCCCGCGCCGCGGAAGAACGACTCCAGCTCCTGGATGATCTTGCCGTTGCCGCGCACCGGGCCGTCGAGGCGCTGCAGATTGCAGTTGACCACGAAGGTGAGGTTGTCCAGGCCCTCCATGGCCGCCACGTGCGCGAGACCGCGCGACTCCGGCTCGTCCATCTCGCCGTCGCCGAGGAACGCCCACACGTGCTGGTCGGAGGTGTCCTTGATGCCGCGATCGTGCAGGTAGTGATTGAACCGCGCCTGGTAGATGGCGTTCATCGGGCCGAGGCCCATCGACACCGTCGGGAACTCCCAGAAGTTGCTCAGCAGCCGCGGATGCGGGTAGGACGGCAGCCCGTGGCCGGGGCCACCGTGGCTGTACTCCTGCCGGAACCCGTCGAGCTGATCGGCCGAAAGCCTGCCCTCCAGGAACGCGCGGGCGTAGATGCCCGGGGAGGCGTGACCCTGGATGAAGATCGAATCGCCGCCGCCGGGGTGATCCTTGCCGCGGAAGAAGTGGTTGAAGCCGACCTCGTAGAGCGCCGCCGAGGACGCATAGGTCGAGATATGCCCGCCGACGCCGATGCCGGGGCGCTGGGCGCGATGCACCATGATCGCGGCGTTCCAGCGGATCCAGGCGCGGAAGCGCCGCTCCACTTCTTCGTCGCCGGGGAACCACGGCTCGTTCTCCGTGGGGATGGTGTTGACGTAGTCGGTAGAGGTCAAGGATGGGATGGCGACACGACGTTCACCGGCCCGCTCCAATAGGCGGAGCATGAGGTAACGCGCACGACCAGGGCCTTCTCGATCGAGCATCTCATCGAACGACTCGAGCCATTCGCTGGTTTCCTCCGGGTCGATGTCCGGTAGGTAGGACGCCACCCCTTCGCGGATCACCCGCACCCGTCCGCCGGGCTGCGGAAGGTGCGATCCGTTCGGATCGCCGCTCGCGGCGGTGGCGGAGTTGGTGCCAGCGGATTTCGCTGGAGCGGAAGAGTGGATCAGGTCGGTCAAATCTGCTCCTCGTACAGGGGTGGACATGCTGATGGCGTCGGTATCCCGGGGCGGACACGCGTGGTCGGCGGACCGCCCGTTGACGAAAGGTTCGGGCGCACCACCCATCCTTCCCGATGGCGCGTCCCAGGTCATCATGTCAGCCGGAAATCCAGTACCGTTCGACAGGCAAGGTGTCGAGCCGTGGGAGCCGTGAGGAGCGGGGAGGACGATGAAGTTACTGGACCCACGTGGGTTCGGAATGGTGTGCGCGACCGGGGCGGTCGCGATCGGGTTGGTCGTCGCGGGATGCGCGAATCGGGTGGAGGGTTCGCCGAGTCCGAACGCGAGCGACCTGGCGGCGTACAAAACCGAGGCGACGTCCTCGTCGGCGGCGGCGACTTCCTCGCGGCGGGCGGCAGCGCAGGCCAAGGCGATCTCCGACAACTGCGGCCCGTTCCCCACCACTACCGGCGCCGGTGTTTCGAAGTACAACGAATTCGTCGACGCGCATGATTCGAACGCGCCCGACTACGTCGCCAAGCGGGATGGGGCCGCTTCCACCCTCGAGGACGCCGCGAACACGGTGGAGCGCGGCGTGAGCGCCGTCAAAGACACGCTGCCGCCCGATCTGGCCAGCAAATTCACCGAGTACGTGAACGCGGCACGCGCGCTGGCCGACGAGACGCGCAGGATGACCTACACCGCTCCGGTCAGCGCGCTCAACGACGCGAGCAAGCGGGTGAACGACGCTCGCAACGTCGTCCGCGACTCCTGCCCCAAACGCTGAAACAGCCGTTGACACTTCGGCACAACGCGACATTCGGTGCCTATTTCGTCGGATCAGCTTGCGCTGAAGCCCGTAACCATGTTCGCTTGCAACTAACTACTGTCGGGAGTTGAGGAGGACACCACCGTGGTCGCCGCGGCGGACGCGCAGAACTACGCTCAGAAGCTTGGCATCACACACGGCTTGGTTGTCCAGGAATTGGGTTGGGACGAGGATGTCGACGACGACCTGAGGGCCGACGTCGAGGACTCGATCGGCGGCGAACTCGTCGACGAGGATTCCGACGAGGTCGTCGACGTTGTGCTGCTGTGGTGGCGCAACGGGGACGGTGATCTGGTGGACGCGTTGATGGACGCGATCAGCCCGCTCGCCGACGACGGTTTCGTCTGGGTACTCACACCCAAAACTGGGCAGCCGGGCCATGTAGAGCCCAGCGAAATAGCAGAATCCGCACCTACCGCCGGTCTTACCCAGACCTCGGCGATCAACCTCGGCACCTGGACGGGTAGTCGTCTGGTGCAGCCCAAGGCGCCCTCGAAGCAGCGCTGACCCACTTCGCTATGGTTTTCACCGGGCGGTCTCGCACGGCCGCCCGGTGAAGACCCGACACGATGGAGGACTTGCGATGCCACTCGAGGTCGGCACTGTCGCCCCGGATTTCACACTGAGGGACCAGAACAACCAGAACGTCACCTTGTCGGATTTCCGCGGCAAGAAGAACGTGCTCATCGTGTTCTACCCGCTCGCGTTCACCGGGATCTGCCAGGGTGAGTTGTGCAAAGTGCGCGACGAGCTGCCGAAGTTCCAGAACGACGACGCGGAAATCCTCGCGATCTCGGTCGGCCCGCCACCCACACACAAGATCTGGGCCGCCGAACAGGGCTACACCTTCCCACTGCTGTCGGACTTCTGGCCGCACGGCGCGGTGGCTGACGCCTACGGCGTCTTCAACGAGAAATCCGGCTATCCCAACCGCGGCACGTTCGTCGTCGACCGCGAGGGCCGCATCCGTTTCGCCGAGATGAACGGCCCCGGCGAGCCCCGTGACCAGGCGGCTTGGGAGAAAGCGCTCGCCGCGCTAGATTCATAGACCGTCGGCAACGATCCGGGCGTATAGCTCAGCGGTAGAGCACTGGTTTTACACACCAGCGGTCGGGGGTTCGATCCCCTCTGCGCCCACCAACGTCGATGCAGCTAGAGGGCATCGGCAACGTTCGAATCGTTTGCCCCACGCACGTTTCGTGGGGCAAACGTGGGGCAGCGGAATCGCAATTGCCACGGATCGAGACCCCATTGCCACTTCAACCAGGCTGCAGCCTCTTCACAGGCGACCCCTCTGCGGTCAGAACTCTGGCCGCTTTTCGGGAGGCAGCGTCATACTCAGCCTTCGGCCGGAGGCGGACTTGCCGCATAGTGGGATAAGTCCAGCCCGGTTCTCCAGGTTCCGGACCCCAGTCATCAAGCCACCACGGCATGATCTCCAACACACTGTCGATAGATCTACCGTCGGGCCAGACTGCGAACTCTATTCCGAACATGCGTAGCGCATAGATGCAGTTGTTGACGTAGCTCAGGCCGGCCAGCACATCTCGCGCCTCATGCTCAGTGATGGTGACGGTTCGTCGACTGTGCTGCGCCCAGCCGTCGCTCTGCGTCATCTCGTCGGGCTCGCGGTATGGCACTCGCAGCAGAGTTACGGTCTGGTTAGGGGTAGCCCCTTCGATCGAGATGAAGTGCAGCATGTGGCCGAGATCATCGCGCATTGCCTTTGCGCTCTCGCACTCGGCTGTCCACTCGGTGTCGCTCGGCAGTCGGACGTTGATCTTTCGCGCGATTCTGCGCATGTCGCGGGCGACATGCTCGCCGTCGGGGTAGAAGAACGGCGGATCAGTCGGTGGGTCTTCAGCAAGTACGTAGCGGAAGAACCGGATCTGCTCAATCACCGTCTCCCACGCCCCGCACACCTGCCAGAGCAGACGCTCAATCGGCGGGGAGGGGATGAATAGCCGCTCCTCGGCCTGCTGGTCCGCTTCGATCCGCCGACGGATTTCGCGGGAAGTCATCAGTCGTGGCTTATCGCCGCCCTGATCGGGCGCGGGGTCATCTGCGGTGCTCACTTGGCCAGGGTCCTACGCAGGGTCGCACGACCGATACCCGGGGTCTCGGCGATCAGTGACATCGGCCGCCGTGGCCCGCATGCGCTCGGCGAGGTTGACGCACAGGCAGCAACTCGACTTGAGCGCACCCTTCCTGTTGTGGTCCATCCCTCACCTCGACCCGACCGCCACACTCGCGCCCTAACTGCGTTGCCTCGGGAGAGATTGGTTACACGCCCTGACGGTCAGCGGCGGCGCTTACTGGCCCGGTATGGCGATGGCCCGTTCCCAATGAATGAGACCACTCGGTATTAGAGTCCCGTTGGCCCTGGTGAGGGCTGGAAGGGACACTGAGGGACATGGCAGGACGTAAGCGGCATTCCGCGGAGGACATCGTGCGGAAGCTGCGCCGTGCCGACGAGCTCGCTGCCGCTGGGCAGACGGGTGAGCAGATCGCTGCTGATCTGGGAGTGTCGGCGGCGACGTTGTATAACTGGCGCCGCCAGTACGGCGGGGTGGACACCGATGCCGCGAAGGAGCTCAAGGAACTGCGTGAGCAGAACGCGAGGTTGAAGCGGCTGCTGGCGGACGCGGAGCTGGAGAAGGACGCGCTGCGGGAGATCGCGAGGGAAAATTTTAGGCCCGGCCAGCAAGCGGCGGGCTGTTGACATGCTCAAACAGGTGATGGGCATGTCGGAACGGTTCGCGTGCAAGGTGGTTGGGCTGCATCGGTCCACGTATCGGCAGCTGCCAGCTGCGCAGACCCCCGCCGATCCGGATGTCGGGTTGCGGGTCTGGCTGCGTTCCTATGCCACGAAACATCAAGGGCACGGGTTCCGGCGTGCGTGGGCGGCGCTGCGGTTCGATGAGGGCTCGCAGGTGAACAAGAAGAGGGTGCACCGGCTCTGGCGGGAGGAAGGCTTGCAGGTGCGGGCGCACTCGCCACGCAAGCGGGCGGGGTGCTCGACTACGCCGCTGGTTGATGCGGATGCACCGAAGGTGGTGTGGGCGTTGGACTTTCAGTTCGACTCCACCACGGATGGGCGCGCGGTGAAGATCGCTTCGATGATCGACGAGCACACCCGTGAATCGCTGCTTCACCTGGTGGAGCGCTCGATCACCGCCGAGCGGCTGGTGGCCGAGTTGCAGGAGGTGTTCACCGCGCGCGCTGGGCCACCGAAGGTGCTGCGTATGGACAACGGTCCTGAAATGATTTCCCATGCGCTGCAACAGTTCTGCGCCGACCGGGTAGGGATCGTCTATATCCCGCCCGGCACGCCGTGGAACAACGGCCATATCGAATCGTTCAACCGGCGGTTACGCAGCGAGTGCCTCAACCGCAACCACTGGACGAGCCTGCTCGAGGCCCGCGTCGTGATCGGCGACTTCAAGGACGAACACAACCGACGGCATCGGCATTCGGCGCTGGGCTATCTGACCCCTGCCGAGTACGCTGCCCGCTGCAGCCACACCCACCACCCCGTGGCCTGCAGCATCAACTGAATCCGGACGAAACAACCCGGACTCCAATGCCGGGTGGTCGCCTTATCGGGGACTGGTCAGCGACACATCGCGCTCGTCGATGTGCCACTTGGCTGGCGGGTAGAGCTGCCGGACGATGTCGATGTCACCGGCGAAAACCTCCGGCAACAGATAGTCCGGTACGAGCACGCCGAGCCCGGCAACCTGGTCCACATCGATAGGAACCTGCTCGGCCCGACAAAGGCGTTTGAGTGCGGCTTGCCGCGACGACGAAACCTTGCCGGTCACAACGAGATCCGAGTCCAGCATCGACGACAGGTCAGGGATCGAATGCGCTGTAAAAGCGCGCGAAGACCGCCACACTGTAATTGAGAGCAGCTATGACTGCTGGCGATTCCCGCGGCAGAGCTATCGAGCGGATCGAGGTATCGGGATGACTGAGCAAGCGCAGCCGACAACCGTGTCCGATCCCGAACAGTATCTCGCGGCAGCAGAGAAGCTGATCCTCGAGTTGCCGGTGCAGACAGAGTTCATCAACGCGGACGTACACAACGCGATGCGAGCCGACGGATGGCCAGAGTTATCTGAGCCTCGCCGGTTCGGCCCAATGCTCCTGCGGCTGCGTGGTGAAGGTTTCATCGAGAAGGTGGGGTTACGGTCCACTCGAGCGCGTTCACATGGGGGTATGACCTCGGTGTGGCGGCGCACAGCGAGGAATCAGTCAGGAACAGGTGATGTGAACGGCGCTCGGCATACCTGACCGACTGCCGACCGGTAGCTGTTTCCAACGCTGCAAAGTTGCTGCCGGGGTCACTACTGCACCGGGTCGGCACTCGGTCCGCCCGCTTGGAGCCGCGGTAGACCAACACATCTTGACTTGCGCACCCTGACCCTTTTGGGCGGCCTGCCTCCGCGGCGAGCGGATTCTTTTCCGCGGCCCCCGGGTCGCGCAGTTCTTCGGGCTGTAGCGATGGCTGGTCTGTGTGCTGTGTGTCCCTCTCGGTGTGGCCTGAGGGCTTCTCGATCGCCACGGCGGCGGGCGTCAAGGGTGGCGCAGCCATCGGCGCAGCCGACGCGACGTAGGAGCGCCCTTGATGCCCGGTGCCGGGGTGATAGCCCTTGTTCAGGCCACACCGAGAGGGACACACAGCACGCCCGCGCGCAGGCCCGCGCGACCGCCAGGTCGCGGTACCCGCTCCTGATCGCGCCGCGCTACGCACCCTGCCACCACGCACAGCCGCGTGCAGTAGACCGCAGCTACGCGTACCTGACGCCACCACCGTCACCGACTCTTACGCAACCATCTAGCCAACTTTCCGATGCCCACCCAACGCAACCAAAGTCTTTGTCTTTTCACCCCACCCCCATCTACCTCTCTGACCTGTTTTGATTTTGAATCTCTCCACCCACCCAGTTCCACATCTCGTCCCCGTTTCACGTAGTGGGGATGAGATGTGGAACTGGGTGGGTGGAGGGATTCAACGGCGCGAAGCGTCGTTTTCGCAGGTCAGAGAGGTAGATGGGGGTGGGGTGCGCCTGCGAAAAGTGGAGACAAGTTGTCTCCACTTTTCGCAGGGTTTTCACCCGGTTCTCGCCGGGTTTTCGCTCTCCGGCGGCGCGCGAGATCAACTGCTGAATCCGGAATTAGGACACAGGAATTCAGCCCAGTTCCTGGCGCTGGGCGGTCAGAACCGAAGGCTCTCGAGGTCTGCGGCGAGCATCTTCGGAGACTCTTGGCGCAGTGATCTGCTACCGATCGGCAATCGATCTGGATGGCGGCGCGGTGCGCCGTGCGCGGCCTTCGGCCGCGTGTCCCTGGTGCGGGGTCGCCTGCATTGTGTTCCCGCGCCACTCACGCCTCAAGGGCGCCTACGGCGTCGCCTGCGGCGATGGCCTGCGGCCACCCTTGACCCGTGAGCCTCTGCGCGAGAAGAGCAGGCTATAAGGGGCAGGCCGGTGGCCTGCCCCGGCGGAGGCGCACGCGCCCCCGCACCAGGGACAAAAACAGCCCGCCGACGTTTCGGTCGGCGGGCTGGTAGCGAAGAATAGGACGGGCCCGGACGCTGAGCTGCTCCGGGTACGCGAAGGCCCCTGCCGACTGGGACTCGGCAGGGGCCTTCTTGCTGGTCAGACGCGGGTCAGGCGACTACTCGTCATCCGCACCGAGGTACGCGGCGACCTCGGCGAGAGACGCGTCGTTCGGCGGCTCGTACTTGGCCTTGTACAGCTTGGGTGGTGCGTAGTCGGCGTTGAACGCCGTCCCGGTGCCGGTGTACTGGATAGTCACCCGGGCACCGTTACGCAGATCACTGTCGCCCGCGGCGAGGATCGCGGCCTTGAGCGCCTTCTGCAGGTTGCCGCGTACGAACAGCTTGCGGGCGCCGTCGTCGTCCGGGTCGGTCTGCCAACCGGTCAGGATCACTACTTCCAGCTGCCGAATTGGGTTGCCTTGCCGCAGTTTCGGCTTGCCGGTCTTCGGGTCCTTCTGCGCGGTCAGCTCCTGCGAGACGACCAGACCGGCCACGGTCGTGCCGGGCTCGTCGTTCTTGCCGAACGCGCTACGGATGACCTTCGGCTCCTCGGCCATGATCCACGATGTCATTTTGGTTACTCCTTGGTTATCGATGCTGGGTTGTGGGTTTATCCGGCGATCAGCCGGACGTTTTGGGGTGCGGGCAGCGCCAGCTGCTCCGTGTGGGTGTCGCCCTCGGTCTTGATGCGGGCGAGGATCTTGCCGACAGTGCCGTGATGCAGACCGACGATCGGGGCGATGTCGCGGTAGGAAAGGCCGGCCAAGTGCAGCCGGAGGATCTCCGCGTCGCGTACTGCTGTCGCATCGATCCCGACTGATGTCGCATCCATATCGGCGTATGTCGCCTCAGTGTCGCCGCTGTAGCGGGCGATGTCGCCGGTCGTCTTCTCGGCGACGGGTGCTGTCGCCTTCGGCTCCGGAATGCGCGGGACCTCCAGCAGGGCGGTGAGGGCGTGCGTGACGGCCAGCGCGGCCACCGGAGCGGCGCCAGCCACAGCCGCGGCGGCGAACTGAGGCAACTCCAGATGCTCCGCCTTCCACGCATGGACGCCATTGCCAATCAAAGAGACCAGCTCAGCGGCAGCGAGTTCAGCCCAGAAGAACCAGCGCGTGGCTTTCGGGATCCTCACGCCGATCTTCTCGCGCCGGTTCAACGCGACCAGAGAGAAGGCGGCCTGAACGATCGGGCCGTCCACGATCACCGGGGCGCCCCACGCCAACCAATCCGGGATCCCGGACATCATCGCCACCCCATGCAGCGCGATCGCCGACCACGAGAACGCCGCAATACTCACTGCCGCAAGCGACAGCAAGGCGACAACCTCAGCGACATTCCACGACGGCGGCGACGCCACCGGCGACATGTCGGCGGCGGTCGGCGACAGGGCGACGCTGGATGGCGACATGGCGGCGGCGGGGTGCGACAGGGTGTCGCTCATCGTTCGATCCCTTCCCGGTTGCGGTTGGTGACAAGGCCCGCGAACGCGTGCCCGTAGATCGGTTGCGGGACCAGACGCTCACGCTCGGCGTGCAGCGCGTTCTCACTCGCGAGATCCAGCGCGTTGTCAAGATCGCTAGCAAGCTCCCGGTTACGGTCCTCCAAATCGGCGGCGCGATGCTCGGCGGCATCCCTCTCCGCGATCACGGCAGCGAGCTGCTCCTCCAGCACCGCCGCACGCTCGTTCGCCGCAATGACCCGAGCTTCCAGCTCGGCGTAAGACTCCAGGGTGTAGGGGCGCAGCGGTTCGAATCCGTCAGCCTGGGACTGCTGACGGGTCTCGGTAGTGGTCACCGCTCCATCTCCTGCCCGCAGTCACGATCGTTGACCAGACCGGAGAACGCGTGACCCGGAATCGGTGCCCGGTCGGTCGAATCCTGACCGATCTCTGGCGACGAGATGTTCCACTCGCCGTTGCCGGTCAGTTCTCGGACGTGCAAAAGGCTGCGCTCCTGCATCGGGGTGAGTCCCGCTCGGTCGACCGCGACCTGATTCATGAACTGGTGCATGGTCTCCGGAGACCGCGACCAAGCCCTTTTGGCATCGAACAGGTAATTCCACGCCTGTCCGTAGTCGTCACCACGGTGAGCCCACTTCCTGAAGACCTGGTGAGCCTCGTCGGACAGCCCGTGCGCCTTCTCGTCGGTATCGGCCTGCCCCGCTGCTTCACGCAGATCCAACAGGCGGTCGAAGTCTGCCCGCATCAACATCTCGTTCGGGTCCTCGACTCGACCCACATAACGGTTGATGTACCGGTCATCCAGATCGTTGCTGCTCATCGCTCCATCTCCTGTTCCCGGTCACGACCGTTGATCAGGCCCGCGAACGCGTGACCTTTGATCGGTGTGCGGTGTGCCTCGGTCAGCGATTCCGACCAGGAACCGTGCCCGGTCAGCTCGCGGGCCTGCTGCTGGCTGCGCCACTCGGTGCCGGACAAGCCGCATAAGCCCGCGGCCTGGTCGATGTTGATCTGCTCGTGGAAACGGCACATTACTTCGGGTGACCGTTTCCAGTCGTCGTGGGCGTCTTGCAGGTACTGCCACGTCTCGCGCTCGTCGCTGAGCTGGCCGCCCCACCGCTGGTCGATCGCGTCGGCCTGGTTGCTGAGCTGATAGCGCTCTTCCGCGGTCTGCACGTGCGGCATGTTGTCGCGTATCTCCTGCATGCGAGCGAAGTCCGCGCGCATCAGCACTTCTTCTGGGTCGGCGACTTTGTCGACGTACTGGTTGATGTACAGGTCATCGAGTTCGTTGGTGCTCATCGCTCCATCCCTTCTTCCCGGTCGCGGCCGTTGACCAGGCCTGCGAAGGCGTGGCCTTTGATCGTCTGGCGGCCGTTGGTGTTTCCGTTGGTCGCGACCTGCTCGGCTTGCCGCTCCGGGCTGCCGTAGCGCTCGTGCGCCGGTGTGCGCTCGGCCAGCTTCTGCACGGCCTCGTCGCGTTCGCCGCGCAGTTGGTCACGCTCGGCGGTCATCGCGGTCAGCTGCCGCGTCAGCCGGGCGTTGGCGTCGGTCAGCTGGTTGTTGTGCTCGATCGACAGCCCGTGACGGGTGGTCAGTTCCGCGATCCTGTTGTCCCGCTCGGAGACCCGGTCGCGCAGCTGGTTGTTGCGGTTGGCGGCATCGACCAAATCACCGGATAGCTGCTCGATCTCGTTGGCGCGGGCGTAGAGATCTTCGGCGAGCTGGTCACGCTCGGCCGCGATCTGTTGCGGCGTAGCGGTCAGCTTCTGCTCGTCTCGCCAGCGTTCGTGCTCGATGCCTTCGCCCCAGTACGCCACCTCGTCGGCGACCATCGCTCGGCCACCCTCAGCGCGGAACAGCGGATCGGTGCGGTCCTCGGCGGTTGTGTCGTGGACGGCGACGTGCACGGTGGTCCCGGGCGCCGACCGAATATCGGCCATCTGCCGACGCGTCCACGCCGCAGACTCGGCCTCGGTCGCGTGGTGACCGGTCTCGTACACGACCTGGTTGGCGTTCTCGGGCAGGTAGGTGACGGTGCTGCTGAAACGTCCCGAATCCTGCTCGGCCTCACGGGCCCGCAGCTGGAAATCTTCACGGTGCACCTGACCGGTCAGCGTCCGCTCACGCAACACGGCCTCCCGCCCGGCCAACTGCTCGGCCACGATCTCGGGACGACCCCAGTCGCTGTATTGCGCAGCAGCGTTGAAGGTGTCGGTGGTCTCAACATGGAGGGTGGTGCCGTCGGCCCACCCCGTGTGGCTGATGCTGCGCTGCAACCAACTGGTGGCGGAGTGCTCGGTAGCGAACGAACGAGATTCGGTGAGCACACCACCATCCGGATCAGTCCACGTCATCTGCGCGCTGTAGCGGTAGCGGGTGACCTGGGCCGCGTCGATACGCGCGAGCAGCGCCTCCTCGAGATTGGCGCGGCGCGCGGCGTCCAGGCCCTTCTGCCAATCCTCACGCTCCCGCTCGGCGCGCTGGTTGACGTTGGCCGTCTCGCGGGCCACACGGGCGCGGTAGTGCAGCGCCTCAAGCCCTTTGACCTTGTGGGCGCGGGAGAACAGGTTGCCGGTCTTGAACTCCGGGAACACCGTCGCGGCGTCCAAACCGTCCAGGGCGATGCCCTGTTCGGTGCGGGTCAAGTGCCCGTCGCCGACGAACTGGCCGGCCAGGCGGTCACGATGCTCGGCCAGAGAGCGGGCGTCGCGGGCGCGGCGGTCATGATCCACGCGCGGATCGCCTGCCCGGTGTGTGACTGCTTCGGCGTGCAGCCGGTAGCGGTTCACCGCCTGGTTGGTCCAGGACAGGTGATGGGCGCGGGACTGCTGCTGCTCGCGGTGCTCCTGGCGGACCAGACGCGAGATCTCCTTGCGGGCCCGGCGGCGCTCCAGCCAGTTCGCTGCCTGGGCGTGCCGCTGCATCGCGGTCATCATCGCGGTACTGAACTTGCGTGCCTCGGCGACGATCTCGTCTTCGGGACTGCGATCGGACATGATCAGATCTCCTTCACGGAATCGGTGTTGGTGGCCTCGACGGCGTCGGGGCCGATGAAATCCGGGTACTGGTAGGGCGAATCGGCCGGGATCTCGACGGGTGTCGGGGCGGGCCGGGGTGCCTGCCTGGGCAGCGTCGGCGGCGCGAACTTCGCAGTGTTCATGCGGGTTTCGGCGGACTGCATAAGCTGTTGGTCCAGCAGCGACAGCCGCCGATGCACATCCCGGCCGCGGCGGCGGTGGAACTCATCGAGCAGCGCGGCGAGATGATCGCTCCAGGCACGGTGCTGCTCGACACCTCCGATCAGCCACGGGTTTTCGTGGACCTTGGTCTCGGCGTGCTCGATCCCCGTGATCAGCTGTGGCACCGACAGTTCCTCCAGCGAGGCAACCGGGTGCTTGCCGCCGATGAATCCCGGCACGAACTTCGCCCGGATCTCCGCGGTGATTTCCTGCCGGGCTCGGGTGCGCGCACGGGAACGGGAACGCTCGGCGTCCTCCAGCCGCTCCAGCTCGGCACGGTCGGCGGGCGAGAGTCGGCGACGGGCCAGAGCCCGTTCCGCCTGCCCCCACAGGTCCATGTCATCGAAAGCGATGACTCCGGCGACGGTGACAGCACCGGCGACAACGCCTGCGGTCACGCCGACGATCGCGGCCCGGAAGTCGTTGTGGTTCATGCTCAGTTCTCCTTCTGGTTGGGTTGTGCGGACTGCTGAGTGCAGGACGGGGTGGCGGTGCGGCGTTCTGCTGCGCGGGTGATGTGGCGTTTGATCCAGCTGGCGGAGTCGGCGATGGCGTAGCCGCTCATGCGCGCGGATTCGATGGGGCTGGGGCGCCCGGCACACATCCACACCGAGAACCCCGACAGTCCGAGGCCGTAGACAGCGAGCGGGCCGGTCATCGGCAGGGTGGTGGCGGCGACCACACAACCGGTGGTGGTGGTCAAGGCGGGAGCCCACAGCCGCAGGCCGTCCCGGATCCGGGTGGCGCGGTCGACGTGCGGGGCCAGCGCGCGACCGAGGTTGCCGCCGTCGGGGACGACGGTTTCCTGCCGCTGGATCCGCTCGACCAGCTTCTTGGTTGTGCGGCTGGACATGTCCTCGGCGAGCGGGGCCAACAGGTCCATCTCGGCTTGGCGCTGCTCGTCGGACAGGCCGGAGATTTCCTCTCCGTGGTCCTCGGGGTTGATGTTCGGAACAGACATGTGCGGTGATCTCTCTCTCGGGTTAGTCGTGACGGCGGTTGATCAGCGAGGCCAACAGGCGGGCATCCAGCGGGGACACCCGACCGAAGCGGGCACCGCCAGAGACGGCGGCCAGCACGGCCACGCGGTCGGCGAGCTGGTTCGGGTCGAGCAGGAACGTCCCGCCGTTCGTGTCGCGGTTCGGTTTTGACATCGGTTGTGCTCCTTTGGATTTCGTGGGTTCGTACTGGTTCAGGCGTGGCGGTGTTTGCGCAGGTCGATGACCGGCGCCAACGGTGAGGGTTCGGTGGTGACAGTCCGCATCTGGGACAGGCCGGGCAGCGGACGCAGCGAGGCCAGCTGCCTCTCATCGAGCGGGGACACCCGGCCGAAGCGGGCGACGCCACCGGAGACGTGCACGACGTCGCCTTTGCCCATGGCGCGCAACCGGTTCGGGTGGACCAGCAGCTTGTCATTGGCCTGCACGTTGCCTTCATCGCCTGCGGCTGAGCCGCCGATGAGCTTGCGGGAGAGGTCGAAATCGCGGCGGGTGCCGTAGTTTTCGGCGAGCTTGTCGCCCTTCTCCTGACCGCCGAGCAGTGAGCCACCCGAGGCGGCGGTGACCAACGCTTCGCGGGCGTCGTCGTCGTGACCGAGCCCGTTCCAGGACTGGGCGAACCACCAGGTGGAGATCCCGGCCTTACGCAGCCGCTCCACCCACGCCTTCGCCCGGGTCTTGCCATCAGACACCGCAGAGAACTCGTCCACAGTGAGGAAGGCCTGGCGGCCGTGTTTACGGTCGGCGAGCTGTTCGAGCATGCAACCCAACGCCGCGAACTGGGCACGGGCCCGGTCCGGGGACTTGATGCCCTCCAAGATGACGTAGAGGACATCGAAGTCGGTGAACAGCTTGTCCCCGTCGAACGCATCACCGAGTGACCGGTACAGGTTGCCGAACTCCGCACGCGCGGAATCCATCACCGGCTGCTTACCGGCCTTGGTCGAGGCGATCTCCGCGTCCACGCCCGGCACACCGGCCCACGGAACGGTGTCGTCCCAGGTCCCGCCCCACAGCTTCGCGAGCTTGTTGACATCGAACCGGGACAGGAACTCGATCCAGTTCCGTGGCGGGTTCTCCCCGACCGGCTTGCCGTCGACCACCTTCGCCGGGGCGTCCACGATCAGGTGGATCAGCGTCTCGCGGATCTCGTGGAAGTACTTCTCCGTATCTGAGGTGGGTGTCGAGCCGCCCGAGATCATCGCCGACAGGATCGAGCGCAGGTCATCGACCTTCGGTGTCGACCACAAGTCCAAACCGGTGGCATCGGGGAAGATCCCGATCCGCTCCTTGGGCACCCCGAGTGCCTCGAACCACGGCATCAGCTTGCTCGCGGCCTTCCGCGAGTCCGGGCCGCCGTTGCAGTCGATCACCAACACCAAAGGCCGGCCGGGACGATCCAGCCGCCACCACTGCCGATGACGCTGCCAACCGGTCACGAACCACGACACCAACATCCGGTTCATCAACGTCGACTTGCCCTTACCAGAAGAGGCGACGCTGGTCCCGTGCTCGTTCATCTTGATCCACGGCACGATCAGCCGGGTCTCGTTGCGCGCCAATAGTGCCCGCGTCCGCGACTTCGCTGGAGCCTGGGTCGACTCGGTCGCCAGGCGGCCGATCACCGGATGCGGGTTCAAACCCCCGGTGGAAAACGGCAGCCGGTAGCGCGACAACCGCGCCGCCGCGCGCTGCTCGCGCTGGGTGCGCAGCCACAACGCCCGCTCCGTGGCCGCAGGAGACTGCAACCCGTTGGTCGCGATCTGCACACGCCGGTTGGTGAAGGCGAACATGGCCGTGATCCACGCCGCCGGGATCAGCAGCACCGTCATAGCCGCGAGCCCGTGCGCGGGGTTACCGGCCACCAGCTCCGCAGCGCCCGCGGTGAACTGGGTGACCGGGGCCGACCAGTCGCACCCGTTGAGCATGATCGCTGAACCCGGCATCGCGACAGCCGCGCCGATCATCCAGTTCCGCAGCCGGGCCGGGGACCACGCCAACAGGTTGGCGACCAGGAAGATCGCGCCCGCCGACACCAACCCGAACACCGCACAAGTGCCCGCAATCATCAACGCGTCGATGAACCCGTCCAAGGTGATCTCCGGCAAGGTGATACCGAACAGATTGCCGTCGTGCCCGCTGATCGACGGGAACGTCGGATCGATATGCGGGGAACCGGTACCCGGAACCTGGGACTGCTCCGGGACGGCCGGTACCTGCGACGGATACGGCTTCGCGCACTCAGGACGGAAATCGATCACCTTCTGGCAGACCGAATCCTGGTGAATAGGGAAATCGGTGCTCATCACGACACCGCCTCTCCGGTGTCGCGGCCGACGAACGCGGCCTGGTTGATGTGGTCAGAGGCCCCGCCCTCGATCACCGATAAACCGGGACGAAGACTGCGAGCCGTACTGGTAGTGGTGGTGTCGCCGAGCACTTCAGCAAGCGCCGCCACCCGCACAGACGGGCCATCCACACCGGAAGCAGCGCGCGCAGCAACCTTGATCACGTTGCTGATCTCGCCGTTCCTGCAGTAGTAGATGACCTTGTCGCAGTCGGCTTTCCCCGCAGCCTGCTTCGCCTTGGCGACCGCAATCCGGGCGGCGGCTGCGTTCTTCGCAGTCAGCTCGACCTCGACCGCCCAGAACTCGCCCTCGCTGGTGTAGAAGCGGCCATCATGGATGTGCGGGCGCGACTCCCCCGCCTTGACCGGGCCAACCTGGGCACGCAACTCCCGCTCCGAAATCCACCGGTCCAGATCCAGCCCGACCAGCGCCAATCGCACATCCAGCACAGCTCGCACATGCGCAGCCATCTTCGGTGTCGGCGTCCAAAACTGTGTGCTCAGGCCCGTCAGACCTTCGATCGCCGACCGGGTCGGAAACACCCACGTCGGGCCCGGCACCGGCCGGACCTTCAACGACGAGATCAGCTTGGCCTCACGCCACTTCGCCACATGCCGATACGCGCTCGACATCCGCACACCCAGCATCTGAGCGACCGCATCCAGTGGCGCCCCATACATGAAGGCCAAAATCGTCAACACGGTCATCTGCCGCGGACCGATCCGAAATGCTGTCATCACCTCTCCCATCCCTCGCGATCTCGACTGGAGATCAGGCCCTCGAACGCGTGACCCCGAATCGGAACCCGGTCGGCCTGAACTGATTTCTGCTGCTGGCCCGCCTGTTCGGCCTGCTCGATCTCCGCGACCGTCACGTACTGCGGCGACACCGGCCGCAACCGCTGACCCGAACCCAGCCATTGACCCGGCCCACGGCCAGCAGTCCGGACCTGCTGCGGCTGCGGGTCATCCACCCGGACCTGCCGACCGGACTCACCACGACAGCGCGCACCCTCTGCCAGGTGCGGCAAATCGGTGACCGGAACCAGCCGAGACGCAGCATGAACCTGGGACTGCTCACGCTGCTGCGGCTGCGAGCTACGACGGCGGCTCACCGCTCCCACCCATCCCCATCACGACCAGAGACCAGGCCAGCGAACGCATGCCCCGCAATCGGCTCCCGCGCAGACGGGTCAGCCCAGCCAGGGCCGGGATCCCCGGCCGTTTCCAGCTCCGACCGGTCCATGCCGCGCCGCTCCGCAGCACGCAACTGGTGCTCCCGCGTCGCCCGCGCCAACGCCTCCAACTGCGCAGGCGTCGCCTCCCGCTTCGCAGCGGCGAGATTGACGTCATAGAGATATGCAGTCAACGGCTCCCGGTCGGCACGCCGACGCCGCTGCACCTTGGCCGCGATGTCCTGGCCATTCGGGCGCAAACCGTCGGCAGCCAACTGGCGACGGGTCCGCAAATGCGTAGGCGCGGTGCGCCATTCGTACACCGGGATACTGCCCTGCTGCGCTGGTGCGGTCATCGCGTCACCACCGGCGCCTGGGAGCCCGGGACGCACGACCCCGGCGGCTCCGCCGGAACCCCGGCATTGACCGGACGGCAGATGTTCGGCGACGGCGTGTAGTCCTGGTAATCGACCCACGCCGCCGTGCACCCGCCCATCGCGACGAGCAGCAGCAGCCCGAACGCTGCGAGCCGCACCGCCGGCGGCAAAACGCCCAGCGGCGCGTACACCGCGCCCATACCGGTGAACTCCGGACCAGCCATCGAATGCAACGGGTTATGCGGACCACGGCCACGGTCGAAATGAGTGACCGTGTACCCCTGAACAGGCGGGTCCTGCCGCCACGGCGCAGTCACCGCGACCACCCCTGATCACTCCCGGACCGATCATCCAACGCACACCCCGGCCGATACTCGGCGAGGGCGCTGTCCGGCCCTGCCTGCGCCGGGCTCGGAGTATCGGCCTGCTCACGCTCCGGCTGCGGATACTCCCGGACTTTTTCGGCCAGCTCCCGCGCCGACCCAAGCCAGCGCGCCGACACAGCGGCCATATCTTCGGCTGCGTAACCGAGACGCTTGACCGTCCCTTCGATGTTGACGCTGCCGAACTCCTCAGGGCACCACTCGGTCGGACCCGGCTTGTCGTACCGGTCGGCGTGCGCCTCCAACGCCCGATAGCGGGCCTGCAACACAACCGTCCGCTGCCGCAACAACTCCCGCTCACGGATGATCGCGTCCAACTCATCCAACAGGTCCGCCGGATCATGCAACGGCTCGCTCGTGCTCATCGCCGAACCCCCCACTGCCGCGATGAACGCCACAACGCCACCGCGCCCAACAGCAGCGCCGTGAACCCGACAACCTCCGGCGCCGTCAGCACCAGGTAGCCGATCGACACGGCAGCAATCGCGAAGCCGAACGTCCTGCCACGCATCACGCCGCGCCGCCTTCGCGCAATGGACGCACGAGCGCAAGCACCTGGTCGCGCTCGACCTTGATCAGTCGCGGGCCGACCTGGAAGCCCTCCAGCAAGCCGCCCTCGACCCAGCGCCGGACGGTCCTCGGGTGCACTCCGCCGGCCAGCTCCGCCGCATCCCGAAGGCTGATCAGAGTCGCGCGCTCGCTGACCGAACTGTTTCGTCTGCTCATGAATGTCACTCCTTTGACGACTTGTCATTGTGTATACCTAACAAGGTATACCTAGTTGGGTATACACACAAGAGTCTAGGTATACCCAGTCGGTGGAGTGCACGAAAAAGGGGCCCGACCAGGCAATATGGTCAGGCCCCTAAAGAAGACGAAGGAGAGCTAGGGCGCAGGAGCCGCTTCCGCCGAACCCGGGCCGGAAGCTCCAGGGAGGGCCATCCGGAAGAGGAATGCGGTGTAGAGGTCACGGGGGTATGAGATGGTCGAGATCATCAGAACCCCGCCGTCCGCAGTCAGATAGCGCTGATTTACGGACTTGACCAGCTCACCAGGAGTGGTTCCAAGCCAATCGGCATGCGTTACAGCGGGAAGCGAATCGCTGATCGTCTCCTCAAGGAGCGCCGCGGTTTCGACCCCCGGAGCACCGATCGGCTGGTAGGTGTCCGAGATCGAGATTGGACGCCTGTCCTCGCTCGCACGAGTGATCACATGGACCAGTTGAGCACCCACCTCGACGCCTAGCTTCTCGGCCAACTCATCCGTCGCCTCGACCGTCGAGGTGTCGCGCTCGACCACGACAGAACCATTCGCAGACTCGTTTCGGAACGTAATCTCAGGGTCCTCGAGCTGCCGCTCAGGTGACACCCGTGTGTGGTTCGGGCTATCCGCCACAAACGTTCCCTGACGACGCACCGTCCGGACGAGTCCCTGACCGAGCAGTAGCTCGACCGCCTTGCGGATCACGATCCGCGATACACCGTTCCGCTCCGCCAACTCGTCGAGACTGCGCAACTGTGTCCCAGGCGGAAGTTCGCCCGCCCGAATCTGGCGGGAAAGTTCGCCCGCGATTCTCACGTATGCCGGTTCTGTCATGTCATCCCCTATCGAATGGTCACGGTGGGTCAGAATCCCTCCGAGGTCCTTTGTATACACAACTAGGTATACATACAACCATCCTAGGGTGTCGGTCGGGTATCCGGCTTTACGTCCGCCGTGACCAGCACTGAGCCCGGTCATGCAGGTTCCACCACGTGACGAATTGTGCGTCTTCGTCCACAAGCTCCCACGCTGCTTCAAGTTTGTCGAAGAAGTCGTCGACTCCGGTCTTCCCCCCGCGCGGTTCGCCAATGTAGATCAGACGGTCGCCGCCTGCACGCTCGTATGAGTCCAGCGCATCTATGGACATGCGATTGCCCCACCCCGGCGGCCAGCACAGAAACAGCAAGCGACGCAACTCCTCGCCTGACTGCCGAGCCTCCGCCAGTTCGGCCAGATTTCCGACGTGCCCCCAAACAGACTGCTGCCCAGGACTGTCCCGGAATGACGCATTGGCTTGCTGGTCGGGTGGCTCCGAATCGAAGGCCAGAACGTCGAGTCCGATACGACGTAGTTGACTTGCCCAATAGCCGCGGCCTGCGCCCAACTCCAGCACTCCCCGACCGGCCGCCATCGCCGCCACCCATTTCAGGGTTTCCGGGGCGGGCACTGCGTAGGCGAATGCCTCCTGCAACACGGTCTGAGCGAACGCCAACCGAACGGACCCGGTCGGGTCGCCGCCGTTCACTTCCCGCCTGCCATCTCCCGCTGCAGCGGCACCGACTGACGGGCCAACGATGTCCCAGTACGGATTTGTGCTTTCGCCTCCGGCCATGAAGTGGAGTAGCCGAATGTCGAAAGCATGGTCCACGTCGGCGTTGCCGGTGCCGGACAGCCTGGGCGCCGTATCCAAGTAGTCGGCAACTACGGGATAGGTTGTGCGGAACCGCTTCTCGTCACCAAGTAGACCTGCCAGCTCGTCACGACGCTCCTGCGTCAGTAGAAATCCCGTCATACCGTCGATTGTGCCGATATCGACGAACGCCCGTTCGCGAGTTGGCGCAGTCGAGGCAACTCAGCGAGCCAGGCAGCGCCTCAACTCCTCGGCATCGCCGACCTAACCGAGAACGCCGCGCACGCTCTCCCACTGACTGTCCGCCAAGCTCGCGTAGCGCTGGGTCGTTCGTAGCGATGCGTGCCCGAGGAGAGTCTGAACCTGCTGGATAGGCACGCCCGCGCGTACCAGTCGGCCCGCGTACGTGTGCCGCAGATCGTGGGGCCGCACCTTTCCCAGTCGTCGTTTGTCGTCGCCCTCACCGACCCACGCCACACGTGACGCGGCCTGGAAGCGCTTACCGAAGTTGTCCGCGTCGTACGGCCGGCCATCGACATGCGCGAGAAGCAGTCCACTGCGGATCGATCGGCCCGCCACGTATCGCACTGGGGCCGGTTCACCGAGACCGTCCCGCTTGATCGCGGCCACCAAGATCTTGGTCAGCGTGTCACCAATCGGGATCACCCGCTTCTCGTGGTCCTTCGGAGGCTTCATTCGACGTGCCGCTTTGTCCCAAGCCCATTCGATCGAGATCGTCTTTCGCTTGAGGTCGATGTGCTCCTTGTGCAAGCCTTGGGCCTCGCCCATCCTCATGCCGGTTCCGATCAGTACGTCGACGATCAATCGATCTGCCGGTTCCAGCGGCTCGCGCAGTGCAGCGTATTCCTCGATCTCGAGAAACCGCTCAGGGGACGGACCTGCCTTGGGCAGGTCGATGTCTTGGCATGGGTTATCTGCGATCAGCTGCGCTTTGCGCGCGGCCTTCATCGATCCACTCAGTAGGTGGTAACACTTCTCCACGCTGGTCGGCGCCATGGCGTCGCGTAATTCTGCGACCCACTCCTGTACGTCCTGCTGGCTGATCCCCTTCAGCAGTACGTGCCCCCATCGGGGCGTCAGATGCTTGCCGATACGTTGATCGTCAATCTTCTGGGTGCCCTCTTCGACGGTCCGCAGGGCCTTCCATTTCGGCAGCCACTCACCCCAGGTCATCGCTGGAGCCGGGCGCGTGGGGTTCTCACGCTGCTGGTCTTCTTTCGCAGTCGCCTTGCGCTTCGCGAGATCCTTGCTCGTGAAGATCCCGGCGCTCCGCTTCTTGCCGAACGCGTCACGATAAATTCCGCGGTATCGCCCGCTCGGAAGCTTCTCGGCCCATCCCACGACTTGCCCCTTCCCGGTTCACTTCCGCCTGGGTGCAGCTGTTCACCGGGGCGCTGACACGAGTCACTGTACGTGGGGCAGCATGGCATCGTAAATGGGGCAGATCATGGGGCAGACAGGTGTCATTCCGTGTCACCCTGTGTCTAATTTGTCACTTGGCTGCGAGCGTGAAACTTGCTGGCCTGCACGGATATCCTGCGCCGTACACGCTGGCTGCCGACCTAATCGGTCCGCAACCACTGTGCTGGTTTTACACACCAGCGGTCGGGGGTTCGATCCCCTCTGCGCCCACCGAAGAAGTACCAGCTGAACAAGGGCTTTCTAGGCCCGACCTTCTGCTCCAGGCGCATTATGTGGAGCACGTAACCATTCCAGCCAAGCCGCCTGCCATCACCACGGGGCCGCACCATCGCCCGCTGCCACCCCAGATTCCGAACACTCACACATCCGCTCGCACGCACAGCGAAGCGATGAGTCATGCACCACTCCAGGTTCGGGATGTTGCGACGACCACTAGAACCCCAGTACGCGGAACGAGGGTTCAGCCGACCGCGAGTTTCACCACCGAATTGGGGCCCAGGTCGGTGACGTATATGTTGCCCGCCGTGTCTACCGCCACACCCTGGGGATTCTTCAGGCCGGTGAACGGCAGCGGGGTCGGCGTCGACGCGCCCGCCGCCAACCTCACCACCCATTTATTACCCCAGTCGACGACGTACAAGTCTCCCGCCGGGTCGACCGCCATACCCTGGGGATCTTTGAGCCCAGTGAACGGCAACGTGGTCGGCGCCGGCGCGCCCGCCGCCAACCTCACCACCCGCTCGGTACTCAATTCGGTGACGTATACGTTGCCCGCAGTGTCGACCGCCACACCCTGGGGATCTTGGAGCCCAGTGAACGGCAGCGGGGTCGGCGCCGACGCGCCCGCCGCCAACCTCACCACCCGATCATTACCCCGGTCGCCGACGTACACGGCTCCCGCCGTGTCGACCGCCACACCCTGGGGATCTTTGAGCCCGGTGAACGGCAGCGGGGTCGCCGTAGACGCGCCCGCCGCCAATTTCATCACCCGATCGTTACTCGTGTCGGTGACGTAAATGTTGCCCGCAGTGTCGACCGCCACACCCTGGGGATTATTCAGGCCGGTGAACGGCAGCGGGGTCGGCGTCGACGCGCCCGCCGCCAACCTCACCACCCGATCGTTACCCATGTCGGTGACGTATACATTGCCCGCCGTGTCGACCGCCACATCGGTGGGCAGGCTGACGCTGGTGAACGGCAGCGGAGTCTGTGACGAGTAGCCCGGGGCGATAGCTGTGGGCGAGTTGCCACCGCCGTCTGATTCCCGTTGGACACCGATGACGACAGCTACAGCAGCCGCCACCATAACCGCGACCGCGGCGGCGAGCAGCCCGGCGGTCTTGGGCGACATTCTGATTCGCCGCCCATGGCGCACAGCCACGCCCCGGGTGGTGCTGACCGCGGAATCGCCCACCGCGGCACAGGCCGCCGCGGCCAGCTCGCGCACGGTCTGGTAACGATCGTCCGGGTTTTTGGCCATTCCCTTGGCGATGACCGCATCGAACGCAGACGGTACATCGGGTGTAGTGGTGCTGGGACGCGGCGGCGGGGTGTGCAGGTGATGGGCGATCACACCCTGCACCCCCGCTGCGCTCGCAAACGGCGGTCGGCCGGTCAGGCACTCATACAGCACGCACGTCAACGCGTACACGTCCACTCGGGCATCGGGCTTGACCTCCGCGCCGATCTCCTCCGGCGCCATGTAGGCGACGGTGCCGATGGTCTCGCCGATCGTGGTCAGCGTACGGTCGTCGGCGGCGTGGGCGATCCCGAAGTCGATCAGGGAGGCGAACTCATCGACCCCTAAAAGGATGTTGGTGGGTTTGACATCGCGATGGACCAGCCCGGCGTCGTGGGCCGCCTGCAGCGCGCCGGCCACCTGTGTGATGATCGCCACCGCCCGCCGCGGCGACAAGGCCCCTTCTCGGCTGATCACCTTGCGCAGGTCGGTGCCCTCGATCAAGCGCATATTCAGGTAGAGCCGACCGTCGATGTCGCCGAAGTCGTGGATGGGGATCACATGCGGCTCGGTCAACTGCGCCACCGCCCGGCACTCCCGGCGGAACCGCTCACGCAGCTGCTCGTCATCGGCGAAGCGCTCGGGCAACACCTTGAGCGCCACCACCCGGTTGGTCAGCGAATCATGCGCCCGCCACACCTGGCCCATGCCTCCCTGACCCAGTAGCGACAGAAGCCGATAGCGTCCGAACGCCTCCGCTGACAAAGTGGCGTCCCCGCCACCCACTGACGTGTCATCCATTGTGCCGTCCTGTGACCACTCGACTGGCAAACGGTGTACTTGCTTGCATTCCAACCCCCGACTGAGCTGGTAGCCCCACGCTAGTTGCTTTAGCCAGGCCAGACAGTCGAGATTCGGCGCTATCGTCGGCGCGCGAATTTCCCAGCCATGCTCGTGCCCAGCAAGTACGCGGCCGGGCACTGCCCCGCCACCGGTGCGAGTGCGCGGACCGTGCCCGGAAATCCGCCAACAAACCTGTCGCAAGTTCAGCGTACCTCTGAGCCATACGACCAACTTCGTGAAGCTGGTCGTCCAGCACCACTCGGAGGCTACAAGGTACGCCTTCTCCACGTCCGTCTCCGCGATGAATTCGTATTTCACTGCTGGCGGCTCGCGACGAAGGCGGCCGCTTTTTCCAAGAATTCCGCCTTCATGCGCAACTCCCGGTTCCCCCGCTCCAGCTCACGCAACCGAACAATTCCTCTGCAACCGGACACCTCACGGCCACCGAGTCGCCGACTCGGATGAGATCCGGCGCGATAGGCGCTGCGGCGCTCTGAGCGACCAGGGCGACGCCGGGCATGATCGCCTGGCCGAACGGAATAACGCGTGCGCCTTCTGCAACGTCCTCCGGATGTCCTGCCAGATCACCGAGAACGAGCTGAACTTCGGCGATCTAACCATCGACGAACGTGACCGTCTCGTCGAGCGGCGCCCGGCCCGTACGGGCGTCATCTACCGTGACGTCCTCGAACCCGATCGACATGCCACAGAAGAGGATGAGCTCATCCGGGGGTGACAGGACCTCAGCGACGGTCTTGCGATACACCGACCACGCCATCTGCGGGCAACTGTGCAGCCCTTCGGCGCGGAGCAGCAGCATGACGGTCTGCAGATACATGCCGACGTCGGCCCATTGGGCCGGGCCCATGTCGCGGTCGATGTAGCAGAACAGGGCGGCGGGCGCGCCGAAACAGTCCCAGTTCGCGGCAGCGGCCCTCTGGCGCGCCTCCCAGTCCTCGCGCGAAATACCGAGTGCGCCGTAGCGCTGCTCGCCGAAGGCGGATCGGCGCTCGCGGTACGGCGATTTCAGCGCGGGTGGGTACATCTCGTACTCCCGCTCGTCCCAGGGGTCGCCGATGGCCACTCGCTCGCCGGCGCGCTTCTCGAGTTCGGCCAGCGGCGCGCCGGTCAACACGTAGACGTGCCACGGCTGGATGTTCGATCCGGACGGCGACCAAGCCGCGGCCGATAGCACACGCTCCAGAACCTCCCTGGGGACAGGCTTGTCGGTGAATCCGCGCACCGCTCGTCGGCTCGTAACCGCCTCATAGACGTCCATGATCACCTACCTCCAAGCTCCCCCTCTGCTCAACGCGTCCGAGTTCGTTACATCCATGATAGTATCATTCAATAGCATATCATTCAATACTATTCGGTAGCATAAGTGGCCCAGCACACCATAAGAAGGGTGGCTTATGCCGGAACCGACTACGAACATGATGGGCGGTTACTACTCCGCCACGGGAACGATCTTCACCCTGGCCGACGCGGACCGCGCCGGGATCGTCGGCGCGGAGCAACAACGGCCCCTGCCCCGAGTCCGGATTCGCCGCGAAAGCCGCGTGAGACGGCGCGCGCGCCCACGTGACAACCGCCACGCTGACGCGCCTAACCGTCAGCGGACAGGAATCGGGTGAGCAGATCCGTCAACTGCTCGGGTTCGCCGTGCCCCAGCACAGCAACCAGACGCTCGGCCAGGGGCTCCGCCGCCACGTGAGCGGCCTTGAAGAGCTCGAGGCCCTGAGGTGTGATCTCCACCGCCCGCACCCGCCGGTCCCCCGGAACGGACTTACGCACGGCCAGCCCCCTACCCTCCAGGTCGTCCACGACGCGCATGATCCCCGCCTTGTCCGAACCCGTCGCCTCCACCAAGTCCCGCTGTCCTGTGGGCCCGCGGTCGACCAGCACGATCAGCACGGCAAAATGCCGCAACTCGATGCCGAGCGGCCGAAGCGCCTCCGCCATCACCGCCGCCGCGCGCCAATGCGCCCGGCGCAGCAGCAACCCGAGAGCGAAGGGCGACGCATCCCCGGCGCGGCCGGTCGCGTACGAGGCGGTCGTCTGCTGAGAAATGTCTGCGGCCATGAGGCGACCTTACCAGAAATTAATATCACTCGATACGGTATCATTTGAAATTATCTACTGTGCAACCAGGCATTCAGCTCATCCGCGTCGTCGGCTTCCCGGCTCGGACCCGGCCGACTACCCGACCTCGGATACTTGCCTCAGCCGCACTGGCAGCACAAGAGATGGGCCCCACAACCGCCGCCGGCGGGCGCGAATCACACCATGTCCCTCTCCCGGCCTCGGGCTGCTCGCGACCGATCATCCTTTCGGGCCGCCAAGACGATGAGTGCCCCGGAGATGATCCCGGCGAAGAACGGGGACGGCACAAGAAGGACGCCGCCCAACACACACCACGCCGCGAGGCCCCAGCCGATCCCGGCGGGCACAGCGACCCCACGTCCAGCGAGATGCCATGTCAGGCAACCCAAGAGAATCAGGGGCACGGCGAAACTTCCAGGACCGCCCCAGAAGGTGACTTCATTCTGCAGGGACTCCACCGACCGAATTGCGTCTCCATCCGCGAGCACGAGCGGGACGGCTGCCCACATGCCCCGATCCACCCAGCGGTGATGTCCGACCAAGCGACGAGCGCCAGCAAAGATAAGTGCCCTACTCCCAGCACGAGCATGATCCCGCTCGCCCAGCGGAGCAAATGCTTTCCGGAGTTCATCATGACCTCTCTTCTTCACACTCGGCTGCATGATCGCGGTCGCACCAGGCTCGTTCCCATTGCCGGGTCAGGGCCGGGTAGACGATGAGGTATCGGAACGGGGCGATGGCGGCCATGTAGAGCCGCCCGAACCACCCGTTGGGCTTGACGAGGACGGCCATCCGCAGCTCATATTCGCCGTTCGCTCCTCGAACCCAGCCGAGATGCATCACGGTGTGCACCGTCTTGTTGGCAAGCTCGCGAGCGGACTCCTTATCGAGCTCGTAGACCGCATCGAGGGGCATGCCCTCGTTGTCCGGACCGCGGGAAGCGGCGCGGACGTCGCCAGGCAGGCGGTCGCGCAGCGAGGCAACCCGCGCACCGATGCCCGCTGACGGTTTGTCCCAGCCGAGGAGCGCACCGAGCTTCCACCGCACGGCGAACAGGAACCGCACCGGCCACGCCTGCTGCACGGGTCCACCAGCGGCTCGCATCGCCGCGAGCATCGCCGGGAAGTCGTCAGGCCCGGCTCCGGGAGTGCGGAACGCCCACACGTCCTCGACCGAGAAGTCGCTTGTCAGTTCGTGGATGCGCCACGACTGCTCGGTGTAGGTGGTCTTTGCGAGTCGCGGCATGAGTTGACCCCTCATCTATACGGTGCCGTACATTTCATATGTACGGTATCGTATAAATTCAATGCGCTCAATGGAGGTGTCCCGATTCCTGCCGTGCCCCGCACAACACGAGCCCGCTGGATAGACGCGGGCCTCGAAGCCCTCGCACGGGGAGGACCCGACGCAGTCCGCGTCGAAACGCTCGCCACCGAGCTCGGCGTGACGAAGGGCGGGTTCTATGGGCACTTCGATGGCCGTCCCGCGTTCCTCACGGAAATGCTCGACGAGTGGGAACGCCGCTCCACCAAAGACGTCATCGCCCAGGCCGACGCTGACGGCGGCGACGCCGCCGACAGAATCCGGCGCGCCGGCCGACTGACCTTCTCGGAAGACCTTCACCGGATCGATCTCGCGATCAGGGCCTGGGCCCACCGCGACCAGTCCGTCGCGACGCGCCTGCGGCGCATCGACAACGAGCGGATGCAGTTCCTACGGAAGATGTTCGGCGCCTTCATCACCGACCCCGACGAGATCGAGGCACGCAGCACCCTGGCGTTCGCGCTCGCGATCGGCCGCCACTTCATCGTCGCGGACCACCCTGGGTACACCAAACGCGAAGTGGTCCAACTTGCGGGAGAACACCTCTTGCGCCCGCAACTGTGAAACGTCCGATTCGCGCGCTCTCGCGGCCTTCGATGAACTGCGGGCCCACCGAACCCCTGATCACCATCGCGAGTCTGTCCAGCAGTCGCCAGCACAGCCACGACCAGACCTCAGGGGGAATGGGGCGCCATCCCCGGCACCCCGCAGCTCGGGAATCCCACCTATCCCTCTAGAGCTTTCCTTGCACGCTTTTCCAACGATTTGATGTACTCGTCCAGCAAAAACCCGCCGAAAAACCCTATAACAGATAACCTCCATCCGACCAGCCGGACGCTTTCCCGATCGAGCAGGATTCCTTTATCAGTGACAAAGACATTCACACCTTCTGCCAATATGAACACCGCAAATGAGACCAGTATCGCCTGAAAGAAGTCATAGAGACGTCGGCGCCAATCATATCTTCCCGAAGCTATCGAATGCCGCAGCATGACACCCAAATACGTAGCGAACAATATCATTGCATACGCCCATACAAGAGGGGGAATCAGACCCCCGTCCACTCTCAGTAAAGCCGCTATCCATCCGACAACCAAACTCAAACTGACAATCACAGAAGACACAGCATCCGAAGCTCGAACTTTGGCAATCGGATTACGTCGGGCAAAATCCACCGCAGCATCGAGCAGCTCACCGGCCCACGTCCCACTCTCTCGCCAAGGCCTCTGGAGCACCGCTACCTCTTCAGACGTGTAGAACCGCTTGAAGTCTCGCCATGCATGTTCCGATGCTCCACCGAATATCGGGACTACGAACACCGGCTTCCCGAGGGCTTCGGCAGAGTATATTACCGTTCCGGTGCCTCGCTCCGTCCCGGCGAGTGAGATAACTAAATCAGCCTCGTTAATTGATTTCAGATGAACTACTCGCCAGCCCCCATCCACGTAGCGCTGGTCGATTTCTACATTGTTCAGTGAACCGAACAACTCTGCCGTCACTCGATCCGCTAGCGGATCCGCGAGACCCCGATCCAATCTATAGAAAATTACCCGCGCCACTTCAGCAGTTTGATCCATTCCTTCCAGAACATATCTGTCGGCCGTGGACTCACTTGTCGAACAGAGTATCACCCTATGGTTTTGTCGCGCCAAGACGCTACCCAGCGCTCTACAAGCGGACCTGAAGTCATTCAAATTTTCATCCGATTGATCACGGAATGAACCTACAACCAGAATCTTCATCCTGAGAATCGCACTCCCCTTGTCAAGAACGTATAAGCAGTCCCCCCAACCACCACGCCTCCCTATCGGCCAGGCTTGCGGTTGCGCAGGGCACCCGTATCCCAGGGTGCTCAAAAGGATAGCCGCACTTGGGAACGGCACGCCGCCGCATTTCGCCCACTCGCCACACTGGCCCGCTTCCAAGACGCCCGAAGTGCGTCGGCGGGTGAGCAGACCACCGTTCCGGCCATCTCGTCCTCATCGGCGTCCTCACCGACCCTGCCCGCGAGGCAAGCGACCCCGCTGACGACGGGGTCGCTTGCCTCGCGGGTGTGCGTGGTCAAGGTTCTAGGTACAGACGCTCGCACGGAAGGCGAGGCAGCCCGGTGGCGTCGCCGGGGATAACGGTCACCGCGTCGGCGCCGACGGAAATTCGGCGCCGGTACTATGCGAGTAGCGCACGCGCAGCAGGTGAATCACGCCATCGCACACGCACCAGATAGCGGTCGCCCCGTCGTGCTCGGTGGTGCGTGTCTCAGCAATAGTCCGCAGCCCTACCGGGCGTCGCGCAGGTCCGGCACACGCGCGCACGGCGTCGACAACGGCGATCCCGGATGGCCGGAGTGTGTCGCGCGGTGGATGCACTCACATCCGCGAGATACTGCGCGAAGACCGCCTTCGGGCTGCGTGACAATGCTCGCGCCCTGTACGAACGCGTCGGCATCGCGGCCCATTGGAGTGGCGTGCGGCCGCTTCCGGATCTTCCGTTTGCAGCTCGCCAGCCCTCTCGATTCAGTTCCCGCTGACGGGCCGACGTCGTTGGTGGCCCTTCCAGCGCCATTGCTGGATGCGGGACTGTTCATAGATGTAGCGGTCTCGCTACCTCATCTGTTCAATTGAAGGTCGCGGAACCGTCTTGGGGTGGCCCGCTGAGGCCCTGACAAGAACGGTACGTCGAGCGTCGATGGAGAATAAGCGTCGGAACCGACATCTTTCGCGTGTTTTCCGACATCGTCACTTCCTCACCGATGAGGCCGGGTTGGAGCAGCTGTATTCGTGGCTGCCGATACCGGAATATCCTCGGTCCCAGGCTGGTGCCGGGATTCGCTGGTTCGCGGGCCCGGATGTTCTGTTGCGCGTGGACCGAGCAGGATGGCTGTTTGTCCGGGCACGCACTCCCGAAGCATTGGACCGGGTCCACCGCTCCTTGCCCGGAGATTGGTAGCTCGTCGAGAATTCTTGGCAGGGAGGTAGTTCGACGGCGCGCACGGATCGCGTGATTACGTCTATCCCACGTCGCGACGCAGCCAGGTGACCTCGGCGCCGGACTCGGTTCCGTAGCGGTAGATTTCGAGGTCCTCGTCCCAGTCGGTGCCGAGGGCGCGGTCGATTTCCGCGGCCAGGTCGTAGGAGGAGTACTTGCCGAGTTCGCGGGTGGCCTGCAGCATCGCGCGCAAGCGCATCTCACCGATGGTGACGTCGCCGTTGGCGCTGGTGGAACCGTGCCACAGACCCAGGCCGGGGACGAAACTGTAGCGCTCGCCGTCCACGCCGTCGCTGGGGTCCTCGGTCACCTCGAAACGCAGCACCGGCCAGGAGCGCAACGATTGGGCGATCCGGGAGGCGGTACCGACGGGACCGATCCAGTCGCTGGTTGCGCGCAGTTGGCCGTCGGCCGGTTGTGCGGTCCAACGCAGTTTTGCCGGGGAGCCGAGGGTCGAGGTGAGTGCCCACTCGACATGCGGGCACAGCGCGGCAGGCGACGAGTGGATGTAGACCACACCCGCCGTCGCATCCGCGAACTGACTCGATGCTCGCACCACCAATACCTCCAGCTTCGACGAGGAACGTCTTCCCCAACGACTCGTCGAACTGGCGTTGCCCGAGTGTACTGGAGTGCCCGAAGTTACACGTGTTACTTTGCGATCGTGTTGCGTGCGGCTTTCGCCTCCGCAATGACGGCATCGCTGAAAGGCGGCCAGGCCGCACGCGCCCAGTCGCCGAAATTCTCGTCGCTCAGCGCAAGGCATGCCACCCCTGCGATCGGGTCGACCCACAGAAAAGTCCCGGATTGGCCGAAATGACCATACGTGCGTGGCGAGTTCGTGCCACCGGTCCAATGCGGCGTCTTTCCGTCGCGAATCTCGACACCGAGCCCCCAGTCATTGGGGCGTTGCGAGCCGTAGCCGGGCAGCACGCCATTGAGTCCGGGGAATTGGACCGAGGTGGCCTCGGAGTGTGTTTGGACGGAGATCAACTGCGGGTCCAGCAATTCGGCCGCGAAACGCGTCAGGTCGGCAGCGGTGGACCGGCCCGCGTGTCCGGCCGGGCCCGCGAGGACTGACGCCGTCATGCCGAGCGGCTGGAACACCGCGTCGCGCAGATACTCCTCGAACGCGATACCGGTCTGCTCGGTGACGAACCCGGCGAGCACCTCGAAGCCCGCACTCGAGTAGATCCTGCGGGCACCGGGGGCCGCCTGGACATCGGTGGTGTCGAACGCGAGTCCCGACGCGTGCGCCAGCAGGTGGCGCACCGTGGCGCCCGGCGGCCCGGCGGGCTGGTCCAGTTCGACCGCGCCCTCCTCCACCGCGACCAGCACGGCGTAGGCCACCAACGGCTTGGTCACCGACGCGAGCGGGAACACCCGGTCGACCTCGCCCTCGCTCGCCGTGCCGCCGTCCACGGTGACCACCGCCGCCGCCGCGTGCCGAACCGGCCATTCCCGAATCTGTTCAAGTGAACGCACGCTGCGAGCCTACGAGAACCCCGCCGCTGCCATCGACTCACCATGCGTGACAAGCCCGAGATGCACTTCGCGGGCCGGCAGCAGCATGTCAGCCGATACCCGATCCCGGACGACGACGTGGCATTCGAGCGCACCTGGCGGGCGAGGGGGACGCTACGGTTCGACCTCGGCGAACCGGTCCCGTACGACCTGATCGCACAGACGCCACCCCGCTCGCCGAACAGCGCTGATCCGGTCTACCAGTCTGCTTCGGTGTACTTGATGATGCCGCGAATGTTCTTGCCGTCCAGCATGTCCTGGTAGCCCTGGTTGATCTCCTCCAGCGAGTAGCTGCGGGTCACCATGTCGTCCAGGTTGAGTTGGCCGGACTTGTACAGCGCGAGCAGGCGCGGCGCGTCCTGGCGGGCGTTGCCGCCGCCGAAGATGCAGCCTTTCACCGTCTTCTGCAGCATGGACAGCAGGAAGCTGTTCAGCTTGACGTCGCTCTCGTCCATCCGGCCCATCGCGGTGACCACCACGGTGCCCGCCTTGGCCGTGAGGATGAGGCCCTCTTCGATGTACTCGCCGTGCATCTCACCCATGGTGAGGATGACGTTCTCGGCCATCCGTCCCTCGGTGGCCTCCATCAGCGGCATGATGGCCGCGGCCATGCTCTCGTAGGTGTGCGTGGCGCCGAACTTCTGCGCCTGCTCACGTTTCCACGGGTTCGGGTCGATGGCAACGACTTTCGAGGCCCCGGAGAGCACAGCGCCCTGCAGCGCGCTCATGCCGACGCCGCCGATGCCCGCGATCACCACCGTCTCGCCGGGAGACACCTGGGCGACGTGGGTGGCGGAGCCGAAGCCGGTGGGGACACCGCAGCCGACCAGGCACGCCACCTCGAACGGAATACTCGGATCGATCTTCACCACCGAGGTGTGGTGCACCGTCATGTACGGCGCGAAGGTGCCCAGCAAGCACATCGGGATGACGTTCTCGCCGCGTGCCTGGATCCGGTAGGTGCCGTCGCTGATCGCCTGCCCCATCAGCAGGCCCGCGCCGAGGTCGCACAGCGCCATGCGTCCGGAGACGCAAGCCGGACAGCGGCCGCAGGCAGGGATGAACGACAGGATCACATGGTCACCGATCTGCAGGTCGGCGGGGGTATTCGGCCCCAGCTTCGTGATCACGCCCGCACCCTCGTGGCCGCCCATCACGGGATAGGCGGGCATCGGGGTCGCACCGGTCACGATGTGGTGGTCGGAGTGGCACATGCCGGCCGTTTCCAGCCGGATCTGCACCTCGCCTGCGACCGGGTCACCGACCTCGATCTCCTCCACCGACCACGGCTGGTCGATCCCCCACAGGATCGCGCCCTTCGTCTTCATTCCTGTCGACCCTCTCGCATGCACGTGCTTATATGTGACTGCACCCACAGTACGAGAAAAATGGAACGCGTTCTAGTACCGGCCAGAAAATTCAGCGATATGGCCGAACAAGCACTCCGAACGCGTTCCAGTCCTGAGCCGAAAGGTCATGCCATCAGGCGCTGCGCCCGCTCGAAAAGCTCCAGCGTGATGGCGTGCAGGAAGTCGCCGACCCGCTTGGGCGCCTTGCCCGCGAACGCGCGGGCGTGCGTGCCCTCCAGGACGATGCCGAGCTTGAAACAGGCCAGCACGGTGTACCAAGGGACAACGCGCAGATCGCGATCGGAGAACCGGCCGTAGTGCGCGACCATCTCCTCCGGGGTCGGCAGACCGCCGACCGCGCCGAGCTTGCCGACCAGGGCCGCGCCGGTGGTACCCGGCTCCGGCCGGGTGGCGATCTGCCAGCCGAGGTCGAGCAGCGGGTCGCCGATCGTGGACATCTCCCAGTCGACCATCGCCGCGACCTGCGGACCGTCGAAGGAGAACATCATGTTCGCCAGATGGCAGTCGCCGTGCAGGATCCCGGGCGTCCAGTGCGCGGGGCGGTTACGGTCCAGCCACTCCCCGACCCGCTCCACCCCGGGGATCTCCGGCCCCGGGTAGCCCTCGTTCACCGAGTACGACTCCAGTTCGCCGAGCCAGCGCGGCACCTGCCGCTCGAGAAAGCCCTCCGGCTTGCCGTAATCGGCCAGGCCGAGCGCCTGGTAGTCCAGCGCACCGAGCCGCGCGACGGCCTCGACCGCGGACAGGCCCATCTGCCTGCGGATCTCCGGATCGCTCGCGTGCGGTTCGGGCAGCTCGTTCTGTGGGTTGAACCCGTGGATCGGCTCCATCAGGTAGAAGACCGCGCCCAGCACTGATTCGTCGGGGCAGGCCGCGATCACTCGGGGCGCGCGCACCTCGGTGCCGTTGAGCGCGCCGAGCAGGCGGGCCTCACGCCGGATCACGTCGTTGCTCCTGGCGCGCAAGTGCTTCGGCCCCCGACGCAGCACATACCCGCGGCCGCCACGGACGAAGCGAAGCATGATGTTCTGCGTTCCACCACCCAGCACGGTCACGTCCTCGAAATCGCCGGCGGGAAGCCCCTGCTCATCCATCCACTTTCCGACGACGGCGAAGTCGACGACCGCGGGATCCACATCCGCTCCTCCGCCGCTCCGCGCCTTTTGCCGATCTGTCGGCGCCTCCGGAGTCGCGTCGCGGACCGGCGGTTCATCCGATCGCCCGGTTTTGGACGTACCCGGGGAGTTACCCATGTGCTGTTCCGCCTCTCCGAGGATTCAGACCGTGCCAGTCGGGTGGCACCGGATTCGCGCCAGTCGCGTGAGAGCATGAGCACCCATATCTAGCACGCCGTCACGAGCTGCCTCGCTCCCGCCATCGTAGGCGCGGGCCTCAGCCAGCCGTTGGCGTAGTGTTCTGCACAAATGCGCACGCTGTTGATCGACAATTACGACTCGTTCACCTATAACCTGTATCAGCTGATCAGCGAGGTGAACGGCGTCGAGCCGACGGTCGTGCGCAACGACGAGGTGCGGACCGTCGCCGAGCTGGAACTCGCCCGCTTCGACAACGTGGTCGTTTCGCCGGGGCCAGGACGGCCGGACGTCGCGCGGGACATCGGGATCTCCGCGGCCGTGATTCGCGAGACCGAGTTGCCGTTGCTCGGGGTGTGCCTCGGACATCAGGGCATTGTGGTCGCGGCGGGTGGCGTCGTTGCCGCGGCGCCCGCGGCAAGACACGGATTCCTCGACCGAATCGAGCACGACGACCGCGACCTGTTCACCGGAATCCCGCAGGGCTTCACCGCCGTGCGGTATCACTCGCTCTGTGCGCTGCGGCCGCTGCCGCGGGACCTGGAGGTCACCGCGGTGGCCGCGGACGATGTCGTCATGGGGGTACGGCATCGCCGGAGGCCGCAGTGGGGTGTGCAGTTCCATCCCGAGTCGATCGCCGGCGAGTTCGGCGCGGCGATATTGCGCAATTTCGCGAATCTCACCGCGGCGCACCGAGTTCGGTCGAATGCCGGGCGCGCCGCCGTACCGCGACACCCGGAGGTGGCGGAAGGCGAGATCGCTCCGGACGCGAGCACCGCGGGCCCACCCTTCCCCACTCCGATGTCTGCACTAGCGCCCGAGCAGTTCCCCGCCGCGGCAGTCCGATTCGAGCGCTTACGGGGCGAATCGTCCTTCGCGCGAGCGGTTTCGGCTCGCACCGAGCACTCGGCACCACTTTCCCGGACGTTCCGGCTCCAGCAGGAGGTGATCGAGCGGGCGATCGATACCGAGAGCGCGTTCGTGCGGCTGTACGGCAACTCCCCCACGGCATTCTGGCTGGACAGCGAGCACGTGGAACCCGGTTTGGACCGGTTCTCGTTCCTGGGTGACGCGAGTGGTCCCCATGCGGAGGTGCTGCGCTACCGGGTGGGCGACGGCGAGGTGACCGTGGAGTCGTCCGACGGCCATCGACGCACCGTCGCAGGCGGCATTCTCGACTACCTGGCCGCCGAACTGCGGGCGCGGCAGCTCGAACTTCCCGATCTGCCTTTCGATTTCGTGGGCGGGTATGTCGGCTATCTCGGCTACGAGGTCAAGGCCGACTGCGGCGGAGACGCGGTCCATCGCGCACCGACACCGGACGCGCAGTGGATTTTCGCCGACCGGATAGTGGTGGTCGATCACATGGGTGGGCGGACACATCTGCTCTCGCTCACCGACGCGACACCGGATACGGTCCGGGCGGGCGCCGACTGGCTGCGCGATACCCGAGAGACCCTCGAAACCCTTCCGACCTGGACGAATCCGCCGATGCTCGAGGTGCCATCGGACCGCGAGGCCGTCGCTCCGCTGCTCACGCGCGGCCGCGAGCGCTACCTCGCCGACATCGCGGTCTGCCAGGAGCGACTGCATGCAGGCGAGTCCTACGAGATCTGCCTGACCGACAGCGCGACGATCCCCGCCCGCGAAGACGACGGACTCGACTTCTACCGCACACTGCGGCGCTGCAACCCCGCGCCGTATGCCGCCTACCTACGCTTCGACGACCTCGACATCGCCTGCTCCTCGCCGGAGCGCTTCCTCAAGGTCGACCGCCGCCGCGCCGTGGAGAGCAAGCCGATCAAGGGCACCGCGCCACGCGGCGCCACCCCCGCCGAGGACGAGCGTCTGCGCCGCGAACTGGCCGACAGCTCGAAGACCAGGTCGGAGAACCTGATGATCGTCGATTTGCTGCGCAACGATCTCGGCCGGGTCTGTGAGATCGGCAGCGTGTACGTGCCGAAGCTGATGGCCACCGAGCAGTACACGACCATGCATCAGCTGGTGTCCACCGTGCGCGGCAGGCTGCGGCCCGAGGTCGACGTGGTCGACTGCCTGCGCGCGTGTTTCCCAGGCGGCTCGATGACCGGCGCGCCGAAACTGCGCACCCTGGAGATCATCGACGCGCTGGAAACCGAAGCGCGGGGGGTCTATTCGGGCACCATCGGCTTTCTCGGGCTCGGCGGCACCGCGGACCTGAACATCGTGATCCGCACCGCCGTGCGCTACGACGGCCACTGGCGGATCGGTGCGGGCGGCGCCATCGTGCTCGATTCCGATCCCGAGGACGAATACCACGAGGTCCTGCTCAAGGCGGCCGCCGCCTTACGCGCGGCCACAGTCCACGCGCCTCGCTGAGTTCGAGCGGGCCCCCGTACCGCGCCACAGGGTCCGGCCACCTGTCCCGCGAACTCCAACCTCCGCCTACCGCGGTGGCCTGACCCGTGAATTCCCTGCCGCGATACGGCGGCTATCGCGTGGGGGATGCCGCAGGGCCGACGATCACAGCGGTTCGCCCGCCCACCGGCTGGCGAACTTCGTGTGGCCGCCCATCTCACCTACGCCGCTTGGTCGACTTCGGCGGCGGCTCGACCGGCTTCTCCGGTGTGCTCAGGCCGGTCAGCTTGCCGAGCAAAGCTACGCCGGGCACCTTCGACAATCGGCTGAGCACGTCCTCGCCGAGCGCGATCATCGCCTCCAGCCTGGGCAGCAACCTGTCGTAGGCCGCGAAGGCCGGATCGGCCAGCGCCAGCGTCCGATCCAGGCGATCGATCGTGGAATTCAGCCGCTCGACGGCGATCGACAGGCTCTCGACCAGGTCGGGCAGCTGCGCGGCCAGCTGGGCCGATGCCGGAGGCAGCCGCACCGCTGCGTCGAACGCCGAACTCGCGGTCAGCTGGGCGGCTTCCAGCGCCTGGCCTGCCGCCGTCTGTGCCGCTTCGACCGTGGCCTGCGCGGCGGCCAGGATGTCGGAGGGACCGGGCACCCGCCCACCCGGCAGCTTCGGGGTCGAGGGCCTGCGACCCGGGCGTTTCGGGTTCGTCATGAGAACACTGTGCCGTACCGCACGGTACGAACGCGGTATTGCGGGAACGCGCGCGTTGTCCGCGCCCCGCCGAGGGATGGCACCTCGCGCGTTCGGCGTGTCGGAGGGTCGTGGCATAGTTCGAGCACGATGAAACTCAGCAAAGGCGCCAACGCGCCGGTACCGACATCCCTTCTAGCCGTGGTTGTTTCATGGCGGTCGGAGCATGCGGTGGACGCGCACGCCTTGCTCCTGGAGGGGTCCGGCACGGTCCGCTCGGACCGGGATCTGGTGTTCTACAACGCACCACGCCATGTCTCCCAGGCGGTGACACTGGACCAAGAGCCCGCGCCGCGGACGGCGCGGCTGAGCGTCTCACTGCCGCGCACCGAAGCGGACGTGGATCGGATCGTCGTCGCCGGCTCGGTCGAGAACGGAACCTTCGGCGACATCACCGGTTTGACCCTCACCGTGCACGCCGTCGACGGGGCGGTGGCGACCTTCGAGATCGAGGACGCGGACGCGGTGCGCGCGCTCATGTTCGGCGAGTTCTACCGCAGAGATGGGCGGTGGCGGTTCCGCGCCGTCGGCCAAGGCTGGGCCAGCGGCCTGGCGGGACTGGTCACCGAATTCGGCGTCCAGGTCGACGATCCGGCGGACCCGGCCCGCACGACGCACCCCACCGACCCATTCCGTCTGCACCGATCCGCCCGGACGTCGCCGTCGCAGGAAGTGCGCTCGGCGCGGTCGGCCACCGGCGCACAACCGGACCCGGCTCCCCCGGGCCTGCGCGATCGGCACGACCTCGCTCCGGTCCGGCACTTTCCACACGGGTCCTTCGCCTCCGATCCGCCCCGTAGGAGTGCTCAGTCGGCGCGAGAGGACGGAGCGACCGGGCTCACCTCCGATGACGTTGTGGTGCAACGGTTTTCTTCGAGTGACGACGACGCCGACGGCCGCACCGGACAAGAAGCGGCGCACAACCGGTCGGACGCAAGCGCCTCCGTCCGACCGCGCACTGACCTGCTCGACCGCGCCGAGACCGCCGCCACGCTCGGGTCGTACCGCCCGGTCGACCTGACTCGGCACACATCGGAAACCGCACCCGCCGCGCCACCACCGCCCCCGAATCCCGATCTGGCCGACTGGCATTCGGACCCCGAGGCACCGGAACGCCTGCGCTGGTGGGACGGCACGGAGTGGACGAGCGCCACCTGCCAGCACCACCCGCCGAGCAATCGACACTGCGCGCGCTGCGGACATCCGCTCCGCCGCAAGCTGCTCGGCGGTCTCGCGCCCTGCCAGAGGTGCGAGCTGGAGATCGAGGAGTACCTCACCCATTGGCACACCCAGGCGTGGCGGGTGCTCACCACACACGGTCCGCGCGGACCCGTATGGGCGGCACTCTGGGCATCGTTGCGCTACCAGCGGATAGACGCGGACGCGGGCCGCCGCGCCTTGCGCGCCGTGGCGCTCAGCTACGTGGAGCGGCTGGTCACCTTCACCTTCGCCGACGGTGAGGTCCAGCACGCCGAACTGGAGCTGTTCGAGCAGGCGGTCACCGAGTTGGCGCTCGGCGGCCCGCTGATCGAGGACCTGCGCAGGCGGATGCACCGCGGACGCACCCTTTCCCGGCTGCGTGCGGGCGATCTACCGGTGGTCCGCACGCCGGGCCTGCACCTGGACCCCGAGGAGAAGGTGCACGTGGATCTGCCCGCGACACACGTGCGTCAGCTCGCCCGTGGCCCGAAGCTCACCGAGGGCAGGCTGATCGGCAGCAACAAGAAGCTGCGGTTCGTCGGTGCCGGCGCAGGCACCGAAATGCCGTGGTCCCGCATCATTTCCGTGCACGCGGAGCAGGAGACGGTGGTGATCGCGGCCACCTCGTCCCGTGGCGGTGGGACATTCGCCGTCGCCGATCCCGACTACGTCGCCGCCGCACTGGAAGGCGCGTTGCGTGTGGCCAAACGCCTGGTGCTCACGCCCGGGCAGCGCGACACCCGCAGCATCCCGCAGGAGGTCAAGGCCGAGGTGTGGCAGCGTGATGGCGGCAAGTGTGTCGAATGCGGCGACGGACATTACCTGGAGTTCGACCATGTCATCCCGCTCAGCCGCGGCGGAGCGACCAGCGCGACCAATCTCCAGATCCTGTGCCGCTCCTGCAACCGCGCCAAGGGCGCGCGCATCTGAGCTCAGCCCGCGATCAAGCCCGCCGTCCGTCCCAGGTCGGCAAGCATGGCGTCGAACAGGATCTCCGGATTGGCCAGCGGGATCGGATAGTTTCCGAAGACCTCCAGCGTGACGTGCCCGTAGAGTCTGGCCCAGATCTGGATCATCAGGTAGGTCACCCCGAGATCGAGCTTCTCGGCCGGGAACTTCTGGCCTGATTCGGACAGGGCCGCGAGCAGTTCGGTCTGGAAATGCAAGAGATCCTCCCGCAGTCCTGGCGGGATGACATCGGTGGGCGGGGTGACGATGTCATAGGTGGCCAGCAGCCTCCCCGCCGCACCTAGGAAGATGCGGCCGAACGGCTCATCGAACCGGCGCAGCGCCCGGTCGGCACCGGGCGAGGCGAACACCAGGGTGAACTCCCTGGTGTGTGCCAGCGCCCAGCGCCGGAAACCACGGCAGATGGCGAAGAACTGCACCGCTCCGTCGTCGGGCAGCGTGGCGATCTCGGTGGTCAGCTCCCCGGCCAGATCGGCGCAGAAGTCCAGGCGCAGCCTGTCCAGCAGATCGTCCAGCGACTTGTAGTACCGGTACAGCGCGGGAGCGGTGACACCGAGCTCACGCGCGATCGCGCGCAAGGTGACGGCGGCGGGCCCCTGCCCGACCAGCAACGTGCTGGCGACCCGCCGGATATCGGCGTCGCTCACCACCGGCGAGCGGCCCCGTGGTTTGGATTGATGCACCAGTCGATTCAAGCGTATTCGACTTCCCAGCGCTTGATCCCGTTCAGCCAGCCCGAGCGCAGCCGCACCGGATCGGAGACCTGCCGCAGGTTCGGCATCACGTCGGCGATGGCGTTGAACATCAGGTCGATCTGCAGCCGGGCCAGGTTGGCGCCGACGCAGTAGTGCGTGCCGGTGCCGCCGAACCCGACATGCGGGTTCGGGTTTCGCAGCACGTCGAAGGTGAACGGATTCTCGAACGCGTCTTCATCGAAATTGGCCGAGCTGTAGAACAATCCGATCCGCTGGCCCTTCTTGATCTCTTGGCCGCCGAGCACGGTGTCCTGGGTCGCGGTGCGCTGAAACGCCGTCACCGGGGTGGCCCAGCGAACGATCTCGTCAGGTGTGGTGCGCGGACGCTGCTGCTTGTAGGTCTCCCACTGCTCCGGGTTGTCCACGAACGCCTTCATGCCATGCGTGATCGAGTTGCGGGTGGTCTCGTTGCCCGCCACCGACAGCAGGATGACGAAGAACGCGAACTCGTCCGAGCCGAGTTGCTCACCGTCGATGTCGGCGTTGACCAGCTGGGTGACAATGTCGTCGGCCGGGCACGTGCGCCGCTGCTCGGCCATGCTCCACGCGTAGCCCATCACCTCGGCGGTGGCGGCATGGTGGTCGCCCTCGAATTCCGGATCGTCATAGGAGATCATCTGATTGGACCAGTCGAAAATCTTCATCCGGTCTTCCTGCGGGATGCCGATCAGCTCGGCGATGGCCTGCAGCGGCAGCTCGCAGGCCACCTGTTCGACGAAGTCGCCACCACCGGACTTCTTGGCCTCGTGCACGATCCTGGCGGCGCGTTCGGTGAGCGCGGCGCGCAGGTTCTCCACCGCGCGCGGGGTGAAGCCCTTGGAGATGACGCGGCGGATCTTGGTGTGCTTGGGCGGATCGAGGTTCAGCAGCAGCATGTCGCCGAGCATGTCGATCTGCTCGCGGGTGGTTTCCTCGTTGAACCGGATGATCGCGGTGTTCTCCTGCGAGGAGAACACCTCCGGGTTCTTCGAGATCTCCTTGATGTGGTCGAGCTTGGAGACGACCCAGTACCCGCCGTCGTCGAAGCCGCTGGCGCGGCCGGACTGGGCACACCACCACACCGGGGCGGTGCGGCGCAGCTCGGCGAACTCCTGGATGGGCAGGCGGCTGGCGAGCAGGTCGGGGTCGGTGAAGTCGAATCCGGTGGGGATCGAGGGCGTGGTCACGGCTAACTCCTACCGGTCTGAGCGTGGCGCAGACCTCACGACATTGTGTGGAACATGGTCCAAGAGGAGATGCAACCACAGAACAGGCCCTCGTGAACAGTGTTTAGTAAAACCTGTTTACTTTCTATGGCGAGGACGCGCAGGTCTACCTGGAGACGTTCGAGGAGGCGGGACTACTGGGCAACGAGGACTTCCGCACAACCGTCTACGAGGATGTTTCGTTCGGATCGCGAGTGGCCCAGCAGAACTCGCATGCGACGAGCGACGACGAACTGCACCCGACCCGCGAGGTCCCGCGCTGGACCTGGGCGGGCGAAGACCTGCTCAGGGCAGCGGTAGAAGCCGCGGGGGTAGCCAACGTCCGTGCAACGCTTCCTCTTTCGGCGCGAACATGGCAAGGCTCACCGAGAACTGACCCGCTTCCGGGATAGGCAGCCAGTTGCCCCTGAGGATGCTCGGTCCGGGATCGTTGTGCTGGAGCGTGAGGTCCAGGGAGCCATCCGCATTGAACACGACCGGAGCGTGATGGCCGATCGCGTAGATCTCGGCCGGGTTGGGCACCAGGTAGCTATCGGCGCCATAGGCGGTCAGTGACCAGAAGGCGTTGACCGGCGGCAGCTGGCCGGGTGCGAAGTGCAGCCCGAAGCGGCCCGTGCTACCGGCGGCGTCCGCCGTGGCGAACAGCGTCGGAAAAATGGAGTCCTCGGGCAGAGTGGCGCCGAGACCTATCCAGGCGATGACGGCGCGCAGCAGGTAGTTGGTGCCATACCTGCCGATGTCAGGGTCGAAGACCCAACCGTTCTCGTTGACCGTCCGCGCACCCAGAGACACCGGGATCTGCTCCTTGGCGGTGTCGGCCGCGGCAGTGAGTTCGCTGTCGGAGATGCCCTTGACCTTGCCACCCGGCCGGATGCCGATGGTCGCGAAGCGTCGCATCGCGGGCGCGTCGTCGGGCGCGGGCGGATTGATCGACATCACCGCGCACATCCGGTGGAAAAAGTCGCGCGCGCCCATCTTCGCGACCTGCTCGGCCAACGGCTGCGCCTCCGTCCACCTACTGGGCGGCCCGGCGGGCGCGGACGGGCCGGTTCCTGCGAACCACGCGCTCAGCGGCATCAGCTGCAACTCCTGCTGCAGCTCGTGGACGACGCGGATGTCGTTGTTGCCGCCGACCTGTATCCGACAGGTCAGCCATACCGTCGGCGTCGGCATCGGCATCGGGGTGAGACCGTCCGGCAGTACGCCCGACCAACCGGGACCGGTCACCACGTAGGTGTACGGCGGCGTGGCCGACTTGGCTTGCGGCCGAAGGCTGCTCGGGTTGTGCACGTTGTTCGTCCAGGCATCGAGCAGTTGCACCAGCCAATACCGCCCTCCGCCCATCTCGGGGACCCGCAGCACTATCGGCTCGCCCGTCAGATCGAGCCAGGCGGTCGAATGCAGGGTGTCCAGGTCCGGCCGCACCACGTCTCGTTGCGCGGGGGTGGGCAACGCCGAAGCATGCTGGAACCGGTTGGCGGGTGCAGTCGCTCCGTCCGCTGCGCGGGTGAAGTCCATCAGCACCAGCGGATAGCCGAAAATATAGGCGTCTTTGGCGATCGTCGCGGCCTCGCCGGTCCCGGTGCGGGCGGTCGAGCCGTCCTCGTCCGATCCGCCGCACGCCGCCACGCCGATCGCGGCCACCGACGTCACCGCCATGCCGAGCACGGCGCGCCGCGATACCACGGGCCTGTTCTCGGTCCTGTCGTCCATGGTCCTGCTCCGCCTCCGATTCTATCGGGTACCGCGCGAGATCCGCACCGGAGTATAGCTACCCTCCGCCGCGAAAATCGCTGGTCAGCGCCTTGAGGCGCAATAGACCCGAGCAGCACGGTGATCAGTGCGTCGACCAGGTCGGTGACCGGCGGGCGCGCTCAGTGCTCCACCGGTGCGCTGGAGCACTGAGCGCGCCGAGGAATAGGGCGTCGCCATCAGGCACCCGCCCGGCGGAAGGTGGCGCACGCCCGACCGCGCGGCAAGTTTTCGCGAAACCGGCCCTGGCGTGCGTGCGGCCGGGTCGCCGCCACCGCGTCGCCGACGCCGACAATCTCTTCCCATCCCAGTTCGGCCGCGGATCGATGGCCACGGCGTCGAGGCAGAACTGCCCGCGCGACAGCCGCGCCACCGCGCAGAGATCGATGACCGAACTCTGCGCGTAGGCGTCCGCGAACTGCGCACGAGGCGAGACCTGTCGCTGCGATCCGGCAGCCACTACGTTGCGCTCGGTGCCGCTCCCCTTGCCGCTGATTACAGCCCGGACCTGCACCCGAGGATCGAGGAGCGGTCCTCGGTCAGATCTCCAGGATAGTGTTCATGATCGTGCCCGCGCTGGTGGCGACAACACCACCGATCATGGCTCCCGCGATCATCTTCGGCGACTGCAATGCGCCACCGGTCCACTTCTCCCAGGCGAATCTGCCGCCCGCGTAGACGATGCTGACGATGCCTGACAGCAGCGCGAACCAGGTCAGATACCGGACGAACTGCAACAGCTTGTCCGACAGAGGAGGCGCCTCCGGCGTCGGATTGCCGATCTGCGCCAGTGTTGTGATCGATTCGCCGACCGACGCCAGAATGATGCTCACCGTCTACTCCCTACGCTTCAGTACAACCTTGCCGTCGCCGAGCTGCCACACGAAAGCTGTTCGACTACCGAAGAATTCGATCGTGAATGAGAATACGGGTCCGGCCGCGCCACCGTGTGCGCGTTCCGCCGAGCAGGCACGGTACCGGCCGCGAAACCCGGTGCGGGGATCAAAAATCGAACCACGCCCAAGTGGTCACAGCAACCGCCGACGAGTCCGGCGGCGCACCATAGCCACGTGCTCGATCGCCGTGCCCCACTCGTCTTCCAGAGCTACGACCACCTGGCAAGGCCGTAGGATGCACGAACTCCCCTGCGCCACATCGACCCGCCTGCATCACGACGGACAAACGGATACGATCGTCAGAGCGAATCACTGCCCCTGTCCCGAATCCAGAATGAGCGAACGACAATGATCCTGGCCGCCGCTTACGACACCCTGGCGCAGATCGGCAACCCCACCCCCGAGGCTCCGCCGATTTCTGACAAGTTCCTTCAACTCGTCCGCTACCTGACGTGGTTCGTGCTCCTGTCGGGCGTCTGCGGCATCATCTACGCGGGCGGCCGCTTCGCCTGGGAGAAGTGGACCGGCGGCGGACTCGAGTCGCCGAAGATGGTGGCGGGCGCCATGATCGGCGGCGTCATCGCCACCAGCGCGGGCACCATCATGAACGCCGTCATCGGCTGACCCGGACCGGCACGGCGCTAAGCAGAACTCCCCGATAGCTTCTCGCTATAATTTCTGGTGGTGTCGAGTGGGACATGGCGTCGCGACTTTCAAGATTCTCCGCGAATGCCCCACGCACGCCAGATTTCCTGACGTACGAGCCGAACGGTTTCAGCGCAGGATACCCGCGACCCGCGCGGCACGCAGCCAGTCCGGGAACTCGCCGAGCAACCGTGCGTACAGCACGGTGTCGTCGATCTGATCGATGTCGTCGAGAGCGAAGAAGCCCGCGTTGTCCACCACCCGGTCGGTCATCTCATCCAGCGAGCGTAGCAAGCCGTAGTTGGCCCGGCCGAGGCCGATGAACTGCCAGAACGCGGGCAGCCGTGAAGCTTCCCGCATCAACGCGGCGATCTCGCGCCTATTGGCGAAACCGCCGTCGGTGAAGAACAGCACGAGGGTGGGGCGGTCGCCGGAACGCAGGGAGTCGATGATGTCACGCATGATCGGCAGTTCGTCATTGCGGCCGCCGATCCGGTTGTAGTCGATACCCGCGTGGGTTCCACTGAGGTGCAGGAAGGTCTGGGCCCATTCGTCGCCGTGTTCCACCTCGATATCAGGCAGCTTTGCGAAGAAGCGGGCGTAGAGGTACGCCTCCAGGGTGCCGTCGTCATCGAGCTGAGTGGCGACCGGAATCATCCGCTGCACGACGCGATGCACCACCTGGTCGCGGTACTGCCGGTTCATGCTGCCGGTCTTGTCGATGACCAGCACGACGCGGGCGCGAATTCCGAAGGCGTCCTTATCGATCAGGACTTTCGCCACTTCCCGCTTGCGCAGATCCAGCTTCGCCCGCTTCTCCAAAGAGAGCTTCGCTTCACCCGGCACGGTGAAAACCTCAACCGGGCGAGCGGACCGGGACGGCGCTTTCGATTGCGGCGGCGTCGAAGGGGCTCGGTCTGCGGGCTCGTCGTCCACCGTCACACCGTGATCGGTGACGAGCGCGGCGAATCCACCTGCGTAGCCTTGACCGACTGCCCGCACCTTCCATTGCGCGTTCCGCCGATACAACTCCAGCGCGATCACCACCGATTCACTGTCGAGCCCCTCGATTCGATACTCGTACAACACCACCCCCGCTGTGTCGGCTACCGTCGCCACCGCCGCCGCGAACCGGCCGAAGGTCGCCGTCGGATCGTCGAGCGTGAGCACCGCGCGCAACTGTGCGATGCCCTCAGGCAGTTCGGCGAGCGAAACCTCCAGCGTGGCAGGCGTTCCCGGCTGTAGCGACACTCCCGGCGCACTCGGCTGGTTGAAGAACACGAAGTCCGCGTCCGATCGCACCCGCCCGGCTTCGGTCACCAGCAGCGCCGACAGGTCTACCGCGGCCTCGGTCCGCACCGAAACCAACACCCGATCGGCCCCCAGCGTCCCGTTCTGCCCCTTCACCAATGCAGCGCCCACCGAGACTCCCAGCCGAATCAGATCGAAATCGCTACCACGACCAGCCTCAGCCTAGGACAGCACCGGACCCGGCCCACCGACTTCCAGTTCGCCGGATCGAAAGAAGACCTGCGATACGAACCACATCCGGTGCGCCTTGCGCGCGATCACGCACCCCCTGGACCGACCCCGGAGGACCGCCGAACCTACTCCGCACCCGACCCGACCGACAGTTTGTCGCGCCGCCAGATACCGGCAGATAGATACGTTGTCGTAGCTACGATTGCATAGCTACGACATAGTTGCTAAATTGCTCTCGTGAGCACGCCACGCACGCCGAGGGGCCGGCGCACCAAAGCCGAACTACTCGATGCCTGCCGATCCGCCGTCATCGCCGAAGTCTGCGAATTCGGGCTCGGCCGACTCGGAATGGAAGGTGTCGCACGACGGGCCGACACCGCGAAGACCTCGCTGTACCGGCATTGGGACACCGCCGAGGACCTACTGCTCGACGCGCTGCGGCATGCACACCCGGTCGAACTGCCGTCGCCGGAGGGCGGTCAGCTCCGTGCGGATCTGCTGCGCGCACTGGCGCAGTTGACCGGCTGGCTCGCCAGCCCGGCGGGGGCGGCGACCGCGGCGGTCCTGGCCGAACGGGCACGCCGCCCGGAGCTGGTAGAAGCCATGTACCGCACCGTGTTCGACTCGCGCGGTGGCCGGTTCACCCGCACGGTGCTCGAGCACTACGCGTCGCTGGGCGAACTCGACGCCCGGCTACTGACCCCCGTCGTGACCGACATCGGCGAGGCGCTCGTCATCAAGTACCAGATCGACAACGGGCAGTTGCCCGACGAACGGGCCAGGGCGGCGATCGTCGACCAGGCGATCCTGCCCGCGCTCGGCTTTCGCCGTTTCAGTGAGGAGTAACCCGATATGACACAGCCACTTCCCTGCCCGGTCCAGGTGGACTGGACGACGACCACCAGCACGTCCCGCACCACACTGACCACACATCTGTGGACGGCGCCGCCGCTGCGCCGCGATTCCCCCATCCACGACAAGGCATTCGACGCGCTGCGCACCCTCGACGCCGATCTCGTCCGCTTTCTGCCGTGGTTCTCCCATCCGCGCCTCGCGGTCGCGGAGCTGATGCCGCCAACGGAATCCGAAACATCCTGGAACTTCGACCTTCTCGACCCGATGGTCGAGGACTTCGTCGCCGCTGCCGACGGACGGCCTATCGTCGCGAACTTCGCGACGATCCCGGCGTGGATGTTCCGCACGGCGGAACCGGTTGCCGTGTCCGCGGATCCGAACGAGATCCATTGGGGTTACGAAGAGGGCACCGAACTCCGCGACCCGACACTGAACGAAATCGCCGACTACTTCTACCGGGTCGCCAGCTGGTACATCGCAGGCGGTTTCACCGACGAACTGGGACGCTGGCACGAATCGGGCCATCGGTACCGCTTCGCGTACTGGGAGGTGCTCTGCGAACCCGATCTCAACCATCGGATCTCCCCGGAGCTCTACACCCGGCTGTACGACGCGGTTGTCGAACGTCTGCGCCCCCTCGATCCGGAGATGAAGTTCATCGGATTGTCCCTGAGCCACGTGCATCACGACCCCGAGTACTTCTGGCACTTCCTCGACGCCGCGAACCATCGGGCGGGCATCCCGATCGACGCGTTCTCGTACCACTTCTACGCCTCGCCGGAGATCGTGAATCCCTTTGCCGCGGAGGGCAACGCGCCGTACTCATCCTGGCGCGACATCTTCTTCGCCCAGGCCGACGGCTTCGTCGAGCAGGTGCGCTACATCGAGTCCGTCCGCCGCCGCCTCGCGCCGGACACCCGCACGTTCATCAACGAACTCGGCACCTTTCCCGCCGATGTGATGAACCCGGAACCCGATATCCCCGAGGAGTACTGGGCGCTCAGCGCCGCTGTGCAGTCATATCTGTGGGCCCGGCTCGTAGACGTCGGGATCGACCTCGTCGGCATCGCCGAGTTCATGGACTATCCGGGCATGATTCCCGGTACCACGTTGCTCGACTGGGAGACCGGAACTCCCAACCTGCGCTACCGAGCGCTGGCGCTGCTGCTCGAGCACTTCGGCCCGGGAGACCAGTTGGTCACCACCGCGACCGGGGTACCGGTGATGCCCGACAGCCGGGTGTACGCGCAAGGGTTCCGCACCGCGTCGGGATCGCGAAAAATTCTGCTGGTCAACAAAACCGGCAGTCCCATCACGGTCGCGATCTCCGGTGACACCCCGGCGATCGGTCATCTGGCGCAGATCGGCGCGGCCGGCACCGACGCTCCGAGCACGGCAACCCTGTCCGAACCGAGCTTCGTGTTGGACGGCTTCGCCACTGCGGTCGTCACGTACTGACCGGCCCCACTCCCCACAGGCCGGTAGTTGCACGACCGGCCCCGGTTCGCCGCGGCCCGCGGTCGACAGCTCGGTTCGACCGGCTGGACCGCGGCCCGGCGCATCGCCGTGTGCGGAACGAGTCCGCGGCTCCGGTGCTGTTGCGCGCATGCGGCCGAAGACGACCGTGCGAAAGGTGAGATGGATTTCCAGCACAGATCTGCGGGTTCGAACATGGCGCTGCCGGTAGCCGGCGCCGACGTTCGCCGCCACAGCCGGTTCACGGCGGGGGTCGGTGCGCCCACTCGCCTCCCCCGGTTCACGCTCCGACGAACTCACGATCGCCGTACCGCACTGTGACGAAATCCCAAGTTCCGCCGACCCTTTCGACGAACCGCCGGGTCGGCTCCAGATCGGCGATGTCCGCAACCAGGATGAGCGTATTCTGCTCGGTGACCGAACCGCCGACCAATCGCTCGCGCGCCACCGGATCGGCGACCAGCGCGTCGTGGAACCGCCGCAGGTCGATGTCGGCGACCTCGACGATGAACGCATCGATTCCTGGCGCACCGGCCGCGCGGTGCTCGAACGTCAACACCGACTCCTGACCGAACCGCGCCCGCACCTGCTGCGCGATCCGTCCGAGGTCGGCACCGTCGACGCAGGCCAGATGAAATTCGCGCGAGCGCTCGTAGGTCGCGTGGTGCCGCTCCTGCGACCAGAAAACCCCACTCACCAGCGTCGACCCCACTGGAAGCGCGACATTGCGCACGGCGATCGCGTCGACCGCAAGTTCGAACCCCTCCAGTCGATTCCGCAGCCGATGATCCGCCGGATCGGTGATCGTCTCGGTGTTGTCGGTGGCGAACAGCTCGGCGGTGGGACGCAACGGATCGCCCGCCGCACACGCCCCAGGCGCGGCCTGCGCCGCCCCCACGGCCCCGACCGAGGACCCCACGAACACCACCGCGAAAACAGCCGCGACCCGTGCTGCGATCATCCGTTCCTCCCGGCTGGACGACTTCCCGACAAAACACTGCACCTTATCTCCAGGCTGAGCCCTGCTCGACACCGTGACCTCGTGCCAGACTTGGCCCGTGAGCGAACCGAACAAGGACCAGGTACCGGATGACCGCGCGACGCGGGATCGGGGCGACGTCATCGGCGCGGGCATCCTGTGGCTCGCCAAATGGGCGCTGTGTGTTGTCGCGATCGCGGCGGGTGCGTGGGTGCTCGGCTTCCTGGTCGCCAAGCTGTGGGTGGTGATCCTGCCGGTGGCTCTGGCGATCGTGGTCTCGACCGTGCTGTGGCCGCCGACGCGCTGGCTCACCACACACGGCCTGCGGCCCGCCGCGGCAGCCTCGATCGCGGTACTCGGGTTCATCGGCCTGCTGGCCGGGGTCATCGCGCTGATCGTGCCCTCGGTGGTGGACCAGGCACCCGAACTCGCGGACAAGTCGACCGAGGGTGTCAACAAGGTGCGCGACTGGCTGCAGGGTCCGCCGCTGAGAATCCGCGACGAACAACTGGATTCGGCGGTCGACGCGATCGTGTCCCGGCTGCGGTCGAGCTCCGAGCAGATCGCGACCGGCGTGTTCAGCGGCGTGAGCACCGCGACATCGATGCTCGTCGCCCTGTTCCTCGTGCTCATGCTCACGTTCTTCTTCGTCAAGGACGGGCCGCGCTTCCTGCCGTGGCTGCACCTCGTGTCCGGCAGTCGCAATGGCAAGCACCTGGCGGAGGTGCTGAACCGGATCTGGGTGGTGCTCGGCGGGTTCATCCGCACCCAGGCGCTGGTCAGCCTCATCGATGCGGTACTGATCGGGGCGGGTCTGGTGATCCTCGGAGTGCCGCTCGCACTGGTGCTCGCGGTGATCACCTTCCTCGGCGGATTCGTCCCGATCGTCGGCGCGTTCGTCGCGGGCGCGCTCGCGGTGCTCGTCGCGCTCGTCGGCAATGGGTTCGTCACGGCGCTGATCGTGCTCGGCATCATCGTCGCCGTGCAGCAGCTGGAAGGCAATGTCCTGCAACCGGTATTGCAGAGCCGCAGCATGCGGCTGCACGCCGTCATCGTGCTGCTGGCCATCACCGCGGGTGGCTCGCTGTACGGCATCATCGGCGCCTTCCTCGCGGTGCCGGTCGCCGCCATCGTCGCGGTCGTCCTGCGCTATGTCGGCGAGCAGATCGACGCGGCAATCGCTGCCGTACCGGAGCCGGAAACCGAACCTACTCCCGAATAGCCGCAAGACAATTGGGGGAGGTCGGCGCACCACTGTTGGACTCAGCCCGAGTGTAACTATCGCCATCGCGCGGTGTCGTTCCTAGCGTCAGTGCGTATGACGACCGACCTGCGCACGCCGCTCAACGACATCGCCGACGCCACGGCACGGGCCGTCGCGGACGACCCGGCGAACGCGCTGGTGGTGTTCCGCGCTTCCGGCACACCAGAGGGAACGGTGGGCAGCGCGGTCACTCTCGGCAAGCACACCGTTCGAGTGGACGAGCCGCCCGCGCTCGGTGGCGCGGACACCGCGCCCAACCCCGTCAAGGTCTACCTGGCCTCGCTCATCGCCGGCCAGGTGGTGACCTACCGGTTCTGGACCCAGCGGCTCGGCATCACGATCGACGATCTGGCGGTGACGGCCGAGGGCGATCTCGACGTGCGCGGGCTCTTCGGTCTGGACGACGCCACCCGCCCGGGGTTCCAGGCGGTGCGCGTGACTGTGCGGGTCAGCGGACCCGAGACCGAACAGCGCTACGCCGAGCTCCAGCAGGCCGTCGACGTGCACTGCCCGGTCCTGGATCTCACCACCGGAGCCACTCCGGTGGACACCACTTTGATCACCGCCTAGCCGCACCCCCAGCACGACCCGATCGCCCACACGAAGGAGGACCATTCGATGACCGAACCCAACCTGTCCGACAACTGGAGCTTCGAGACCAAGCAGATCCACGTCGGACAGATACCCGACGGCGCGACCAACGCCCGCGCGCTGCCGATCTACCAGACCACCTCGTACACCTTTCGCGACACCCGGATCATGAACCGTTGCGTGAGTTTCAGCGCTTGTCGGCGCTGAGGTTCTTCCTGCGTCGTCGACTGCTGCCCGGCCCGGAAGGGCCGTGGTCTTACGCGGTCTCGGCGAGGCGTTTCACCTCTTCGGGGAACTTCCCGGCGAGGACCACATGGTCGGGTTCGGTGTCGGCGAGCATCGCGGCCAGCAGGTTCCCGGCTGCGTTGTCGTCACGGTCATGCACCACACCGCAGCCGCGACACTTCCAGGTCCGGTCATTCAGGGTCAAGCCGTGTTCGACTCGCCGGCAGGCACCGCAGGTCTTCGACGAGGCGAACCAGCGGTCGGCCTTCCACACCCTGGACCCGTACCAGCCGACCTTGTACTCCAGTAGACGCACGAACTCAGCGAACCCGGCATCGGAAACCGCGCGCGCCAGTCTCCGGTTGGCGGCCATACCTTTGACATTCAATGTCTCCACCGCGATGGCCGTCTTGGTTCTCGCCAACCTCGTGGTGGTCTTGTGCAGAAAATCCTTCCGCTGGTCGGCGACCCGCAGATGCCGCCGCGCCACCCGCACCCGGGCCTTGTTCCACTTGTTCGACTTCGGTCGGCAGCGTGCGAGTTTCCGGTTCGCGCGGTAGTTGGCGAACCCGGCCGCCCGAACCCGGCAGGCCTCCTTGGGCACCCGCGACGACAACATATTCTCGGTGAACCACGGAAACCGGGACCGATGCGCTGCGCGCCATTCCTTTTCCAGCGCCGGCGCGGTCCACGGTACCTCGGTCAACTGATCACCGGTGAAACCGTAGGACTCCTCGGCCTTGCGCTGCGCCCACTTCTTGGCCACCGTCTCCAGGCAGAAGTTCTCCACCACCCGTGACAACCCGGCATGCCGACCCATTATCACGGCGTGCTCCGGATCGGGAGCGAGCTCGAAACGCACCCCCTGTTTGTGACTCACTCACGCCCCTCTGCGATCCCCCAGGTCCGCACCGAATCGAACATACAGACGATAGCCGAGAAACACAGAGGAACAAGCGAACAGTTTCGAACCCCACCGATGACGCGGTGGAACAGCGCATCGCCGCACTCGAAGGTGGTGTCCGCCGCACTGCTGCTGGCCTCCGGCCAGTCCGCGGAGACCTTCGCGATCCTCAACATCGCCGGAGCGGGCGACCACATCGTCGCCAGTCCACGGCTCTACGGCGGCACCTACAACCTGTTCCACTACTCGCTGCCCAAACTCGGTATCGAGGTGAGCTTCGTCGAGGACCCGGACGACCTCGACCAGTGGCGCGCGGCGATCCACCCGAACTTGCCTCGCAGACCGTTGGCCGGTTGAACGTTTCCATTACGGCAGCGAATCCGACATCGGCAACGCCGTCCACTGCGACGCCTCGGTCGCATACGGTACCAAATGTGTCGTCTCCGATGCTCGATTGTGATTGGCACGCGCCCTACCTTGTGCGGACGATCGCATCGTCCGGTGTCGCCGTCGAGCCGCCGACTAGTTGGGGGCTTCCGACGCGGACAGCGGGGCGAACACCCGTTTCGATCTGGTTTTTCGAGCTCAGACCCGAAGAGTAGGCGGAAGAAACATTGTCGTATCTGGCAATTGCCACCTGAAATAGGTACGTCCGACCGCGAAATGCGGCGATACCGCGATCTGGTGCGGTTTCGGGTATACGAATCGTCACGCGAACCGATGCCTCGACCGACCGAAAAGACCGACCGGAAAAGAATTCATTGCGATCTTCGCATCCAGAAGACACCGCAGATCCGAACTAGAAAGGTAGGTAGGAACCCCGGTTCGAAATGAGGTAAGCATGGGCACAAAGCCGCCCGGAACATCTGTTCATCCCTTCTACCGTCGCGCCGCCTCCCTCATCGTCGCGGGGGCGATCCCGCTCTCGGTGACCGTGGCCGGAGCCGCGGCCGCCGCGGCCGATCCACTAGCACCCGACATCACCATCCAGATCCCCTTCGGACGGGTACCCGCCATCGCCACGGTCCCAGCCGCCGATCCCGCCGATCCCGGCTCCGTACCAGGTGACGCCGAGATACCTCCCATACCTCCGGCACCTCCGATACCTCCGGTAACTCCGGAATCTCCGGTACCTCCGGAACGCCCTGCGTCGACCGGCCGCAACGACATGAGCGCCACTCGGCCGATGCCGGACCCCAACAAGCTCGCGCCCATCGATCCCCAGCGCCTGCATTTCCCCAACCCCCTCGCCCCCGCTCCGCCGGTCGCACTGATCGAAGCCCCCGCGGGCACGCTGCGGGTCGGCAGCCTCATAATCGGCAGGCCGGACTGGTTGACTCCCGAACAGGGCAAACAGTTCAACGACGCGATCGCGGGCTCGGAAGCCGGCATGGCGCAGAGCCTGGATTCGGCGGGCTTCGAGCCATCACGCTCTGACCGGATCGCCGCCGGCGTACTCGGCGCCACCACGATCGGCGCGTCGGTAGGCAGCATCGTGGCTGCTCCGGTCGCCTCGATCGGAGCGGGTATCGGCGCGGTCGCCGGCGCCATCGCCGGCATACCGATGTTCCCGACCGGAACGGTGGCCACCACCATTTTCGGCGCCGCCGTCGGCTACGCGTTCGTCGCTTCCCCTGCCATCGCCATCGGCGCGGCTATCGGTGCGGCGGTCGGCGTCGCCGAAGGCCTTCTCACGCCACCCACGATTCCGGCCTCATAACCCGGCTTTCCGGCAAGTTTCACCAGCGCACGATTCGACCAGGAAGACCCGGTTTCGGCCGGGTCTTCCTGGTTGCGGTGACAACACCGCACGTTTGGCCCCGTTGTGACGGGTTATGGCCCAGTAAGACCGGCCGGATATGGCAAGCCGGTCTCCGCACCGAGGAGGTTGTGACATGGGCACAGTCGACAAGGCGAAGAACAAGGCCCAGAATCTCGCGGGCAAGGCCAAGGAAAAGGTCGGCGAGACGACAGACGACCGGGAAAAGCAGAACGAGGGCCGCGCCGATCAGGCGAAATCCGACATCAAGGACGCGGGCGAGAAGGTGAAGGACGCCTTCCACCGCTGATCGAGCACGGCTGGCAGACCGAGCGGATGGCCGCACGCCGCGGTCATCCGCTTCAGTTACGCAAAACGGCTTTCGGCGCGGCAAACCACTCACGAATAGTGTTGCGGAACTTTGTCACCCTACGCGCTTCGCAGGGGGCCACCACTCCGTCGGCGTCGATGCCCGCGGCCCGACACAGTGCCACCGCGCGCGGGAGATGCCGCCGCTGGGTGACAATGATCGCGCGATCGATGCCGAACAGTTGTTTCGCTCGCAGGCATGTCGCCCACGTCGACAGTCCTGCGCCATCAGCGCGGATGAGCGCCGGGTCGACGCCGCGTTGCACGAGATAGGTTGTCATCGAGGCGATTTCATCGCCCGAGGCGCCGGCCGCCGCTCCGGACACCAGGATCTCCCCGGCCCGGCCCGCGCGCACCAGCTCGATCGCGGCGTCCAGCCGCCCACGCAGATACGCCATCGGCGAACCATCCGGGGCGATCTTCGCTCCGGGCACGATCACCACGGGAGCGCTCGGCGCCTCCGGGGCGGCGAATCGGTGCCCGGACGACAGCCGCCACAACCGCAGGTTCGACCCGATGACCAGAAGGGCCGGTACCACAGCGCCGCCGACGAGCACCCACCGTGGGTGCGCTCCCCCACCGGCCATGCACCCCTCCCCGTGTCTCGTCATCGGTTCGCTGCGCTCGCGGAAAGCATCGCGCCGCATCGACAATACGCAGCGCACGACAGCGCCGGATTCCTGCTGGTTCCGCGTGCCCATCTGGGCTGGTCGACGTGTGCACCGACCGCGACCCCGGCTGGTCACGGACCGACCGCGGTCAGCTGTCCTCCTCGACGCGCCACAGGTCGCTCGGCCACCAGACGCTCCGCCCGATCAGGCTGAACAGCGCGGGGATGACCACGGTGCGGACGACGAACGTGTCGAGCAGGATGCCGAGGCCGACCACGATGCCGATCTGGGTGAGCGTGATCAGCGGCAGTACGCCGAGCACACAGAAGACCGCGGCCAGCACGATCCCTGCGCTGGTGATCACCGCGCCGGTCGCCGACACCGCGCGGACCATGCCCTGGGTGGTGCCGTGCGACAAGGTCTCCTCGCGGGCCCTGGTGACCAGAAAGATCGTGTAGTCGACCCCGAGTGCGACCAGGAACAGGAACACGAACAGCGGAACGCTGATGTCCAGCGCGGAAAATCCGAACACGTACTCGCTGATCCAGCTGCCGAGACCGAGCGCGGCCAGCGCACTCAGCACGGTGACCGCGACCAGCAGCAGTGCGCCTGGCACCGCACGCAGCAGCGCGAGTAGCACCACGAGCACTACGACGAGGACCAGCGGAATGATCACCATCCGGTCCCGACCGGCGGCGGATTGGATGTCCAGCGCCTGCGCGTCGGTGCCGCCGACAAGCGCGTCGGCCCCCGGCACCTCATCGACCGAGGCACGCAGCGCTTCGATCGTGTCGAGCGCCCGCGCGGAGGCCGGTGGCGCATCGATCACGACCGCCCACCGGGTCAGCCCGGTCGGCGAGGTACCTGTCCGCCATATCTGTACCACGCCCTCGGTTCGATGGAAGGCTTCCTCGACACCCGCGGCCGAGCCACTCCGGGCGAGCACGATGGCCGGATCGGACGCGCCGGGCGGGAAATGCTGCGCGAGCGTGTCGAAACCCGCCACGGACTCGGCGCGGACGCGGAACTGTTCGATCTGCGGAAGTCCGATCTGCACGGTCAGCAAACCTGCCGCACACACGGCGAGCACCGCCATCGCACACCCAGCGACCACCGCGGGCCTGCGCACCACCCCGGCCGCGACCGTGTGCCAGATCCCCTCGTTCATGGTGTCCCGGTCGTCCGCACGTGGCACGAACGGCCAGAACACCTTCCGCCCGCACAGCGCGAGCGCAGCGGGCAGCGCCAGCAGGACGAACACGACGGCCACGAGCAGGCCCGCCGAGGCCATGGTCCCGAGGCTTCGCGTGCTGGGCAGTGCGGCGAGCAACAGCACGAGCAGCGCCGCGACCACCGTCACGTTGCTCGCCAGAATCGCGGGTCCGGCCCGGCGCACCGCCTGCCGCAACGCCGCCCGGTGATCCGATTCCCGGTGCAGCTCATCGCGATAGCGCGACACGAGCAGCAGCGCGTAGTTGGTTCCCGCGCCGAAGACCAGCACGCTCGTGATACCGGCGGTCGAGCCGTCGAAGGTCAGTCCGGTGAGGTCGGCCAGGCCGGTTCCGACGCCGGTGGCCACCCGGTCGGCCGCGCCGACCACGGCCAGCGGCACCACCCACAGAACTGGAGAACGATAGGTCGCGATCAGCAGCACCGCGACCACGGCCGCGGTCGCCGCCAGCAGGAGGACGTTGGCGCCGGAGAACGAATCCGCGATATCGGCACCGAACGCGGGACCGCCGGTGACCTGCAGGATCAGCCCGTCGGGCAGCCCGTCCGCCGACGCAGCCCGGATGTCATCGACGCGGTCGGTCAGGGCGAATCCGGTCAGCTCGGCAGACACCGGCACCTGACCGATCGCCGCTTTCCGATCCGGCGAGGTGATGATGGGCCCCGCGGACGGCTGCCCGGCGGCGCGGGCCGTCGCCGCGGCCGCGGCGGCGCGGTCGTCATCGGTCAGGTCGCCGCCGTCGGCGCGGGTGACGACCACGATCGCGGCGTACGAGCCCGCGTCCGGAAACTCGGTCAGCGCCTGCTCGACCCGCGCGGACTGCGCCGACGTCGGCAGCGACATGGGCGCCTGCCCGGCTGCTTCGTTCTCCCCCACGGCGCCGATCAGCCCCAGCGACGCGGCGACGATCACCAGCAACAGTACCCAGGACTTGCGAGCGGTCACCAGCGACGCGTACCGATCCCAAGCATTCACCTGGCAACCCTCTCAGCTTCCGAAATATCAAGCAATCGAGACACTCGCCTGCTGACTCCCGTGTGCGAGAGGACACGATGTCGCCGAAGGACCAGCCACGCCGGAGCCGAACACGACCGATCCGAGGCCGATGTATCGCTACGACCTGCTGGTACAGCTGTACCAGATGTCCACGACGCGCCGGCGGGGCCGCGCGGCGACGAGGCTCGAGCTCCCCGGCCGAGACAGCCTGGGTGTCAGTCTCGTAAAGCCTGCTCGCGCAACGACTTCAACGTCTTGGACAGAATGCGCGACACCTGCATCTGCGAACAACCGATCCGCTGGGCGATCTGCTCCTGGGACATGGAATCGAAGAAGCGCATCACGAGCACCTGCTTCTCACGTTCCGGCAACGCGGCGAGCAGCGGTTTCACCGCCAAATAGTTCTCGACGGTGCCGAAGTCGGGGTCCTCGGCGCCGAGGGTGTCCAGCAGGGAGAAGCCGCCCGACTCCGCCTCGTCGGTGTCGGACGCGGCGTCGATCGACGAGGTTTGATAGGCGTTGCGGGCGATGAGCGCCTGGGTCACCTCGTTCAGATCGGCGTCCAGTTCGTCGGCGATCTCCCGCGCCCGAGGCATGCGGCCGAGCCGCTGCGACAGAATCTCCACCGTGGGACCGATCGTGGACTGGATTTCCTTGAGCCGACGCGGGACTCGCACCGACCATGCGTAGTCGCGGAAATGCCGCCGGACCTCGCCCATGATCGTCGGCACCGCGAACGACAGAAATGTGGAGCCGTGCTGAGGATCGAACCGGTCGACCGCGGCGAGCATGCCCACCCTCGCGATCTGCAGCAGATCCTCGAAGCTCTCCCCGCGACCACTGAACTTCCGTGCGATGTGCTCGGCCAGCGGCAGACACCGGCCGATCAGTTCCGCGCGCACGGTCTCCCGGCGCGGATCGTCCGCGGCCAGCGCGGCCAGCTCCGCGAACAGCGGTTCGATGTTGTCGTAGCTGTCTCCCCTACCCGGCTTCCGCCTGGAAGCACCCGGATTCGGCTCGCTACTCATTCGAGCCGCCGCGGACCCAGCGGAAGTCGACGACAGTCGGGTAGCCGCCTACAGCGGCGTCGTAGACATCCTGCGACGTGGCTACCGAGTCGGTCAGCGTCGCCACGATATGCCAGCCGAAGCTGGTCTCATCCGGACTGGAGTCCGACACCGCGACCGAGGCGACTCGCACCTGCACCGCTTCGTCGTCGAAAGAGAACGCACAGTCGATCACCGACCCCTCTACCGCGTCCAACACCAGCGCACTGGCGACCTCGTCCAGGGCAAGTCGGATATCGGTCACCTCGTCGATGCCGAAATCGGCCATGAGCGTGACGGTTTCGGCCAAGGCACGCAACATCGCCAACTGCTCCGACTCCGCGGGCACCTGCACGCTGATCGTCCCGGTCCTCGTCGTAGCGGGAGGAGTCCCCTCACTCTTGCTCATGCACCGCTCCCAGAAGTCGCACCGTCAGTCGGAGCGACCAGCCTACGCCCTCTCGCGCGCCGGTCCGAAGGGACATGGCACGATGCGAGCATGTCGCACGGCGGGCCGGGCGGCAGGATCTCAGCCGACGCCGCCGACAGCAACCGGCGGCAGACAACGGCGACCGTCCCCGACCTGTTCGACCAAGTCTCCGTAGGCGATCTCCAGTTCGGCCAGCCGGGTCCACTCCGCATGCATCTGGTCGCCGCCTGGATCCTCGTGCATCAGCAGATGGAACGCCCGGTCCGCCACGGCCGCGATCCGATCGATCACCTCGCCCAGGCTCGCGTCGTGCAGGCGTGCGCCCACCGCTGGGCACGGCAGGTGCAGCGTCGCCCACGTATTGATCCGATCGACCAATTCGGCGCGGCGGCTGTCGATGTCGACACCGGGCCGCCGCTGATGGCGGCTGCGCCCGTGCAACTCGGTCAGTTCACGGGCCCACCGGCTCACCGGTCCGTCCACATGCTGGCCGCCCAGCGCGCACAGCAGGGTGCTCGGGCTCGGCAACGCCGAACCGGTCGCCTTTCCCTCTTGCGCACGCTGGACGAGCATCGGCCTACCTCCTCGGCACAACCACGCCGATTCCGCGGCCGGTCGTCAGGGCCTTCATCAGGACGTTTATTCCGGGTAGTTCATGCTTGGGCCTGCGCCATCCGGTGACGGGCCGTCACAGTGGCGAGGTGAGTTCGAGATGGATGCCGTCGGGATCGAAAAACGCCAAGATCGCGATGCCGAAATCCGCCATTTCGGTGATCTCGCCGTGTTCGATTCCGGCCGCGGCCAGACGGGCGGCCGCCGCGACCAGGTCGTCGCGGGACGGAACGGTGAAGCTGAGATGGTCGAGCCCGACGCGGTCGGCATCGAAACGATCCGTCGCGGGCGCCACCGGGCGCAGGCCGAGCAACATCCCGTTGGCCTGGAACACCACCCCGCCGAACAGCTGCATAGGGTCATTGCGCACCACCGGGTCGTCGGGGCTGCCCGGAGATTCGGCGGCGATCGGGAATCCGAGGACATCCCCGTAGAACGCTCGGGATCGAGCGATGTCGGTCACCGTCAACCGGACGTGGTGAGTGCCGGTTGTATCGATCATGGTCACGCAAGCTCCCCAGGTGAAGAGGTACGGTGGGCAAGTCGGCCGCACCGGCCCGCGGGGCCGGTGGCGAGCCGCGTCCGATGACAGTAGGACAGATTCCAACCAAAACGGAGTGTCGCAAACGACATGTTCGGTACTGTTCCCGACATGGACGTCGCTGTCTTCGTCGTGGACGGCGTTGCCGACTTCGGGTTCGCCGCCCTCCTGGAGACCTTCAACACCGCAAATGCCGTGCGATCCGAACTCGCCGACCCGCCGCAGCCGTGGCGGGTCCGAACCGTGTCGTTCAAAACCGACATACGCTCGGGCAACGGCTACACCGTGCCGACGATTCCGCTCGACGAACTCGGCGACGAGTTCGATCTGATGATCGTGCCCGCGGTGAACGTGCTGGCCGCCGAGGCGCTGATCGAACTCGTCTCCGCGCGGGCCAGTCGCCCCGTACTCGATCGCTTGATCGCGGCGCGGGACCGGGGTGTGCACCTCGCAGGCGCGTGCACCGGAACGTTCTTCCTGGCCGAGGCCGGAGTGCTGGACGGCTCACCCGCGACCACGAGTTGGTGGCTCGGCCCAGCCTTTCGCCGTCGCTACCCCCTCGTCGAGCTGAACGAGAGTCGGACGCTGTGCCGCGGCCGTAACGTCATCACCGCGGGCGCCTCGCTGTCGCACATGGACCTAGCCCTGTCGATGATCGCCGCGAGGAGCCCCGCGCTGGCCGAGCGCGCGATGCGCTACCTGGCGGTCGGCGCCGGGCGACCGCAGCGCGAGTTCATTATTCCGGAGGTCGTCGCCAGGGGAGATTCGATGACCGCCGCGTTCGAACGGTGGGTTCGCGACCATCTCACCGAGAACTTCCGGATTTCACACGCCGCCAAGGCGATCGGTGTCACCGAACGAAGCCTGCAGCGCGCCACCCATGCCGAACTCGGCATGTCTCCCAGCGAATTCGTGCACGACATCCGACTGGAGCGGGCAATGCACCTGCTGCGGACCACCTCCCTCACCGTGGACGCGGTCGCGGCCAGGGTCGGCTACCTCAACGCAGGCACCCTGCGCAGCCTGTTCCGACGCCGCCGGGGCATGTCGATCTCCGAGATCCGGACAACCCGCGTCTCGTACTGACGACACCCTCGGCGCAATCGCGCGCCGAGTCGGCTACAGCGACGGCTACGCCCTCAGCGTCGCCTTCGCTCGGGCCAAGGGCGTACGGCCCGGCGAATTCCTGCTCAAAGGTGCCGAACGGACGCGACTGATACCGCGGTGACCGACAGTGCTGCGCGGCAACGAGACCCGTGCCTCAGCACACCGATCTCACGGTCAATGCTCCGCGCCACCTTCGGAAACCCAACGTTGCTCGGCGGCGGCTCGTTCGGCGCGGTCGCTGCGCTCACGTACGCCGATCATCAGCAGTTCGTCGACTGCCGATTCGTCATTCGTGGCGGACGCGGACGTCATCATCGCGAACGCGTCGTGCGCGTCGGTGTATGGCGGGACCACGAGCAGGACCAGCCTGCAATCCTTCACACCGAGCATTTCGACAGTGTGAGCAGTCCCGTATCGATATCCGGCACATCGCACCGTCCGGCCGGCAACGACGAGTTCGCTGGGCGTTCCCGCCCATTCGCCGAGCGGGTACGCCACATGATGGACCGGGCCGATCCGGGCAGCCAGGACCGCGAGTAGCGCCGGAAGTTCACGCACCAGTACATCACTATGCGGCCACCACGCTCCGTCAACGTAGCCGGTCTTCGGCGTTGTGTAGCCGGTCTTCGATGTCGGAGGCTTCAACTGCACTCGCGGTGCGAGGTCGCCGTGCGACCGAATTCCGGCGCGGGCCTTGGATTGCTTCATGGCCGGCGCCCCTGTCTCGGCCCCGAATCGGCCGACTCGATTCGGATCGGGCGATAACGCGACATGAGCGCGCGCGAGGTGACGCCGATATGTCGACCGTACCGGCTACGGCCGGCCCGACGTAGCGCTGTACGCAACCCGCTTCGTCCGAGTGGGTGGTCGGTATCGGATGCTTCGACGCCGTCGAACTTGCGTTCCGACGCGGTCTCGGGTGCGTCGTCGGAGGTGGCGATCAGGAAACTGTCCGGAAGGGCCAGTTTGTGAATGGTGCGCAGGGTCAGCAGGTACTGGCGAAGTAGAGACCCGGAGGTGTAGGGCAGGTCGTATTTGTCGCACAGTGCCCGCACTCGAACGGCGATCTCGGCGTAGCGGTTGCTGGGTAGGTCAGGGAAAAGGTGGTGCTCGATCTGGTAGCAGAGGTTCCCACTGAGGAAGGCGAGTAGTGGACCCGCGGAGAAATTCGCGGTGCCCAGCATCTGCCGCAGGTACCACTCGGGTTTGGTTTCGTGCTCCACGACGGTGGGTGCGAACTTCTCCGCGCCATCGGGGAAATGACCGCAGAAGATCACCAGATACGCCCACAGATTGCGCATGATGTTGGCACTCGCGTCCGCGGCAAGTGTTCGCCGCCAGCGTCGCCCGCTGAACGCGGGGAACAGCACATAATCCTTGCCCGCCTGCCGCGCGATCTTCTTGACCAACGCCCTGATGTGGGCGGACTTCTGCGCGGGTGTCGCGGCACGGTCGCGTTCGGAGTACAGGTCGTGCAGCGCGATACCCCACTCGAAGGTGGCCGCCAGCAACAGATTCTGTAGCGGCTGCAGCAGGTGTGCTGGGCGCCATCGCTCGTCACGGGTCACGCGTATGACGCCGAACCCGATGTCCTCGTCCATCCCGAGAACGTTCGTGAAGACATGGTGGCGGTAGTTGTGCGCAAAGCGCCACTGCGACGACAAGCCCGCCATGTCCCACTCCCACGTGCTGGAGTGGATTTCCGGATCGTTCATCCAGTCCCATTGGCCGTGGCAGACGTTATGACCGAGTTCCATGTTCTCGATGCTCTTCGCCGTCGCCAACCCCGCTGTGCCCAGGAGCCAACTGGTCCTGGTCCGACCGAAACAGATCGTCGACCTCGCGGCGGCGTCGAGTATCCGCTGAAACGCGATCGTGCGGCGGATGTACGTCGCATCCCGCGCACCGCGCTGATCCAGAATGTCCTGTCGAATCGCGTCGAGCTCACACCCGAGCGCCTCGATATCGGCCGCGGTCAAATGCGCGTACACAGCGACTTGCGTGATTGCCATGCTTCATGTCCCCAGTTCCTGAGTGTTCGCCGAATGACCGGCGGATGAATTCGGCGACGCTGCCGCTGGTCGTGTCGGGACAGGTCAGCGGTGAAACGCACCTCGCAGCTTGCCTATGGCTTGCTCGAGGGTGCCATGAGCCGGCCTGCCGCCACTGTCGGTGCGGCGACGGCTGTCTTCGTCGGTTCTGGCAAGAAGCTTCTGCGCACTCGCCCACACTGCCCGCAACCAGTGCGCGATCTTGTTCTCGATGGTCATCGGCGTAATCCCACCTCCGCGCGTTCCTGCGACTGATCTGCCGGAACGAAGCGGTATAGCCACAGCATATGACCTAGATACATCGTATGTCTACAGTGTAGTGTTGACTTGTTGACAAAGGCTGCACCGAACTCGTGAGGCGATGGATTCGATGGATCGAATCAGAGCCAGACCAACCGACTACACAGACCTTCCGGACCATCGCGCCGACCGTGAGCGCAACCGGAACACCCCTCTGACGCGGGCCGCGATGCTGGCCGCCGCACTCGAGATGATCGACCGCGACAGTGTCGCTCGACTGTCGATGCGACGTCTGGGCCAGGAGCTCGGTCGTGACCCGATGGCGCTCTACCGGCACGCCGCCAACAAGGCCGCACTCCTCGATGGAGTCGCCGAGATCGTGCTCGCGCAACTGACGGTCGACACCACCGATCCCGACTGGCGCCACCAACTACGGATCGTCGCGCGCGACTTCCGCAAGCTGGCAGTGGCCCACCCGAACATGGTGCCGCTGCTGGTCACCCACCCGCTCGCCACCCCGCTCGGATTGCGGCCGCTGGGCACCCTGAGACCACTGGAACACATCCTGGATCTGCTCACCCACGCCGACTTCGACAACGCCGACGCCCTGCATATCTACCGGGCTCTGTTCGGATTCCTCTACGGACACATCCTCAACGAGTTGCAGGAAATCGTCGAATGCCCAGAAGAAGCAACCGACCTGCTGCGTCTGGGACTACACCGGCTGCCGATCGCCGAATTCCCCCTGCTGCGCGACCTGGCACCGGCGCTGGCCGCCTACGACGGCGCCGCCGAACTGGAACGCGGCCTCGACATCCTGATCGCCGGACTCGGCAAGACCATGACACCGGCCGTTATGCGGCCGAGACGGGAGCGGCGACCATGACGCCACAGCAGACCGCAACCGATGCCGGTCGGCGACCGGCGCCCATACGGCGGCCGACTCTGCTGCTCGCGCCCAGAACGATCGGAAACACGTCCACCGACGGGACTTGGTGGCCGTACAGCCATGACCTGAGCGCCGAGCTGCCGGGCCTGCTCGCAGCGCTCGGGAATCGACTCGGTCCCATCCATCGGGTGGTCTACCACCTCGACGAATGGGACACCGCGCCAAGGAAACTCCAGAATGCCGGACGTCGGGTGCGACTCGACGGCTACCGGCACAAGCCGTCCCGCACCCTCGACATCCTCGGGGTCGGCGGCACCAGAATTACCTTGCTGGTGAGTCGCCCGCGCACCGATGCCGACTCTGCGCGCACGAGCATGATGGATATGGCCGACCCACACGGCGCACCGACCATCGGCGATCCGCTGGGAGTCGACGACATCGAAACCTTTGGCGCACAACAGCGTTGGGATTCCGAAGGCGGAGCCGGAGCACGCTGAGCCGGTACGGTCATCAGCGGCGGCCGAGCAGTGTGGAGGCGAATCCGGTGAGCAGGATGTCGAGACCGCGTTCCAGTTCGGCGACGCCGTCGTAGTCGGCCAGCACCGGTGCGAGTTCGCGGAGCAGGGGGAATTCGCCGATCGGCAGCCGGTGCAGACCCAGGCGCAGCACTTCGTCGGTCTCTTCGGGCTTCTCCACGATTTCCTGCAACTCGTTGAGGATGTGTCCGTAGAGGAACCCGAACAGCGCGCGATAGATGTGCAGCGCGTCAACTCCGGAGAAGCCGGCGCGAGTCAGTAGCGCGAGAGTGTCTTCCAACGGCCGAACCACAGACCGTGGCCGCAGCCCCAAAGGCGTCGACAACGGCCGAGTCACCAACAATGGCACCACCTTCGGATGGGTCAGTGCCAGCCTGCGGAAATCGCGCGCGACAACCCTCAACTGTCCAGCCCAGTCCGCATCGGTCGCATCCACCGACAACTGCGCGAACACGATCTCCGCGACACCGTCGAGCACAGCGGCCTTGTTCGGCACATGCCGATAGATCACCATCGGATCCCGACCCACCGCGTCGGCCAGCCGCCGCATCGACAACCCGTCGACCCCGTCACGATCGACGATCTCCAGTGCCGCGGCCAAGACCGCGGCCCTGGTGACCGGATTGTCGCCCCTGCGGTGGGTTCCGGTTCTGACATGCGCGCGGTCGATCGGCGGTTTGGCCATGGCGGAACTGTCTCCATCCCTGTGGAAGCATGTAGATAGGCAGTGTAGCCCTACAACGTTGACATGCCGATGCGAGCGGCGTCTACTGGAGAATGACAGAGATCGGCGGCACCCACACCGGACCGATAATTTCGCCGTATTCGGCTACCACGTCATCGTCGTGGTCATCGGTTCGGTGCTCATCCTCGCAGGCACCAGCGCCTGGTCCGCGGCCTGCCGTCACTACCGACCGGCCTCTTCCCAACCTTCGAGAAAGGACTGACATGCGATTTCGCAGCAGCCAGAACAACCGCATCGTCGTGGCGTCGGCGCCTCTTCGCCCGCAGTCCGCCCGACATCGAGTTCCGCCCGAGTACACGCCTCGACTGAGGCTCAAAGCGAAAACCGAACGCGGCGGATACATCGACGGCGCATGGTGGCCCCGATCCGGCGACCTCACCGCCGAACTACCAGACCTACTGGCGGTACTGGCAGTTCGGCTGGGACCCATCTGGCGAGTCGTCTACGACCCCGCGGGCTGGTCGTCGGCACCCCGGCAGTTGACCGTCGGCGATCGCGCGATCCGACTCGACGCCTACCCATTTCAGCTCTGGAACACGATGTATGTCTTCGGCAGCGACAGCGACTTGATCGTGCTGCGGGTGATCCCATCGGCGACCGAAGACGAACCCGCGCATTCGGCCCTGATGGCCGCTGTCGGTCGGGAACCAGCCACCTCCGGATGAGCAGCGGCCGACGTCACAATCGCTCATCGAGCCATTCGCGGATGACCTGGGCCGTCTGCGCCGAATCCGGCCCCACCAGGCCGAAATGGTTCGATCGCACGGTCCGGAGATCATGTGTCCGTTCGAAGGGCTTCGCCAGCCAGCGGGCCGGGTCACCCGCACCCGGCACGACCGGTTCCGAGGCCTGAACGAACAGCACCGGCACACCGAGCGGAGTGAATTCCATGCCGGACATCGTCGCGAGCCAGCGGCCCATCGCGGAGAGCCGGTCGCCGGTGATTCCGCCGAAACCATGGGAATCCGCGAACATCTCGCGCAGGATCGTCTCGGTCGGCACCGTGGGGTCATCGATCCGGAAAGTGTCGATCATGATCACCGCGGACGGCCCGGTCTGCTGAACTTTTTCCAGGTGGCGGGCCGCGGCATACGCCAGCGCACCGCCCGAAGAATATCCGAGCAGTACGAACGGCTCGCCCGCAGCGGCCCGGTGCACGCTTTCGGCCACCGCGGCGACCGCGGCCTCGGCGGACGCCGGAAGCTTCTCTTCCGAGACGAACCCGAGTAGGGGCACCGCCGAGACACGCATCACGCCCTGGAAATGTGCGGCGAGCCTCGCATGCTGGTGAACACCACCGTTCGCCATCGGCGAGCTCACGGCGATGAGCCGCGTGCGTCGCGGTCCATCGGCCAGAATCGTCGGTGCGGGAAAGGAGCCGAGATCGGCGACCGCGCCGAACGATGGCCGAAGGTCCGCCACCGCACGCATCAGGCCGAAGGCCGCATCCGGGTTACCCATCGTGACCGCGTGCTGGATAACAGTCCGGACGGACTCGTCGTACCGCGGTAGTGGCGCGATAGGCTCCGGCTCGGGAACACTCGGCTGTTCGATCAGCTCATCGAACACTCGCCTTGCCAGTGCCGCGGGAGTCTCGGCCTCGAATACGGTGATGGGCGGCAACCGGAGGCCGATGACCTGGTTGAGCGTGTCTTGCAGCTCCGTCACGGTCAGCGAGTCGAAGCCGATTTCCAGGAATTTGTGATCCGGCGCCACCGCGGACGGATCGCGATGGCCCAGCAAAGCAGCGGCGCGGGCACGTATCAGGTCCTCGATGAGCCGAACCTGCTCGGCCTTGTCGCGCCCGGTGAGCTGACCGCGAAAAGCGTCCGATGGTGCGGCGGCAGCGGTCGCTCTCACCGGCACGGTACCGGTGTCGACCAGTGCACGGTCATCGGCGGACTGCCGTCCGGCCGCGTCTCGCGTGACGTCATGCCGACCGGGTCTGGCCGGCTGCTTCGTTTTCGTTCGACCGAGCCAGTAATGGCTGCGCTGGAACGGGTAGGTGGGCAGGTCGACCTGGTCGGCTCGGGAGCCGTCGAAGAACCTCGCCCAGTCGACCGGCAGCCCCCGGACGTACGCCTTGGCCAGCGAAACCGCGAACTGGCCGATGCCACCCTGGCCACGCCGCAAGGTTCCCACGGCCAAACCGGCTTCACCCACCGTCGCACCGATCGCTGTGGTGAGCACCGGATGGGGGCCGACCTCGATGAAATAGCCGAACCCCGCCGCCGCCACAGTAGTCACCGTCGACGCGAACGAAACAGGCTGCCGCAGATTGTCATACCAATAGCGGGCGCCTGCCTCGGGACCCGCCATCAGTTCGCCGGTGACTGTCGAGTACCAGGGAATGCGGGCGGGCTGCGGGCGCAGATCGGACAGGTCTGCCGGCAGGCGGTCGCGGAGAGGCTCGACATGCACCGAGTGCGACGCGAAGCCGATCTGCACGACGTGGGTCGGCACGCCGAGGTCCCGGTAGTCCGCCGCCAGCGCGGTGACGGCGTCGACGTCGCCCGCCACGACGGTCGTGGACGGACCGTTGCGCGCGGCGATGCTCACGCCGGGGTGGCCGGAGATCCGTTGCTCGACGTCTTCCGCGTCCGATTCGATGGACAACATCCGACCGCTGAGACCCGCACACAGCGCGCCACGGCAGACGATGGCCCGGACGGCGTCGCGCAGCGAGAGCACGCCAGCGACGTGCGCGGCGGCGATCTCGCCGAAAGAGTGGCCGATGACCGCGTCCGGCACGACCCCGTGCCGCTGCCACAGCCGCGCTAGCGAGACCGTCACCGCGAACAGCACGGGCTGAACGACTTCGGTTCGGCGCAAGGCGGATTCGTCCGCGATGACCTCGGTCAGAGACCAGTCGACGAACTCGCTCAGCGCCTTCTCACACTCGGCCATCGCGTCGGCGAAGACCGGGGACGAAGCGATCAGCTCGACCCCCATCCCCGCCCACTGCGCGCCGTGCCCCGGGAAGACGAACACGATACGGCCGTGGAGATCGGCGCGACCTGTCACCGCACCACTCGGCGTCCACGACGCCAGCGCTGCCAGGTCGTCCCGATCGAACACGACCGCTCGATGTTCGAGCCTCGCGCGGGTGCTGGCCAGTGAGTAGCCCACGTCCGTGGGCGTGGCACCCTCGCTGAAGAGGGAATCCAATCGTTCCGCCTGAGCGGCCACGGCCTGTTTCGTCGCTGCCGAGAAGACCAGCGGCACCACCGGCACCGACGTGCGTGGTACAGCGGCTGCCTCTGCTGTGTCTTTTCCGGTGGGGGCCTGTTCGATGATGACGTGTGCGTTCGTGCCGCTGATCCCAAATGCGGAGACGCCCGCGCGGCGCGGTCGTCCGGTCTCCGGCCACGGCACCGCGTCGGCGGCCAGGCGTACCGCTCCCGCGGCCCAGACCACATGTGGGGACGGCTCGTCCACGTGCAACGTCTTGGGCACCGAACCATGCCGTATCGCCATGAGCATCTTGATCGTCCCGACGATCCCCGCGGCGGCCTGCGAATGCCCCAGGTTCGATTTCAGCGACCCGAGCAAAAGCGGCTGTCCACGGTCGCGCCCATAAGTCGCCAGGATCGCGTTCGCTTCGATCGGGTCGCCGAGTGTCGTCCCCGTGCCGTGCGCCTCGACCGCGTCCACCTCGGACGGCTCGAGCCCGGCATCGGCCAGCGCCTGCCGGATCACCCGCTGCTGCGCAGGACCATTCGGCGCGGTCAGCCCATTCGAGGTGCCGTCGGAGTTGACGGCCGACCCGCGAATGACGCCGAGCACGCGATGGCCAGCGCGGCGCGCAGCGGAGAGACGCTCGAGCACGAGCACGCCGACCGCTTCTCCCCAGCCCGTCCCGTCGGCCCCGGCGGCGAAGGGCTTGCATCTACCGTCGGCCGCGAGACCGTTCTGCTGGGCGAATTCCACGAAGGCGGCAGGTGTGGACAGCACGGTCGCACCCCCGACCATCGCCAGTGAGCATTCCCCGTCACGCAGCGATCGGGCCGCAAGATGCAGCGCCACAAGAGAAGACGAGCACGCGGTGTCCACGGTGAGAGCCGGGCCGTGCAGCCCTAGCACATAGGAGATCCGGCCGGACGCCACACCACCGGCATTACCGGTCATGGCGCCGATGTCGGAATTCTTGACCGTCTCATACGTACGCGGCACGTAATCCGACGCCATGATGCCGACGAAGACCCCCGTGTCGCTGCCGCGCAGCGAGACCGGGTCGATCCGGGCGTGCTCGAGCGCCTCCCACGCGGTTTCCAGCAGGAGCCGCTGCTGGGGATCCATGGTGACGGCTTCGCGCGGCGAGATCCCGAAGAAGGCGGGATCGAACCAGGCGGCGTCCAGGAAACTTCCGCGCCGCGCATACGTGGCGTCCGGGTCGACCTCCCAGCCACGATCGGTGGGGAAGTCACCGATCGTCTCCCGACCGTCCGCGAGCAGGTCCCAGAACTCGGCGGGAGACGCGACGCCGCCCGGCAACCGACATCCCATGCCCACGACGACCACCGGGTCGTCCTCGGCCGGTCGTGGCCGGTTCGGCGTAGCCAGGTCGAGCGGGTCCGGGGTCGGGCCTGCACCGAGAAGGGCACAGAGGTGGCGGGCGAGCAGATTCGGCGTCGGCAGGTCGTAGGCGATGGTCGTCGGCAGATCGAAGCCCGTGGTCTCGGCCAAAACGGCGCATAACCGGACCGCGGTGAGTGACTTCAGGCCGTAATCGGTGAACACCTGGTCCGGCCCGATCGGCTTCGGTGCCTCGAGCACCGCGCGGACCTGTTCGCGCACCAGGTCCAGAGCGTGCCGCAGCCGTTCGGACGGTGGCAACGCCCGCAGCCGCTGCGCCCACGGCGACTGCGTGCGCGCGCCACCGCGGTCCAGCATCGCGACAAGCTGACTTCGCGCGATCTTGCCGGTCGGCGTGCACGGCATCTTGTCGAGCACGACCAGCTCGACCGGGAACTTGTACTCCGCCACGCCCTTGGCTGCCAGATGTCCGGCAACGTCGTCCAGGGTGACCGAGGCGCTCTCACGCAGGGTGACGACCAGACATGGATACTCGCCCAGACGATCGTCCGGGCGGCCGACGACGGCGATCAGGCCCAGTCCCGCCATGTCGTCGAGTAGCGTCTCGATCTCCGGCGCGCTGAATTTCACGCCGCCGACATTGATGACCTCGACGTCCCGGCCTCGGAAAGTTACTGTGCCGTCGTCGTTCATACTGGCGCGGTCACCGGTCCGCAGCCAGCCGTCCGCGGTCAGCGCGGTCCTGGTCAGCTCGGGGTCCTCGAAATACTCTGCGAAGAGAAAAGGGCTGCGGAACTGGAGTCGGCCGGTCGCACCAGGAGCACACGGGCTACCGTCCTCGGCGACCACCCGCACCGCACCGCCGGAGATCGGGCGGCCGACGCTGCTGGTCGCCGCTTCCAGCGGATCGCCCGGCCGGGTGAACAGGCCCGCACCCAGCTCGGACATGCCCCATTGGGCGATCACTTGCGCCCCGAGCAGTCGGCGGGCGTCTTCGATGAGCGTGGCGGGTACGGCTGCGCCGCTGGCCCGGACCTCGCGCAGCCGGACTGCACCGGTGTCGGCGGACGAACCGAGCCTGGCCACGACATCACGGATCTGGGCAGGCACCGCGAACAGCACCGTCGCCTCGCTGATCTGTGCCAGCCGGAGGAACTCCCCCACGTCCCAGCTGCTCAGCAACGCCTGGCGGCCTCGGGTCACCAGGCTGAGGTGGACCGAAAGAAGGCCGAAAAGGTGCGTGAAAAGGCTGCCGCTGAGGATCGTATCGGTACCACGGGCTCCGGCGTCGGCAGCGACCGTGACGGCGTTCGATATGAGGCCGTGGTGGGTGTGCACGCAGATTTTCTGGCGCAGCGAGGTCGTGCCGGACGACGGGAGAAGCACGAGGGGGTCGGTGGACGCCACATCTGTCGGCAGGGGCGCGGTCCCCGCCCACCGCAGCACGATGTCCTCGAGCGACAGCGCGTTGCTCGACGGGTCATCGACGTCCCCGACCACCAGCACGTTTCTCAGTGCAAGGAATTCCCCGCGAAGTTCTGGCATGAGTTCGCGCCGACGGTCCGCCGTGACGACCACCGTGACGGCCCGCGTCCGGGCGAGGAGCGAACGCAGCTCGTGCACCCCGAGGCCCATGTGCAGCGGAAGCATCACCGCGCCCGCAGCCGCGACAGCGATATGAACGGTCAGGAACTCCCAGCAGTTGGGCAGGTGTACGGCGACCACATCGCCCTTCCCGATTCCCAGGTCCTGCAGCCCGCGGGCCAGCGCGTCCGCCTCCGCACGCCATCGCGCCCAGGACCGGTATCCGCCGTCGGCGAACACCGCCGGTTCCGCACCCGCGGCCTCGGCGGCGGCGTTGAACAGCGAAGGAAGTGTGTACCGCGGATGCACTACGGAGCCCATCCGCCTTCGGGGACCGTCATCGTGAATACGCCGCAGCCGAAGCTCAACCCGAACGCCACGAGAATTCCCTGCCCGGCCGGGCGGTACACCGGCTCCGCCAGCATCAAGGGAACCGAGCATCCGAGGGTGTTGCCGTAGTCGCGCAGCACCCGATACGACGAGACGACCACCTCATCGTCAGGGTCGACGCCGAACCCCTTGCACAACGCGTTCAGGATGCGCACGCTGCCGGTGTGCATGAGCAGCACCGAGGCATCAGCCGGCGATGCCAGTTCGCAGGACTCTTCCTTCAGCGCCATCCGCACGGTCTCCCTGGCATAGAAAGCTCCACGCGGCGTGACGAGAGGACTCAGGGTGTACGCCCGGCGCCCGTCCACCACGGGGATATCCGAGCCGCCGTCCGGGACGGTGCCGAGTTCGGCGTCCTCAGGGAGGTCGTTCGTCAGGTTCGCCACCGGACCGAACGACGGTCCATCCCCTTCCGCGCCCAGCACCATCGCCACGGCCGCGTCCGCGAACAGAAAGCCGTGCATCACGTTCACGGTGTCCTGACGCTCGTCGAGGCCTACCTCAGAGAAATGCGAGTAGAAGCCGGGGAGCGGCGGTGACAGTGGCGTGGTGGCTTCCGCGAAGCAGACCAGGACCCGCTTTCCGGGGTTGCACGTCAGATACCACCGCGCCGTGTCGACGGCCTTCGCCATCGCCGAGCAACCCATGTACTCAATACTCAGGTTGTGCGCGGTCCTGGGCAGTTCCGGCATCCGCGCAAACATGTCGCACACCAGGCTCGGCACCAGTCGGCCTGGGCTGCTCGACACACCGAGCACCAGACCGATCGTCGCCACCGGAATATCGGCCCTGGCAAGACATTTGCGGGCCGCCCTGACCGCGAGATCGACCACGGCGATACCGCGTTCCGGTTCGGCGCCTCGAAAGAGAACGTCCGGATAGTTGGCGAGGACGGAGTGCCTCTTCTCGACCCCCAGGCTGCCGAGCATCGTCTCCAACTTGTCGGACAGATGCCCGCGGCCCGCGGCGAGCAATTCCTCGGTCGAATGCACGGAACGGGGAAGTTCGGTGGCGATCCCGATGAGGTGGGGATCAATTGTGGCGGTGGCCATGCTCACAGGATCCGATCTTCCACCGGCAGCTCGAGTTCGCCTCGGCCGAAGTTCGCCAATGCCCGCTCGGCGGCATTGGCAAGATGCAGACTCCCCGCGTGCGCATCGCGCCAATGGCGTTCCACCACATTGGGCGTGCGTGCCCCCCGGCCACCGGAAATCCTGAAGAGCAGCTCGATCGCTTCCACCGCGCGCTCGGTGCCGCGTACTTGATCGCGGCGGGCACGCAATCGCAGTTCGATCGGAATATCCTCACCCACTTCGGCGTAGCGCAGTTCCTCGGACAGATTGCGATCCATTTGCAGGACCGCGGCGTCGATCTCCGACGCGGCGCGGGCGATGTGCACATGAGTAAAAGGGTCGGTGGCGGTGGCACGCTCCCGCATTCGCTCCAGGTACGCCTCGTAGGCGCCCTGTGCAGCACCGATGACCGGCGCGGCGACGCCACTCGGCAAGATGCTGGTGAACGGGAGCCGGTACAGCGCGGGGACATCGGCAGGCACGCCGAGTTCCGCATTGTGGAGTTCCGCATCGTGGGTCCGGTGGACGGGCACGAACGCCTTGTCGATCACAATGTCATGGCTGCCCGTTCCCGACAGACCCACCGCATGCCACACGTCGTCGATCCGATAGTCGCCGCGGGGCACCAGCAACGTCAGATGGACACCCGGTGCACCGTCGGCACCAGGCGCCAACGCACCCACCATGACCCAGTCGGCGTGATCACAGCCGGACGAGAACCCCCATCGGCCGGACAATTCGAAGCCGCCGTCGACAGGTGTCGACGTTCCCGCAGGCACATAGGACGTCGACACCAAGGCGTCGGGGTTATGGCTCCAGACGTCATGCTGGGCTTCCAGCGGGAACAGTGCCAGCTGCCATGCGTGCGTACCGAAAACCGAGGCGACCCACCCTGTCGACGGGCACGCCGCCGCGATAGCGCGGATAACTTCGAAGAAGTCCACCGGCGATGACTCGTCGCCACCGAAACGGCGGGGCTGCAACATCCGGAAAACGCCCGCGTCGGTCAGTTCGCGGACCGTGTGCTCCGGCACCCGCCGCTGCCGCTCGGTATTCGCAGCCCGTTCCCTGATGTTCGGGACGAGGTCCCGCACTCGCTCGAGCAACTTGCCATTGGTCATAGCCGTTCCTGATGAGTCTGATCGGCCATGCGGCTGATTTCAACGAAGCGTGGAACACCTTCGTGAGCAGGGAATTCCACTCCGATAGACATGTCCACTGACGGATCTTGCCATAGCGAGCCCAAGGGCGCTGACCAAGCCTGGTGTGACGCAAGATGTAGCGAAGGAACTACGTTGTCCGCTCGCTCGGCTTCTCCGCCGCGCAACGTCATCGAGGTCTACGTTTCGCGTTGCGGGAGTCGGTTCCACCGGGAATACTTCGCACTGGCAGATTTCCGCACCAGTTCTCCACGCTGCGCCGCGCTGGAATTGCTTCACCGGACAGGGCCCCGCACGATGGAACTATCAGATATCGATAGTGTCGAAGCCGCCGCCGGGGCCTATGGCCTCGATGCGACAGACAGCGCCAGGCTGGCCCGGTTGGTCGAGTACATCGCGTCCATTTCTCCGCGGGTCATTCTTTCGACCTTGTTGGCACTGGATCGCGGGGGCGAGCCGCGGGGCCCCCTGTGGGATCGATGTGTTTTCGACCATGGTGCGGTCTTCTTGTTTCCGGCGGATGCCGAGGCCATGCGCAAGCACCTCGTAACAGCGGGCTTCCTGCTGGGCACGACGGTGCCGAGCGTCGTCGTCCAGCGACGGGTCTGCACTCGCTACGGACTCGACTCGGACAGCTATCGCATTCACATCCTGCACGCCCGACGCCGACACCTGGGCAGCCCCAGCCGCGAGCAGCGAATCGAGATCTTCTTCCCCGTCGCATCGGCCGCCCACCTGTGGGCGCGCGAGGACGAGCGGCGCCACAACCGGGAGACCCACTTCGCTTTTGCCGTCGAGGGCTTGGACTCGAGCACCTATCTGACCATGCGGCGTGAACTCGCGGAGTCGGCGGGCATGGTCCCCGACGGCGGCGGATTCAACCCGCATGACCGCAACCACGGCCCGGGCTGTTCCACGTTCTATTTCACCGGTCCCGGCACGATGGGCGAACACCCATGGCCCCGTCGGCTGGAGCTGCTGTGCGGCGGACGACTCGAGTCCGCACTCGCCGCCCACAGCACACCTCGCCTCTGACCGGACGGCGCCTTCAATGCGAGTTCCGTCGCGACACTCACTGCGGGGACCGACCAGAGCGATCGCTGATTCAACCGCCACATCGATCATGTCAGCGATCTCGTTGCCGTCCTCGACGGTTGTCGCGATGAGTTCGCGGAAGCCACCGAGCATGATCGTCGCCACCTGACGGGAGGGCGGATGCAAGCCGGCGGCCGCGAATTCCGGTGTGTCGGTGAGCTTGGATCAGAGTGACATACGCGTCGCCGGTGTCGCGCGGCAATTACCACGCGTCCTCGCCGAGCGCGGGGACGACGCGGATCCAGCTGAGTGTGATCGAGGGGTCCTCCTGCGCGGAACGGATCCACGCCTCGATGCCGTGGCGCACTTGCGTGCGCCACGGCGCATGCGGATCGACGCGGCATCGATCTGGTGGATCGCCCCAGGTCCGCACCCAATCGAACACACAGCCGATAGCCGGGAAACCGAGAAACCGAGACGACACAGAAGGACGAGCGAGCAGCTTCGGACCCCTTGCGCGACAACAGCTGAGCGAGCTGCGGCCGATTCCGGAGGCCGCGCCGGTAGTCATGACCGGGCGGCCGGACAGCGGCCTATGGTGCGGGGCATCGGTGCTTCTGGCTTCGGGTCTGCAAAACGCCTCTTACCATCGGCTACGTCAGCCGCCGCACGTGTCCACCCGTTCACGCACGCAAGGTAGAGGCGGTCAGAATAATGGACGGCATGTCGGTACCGGATCCTCGTCAGCTGCACCCCTCGACTCGTCCCGATCTGACCAACGTGGTCTTCCTCGCCAACCAGGTCGATTCCGAGTTCATCGAGGTCGGTGACTACACCTACTTCGACGACGAGGGATCCGGCGTACCGTTCCAGACGGCGAACGTCCTCTACAACTACGGCCCGCAACGCCTGATCATCGGCCGGTTCTCCGCGATCGGTCCGCGGGCGACTTTCCTCATGCCCGCGGGCAACCACCCCATGATCGGGCCCTCGACCTATCCCTTCACCATGTTCGGCGGCGCTTGGGCGGAGAACACCCTCGACACCTTCCTGTCCATTCCGCCGGTACCGAACACCGTCATCGGCAACGATGTCTGGATCGGCCGCGAAGCGACGATCATGCCCGGCGTCACCCTCGGCGACGGCACGGTCGTCGCCGCACATTCGGTTGTCACCAAAGACGCTGCCCCCTACGCGATCGTCGCGGGCAACCCGGCCCGCCCCATCCGCACCCGCTTCGAGCCGGAAGACGTCGAACTGCTGTTGCAAGCCCGATGGTGGGACTGGTCGATCGAGCTGATCACCGAACACGCCGCCATCATCATGGGCGGCACACCCACCGACATCGCGCGCATAGCCGAAGAACGGTCTCGGTGGCCCGTCTGACTCCGACTGCGGCCGGACGAGCCCGGATGCCGTCATCGTGACCGTGGGGCCGTGCTCCGTCGGACGGGCTCCTTACATGATGTTCAACGCAGAGGACTCGGGAAAGACAACCGGCAAAGCCGACACCCTCTGCTGGGCAGGCCACCGGCCATGACTCACCCGCCCATAACCCGAGTCACCGGACGCTGACTCAGGCTCACGACATGGCTCGCACGAGGGCCTCGTCCGCGACTCCGAGATTGTTGTGCCGCGTTGCGCCGAGATATCGGCTGCGCGGGGCACACTATCGGGGTGTTACACCTGCGGATGCTGGTTCCGGCCGAGCTGACCGATGACGTGATCAAGATTCTCGAACAGGACGATGCCGTCAGTGGCCTCGCAGTCATGCGCAGCGCCGCCCGGCGGCCAAGCGGTGACATGGTGCTGGCCGATGTGGCGCGGGAAGCGGCGAATGACGTAATCGAGCGGTTGCGTGCGATCGGACTGCACCGTACGGGCAGCATCGAGATCGAGCCGGTCCATACCTGGCTGTCGCGCAGCGGATTCGATTGCGAGGTACGCACGCCTGGCAGCAGTGCAGACGCCGTGGTCTGGGCCGATGTCGCCCAGCGCTCGTATGAGGAAACCGAGCTGAACTGGACCTATCTCAGCTTTATGACCTTCGCCACGGTGATCGCCGCGATCGCGATCGTGCTGGATTCCCAGATTTTGGTCATCGGGGCCATGGTCCTCGGTCCGGAATTCGGGGCGATCGCAGCGCTCGGAGTCGCCCTGGTACGCCGCCGATTCGTCTTGCTCTGGCTCGCCGTGCGCACGCTGCTGCTCGGCTTCGCCACCGCCATCGCCATCACCTTCGCACTCGTCTTGTTTGGGCGCGCACTGGGCTGGATCACTGTGGATGCCGTGACCGGCCCGCGCCCGGGGACGGCCTTCATCTACACCCCCGACAAGTGGTCGTTCATCGTCGCCATCGTCGCGGCCGCCGCCGGAGTACTCGCGCTGACCTCGGCCAAGGCCGGGGGAATGGCCGGCGTTTTCATTTCGGTGACCACGGTGCCCGCCGCGGGCAATATCGCGCTCGGCGCTGCCTTCGGTGTCGGGTCGGCGATCTGGGGCAGCACCCTGCAACTCGTGGTGAACCTGTCCGGGATGGCGCTGGCGGGCTGGGCCACTCTGGCATTACAGCAGGCGGTGTGGTCGCGGGTGTCGGTACGCCGCGCCAAGGCGATGAGCAAGCCACGTCGGATGTTGTAGCCACCACGCGGTCAGCCGAGCCGTGCACCGGCACGGAAGGCGGCACACTTGGCGCGGTCGTCGCACAGCCTCATATCGCACCAGCTCAGAGGAGCCACCCGTTGACCTGCGGAAACCAGCCAGTCGACGAGCCACCGGTTCGCGTCGCCGGGCGTCAAAGCCTCGCGCGGCGGGCACCTCGGCGCCGTGGACGCAGCTGGTACAGGCGGTACCAGGCCAACGCCAGGAAGACGGCCCCTAGGCCGGCCACGGCTCCCATGTCGAACAGCCACGCGCCGAGGGTGTGTTCCCAGAGCGGATCGGGTCCGCCTGTGTGCGGTGAGAGGGTGTCGAGGTCGAGGCTGGCGGCTCCTGCGCCGTACCCCCAACGAGACGGCGATAGGTAGGACAGTTGCTGCAGGACGGGTGTGCCGGGGAGCCGCACCAGCCCGCCCGTGAGCACCAGTTGTGCCATCGACAGCACAATCAGCAGCGGCAGTGTCTTCTCCGAGGTGTTCACCGACACCGACACCAGCAGGCCCAACGCCAGCGATGTGACGCCGAGCATCGCCATCGCCAGAATCAGCTCCAGCTCGAATATCGTGAAAATCCCTTTGGGCGGCAGATCCTCACCAATGGTGCCGATCAAGACCAACACCGCCGCCTGAAGGATGGTGATCACGCCCAGGACCAGCAGTTTCGACATCAGGTAGACCCCCGCTGACAGGCCTGCCGCGCGTTCTCTGCGGTAGATCGTCTGCTCCTTGACGATCTCGCGAACCGCGTTACCGGTGCCGACGAAGCATGCACCGAATGCCAAAATCATGAGCTTGGTCGGGGCATCCGTGTTGGTTCCCGGCGACCCGGTGAACCCCTCGCCCGACGGCACCGCGGCGATCAAGCCCCCAAGAAGCAGGGGCATCACGCCGAGGAGCGCCAAATAACTTCGGTCCGAGGCAATCACCGCCAGATAGCGCCGGCACAGCGTACTGAGCTGGCTGAGCTTGGACTGCTGCGCGGGCGGCGGCGCCGGTGGGTGCACTTCCGCTGGGCCGACATCGTCGGTCAGTCCGACCGCCACGTAGTTCTCGAAGCGTGGCGAAGTCCGGAACTCGCCGGCCCAGTCGCGGTCGTCCTCGCGCTCGAATGCCTGGAACACCTCAGCCCAAGTGCGTTGTGCGAACTGCTGCAGCCCCTCCGCGGGCGGCCCGTAATAGGCCAGCCGACCACCGGGCACCAGGACCAGCAGGCGGTCGCAGTAATCCAGATTCGCCACGCTGTGCGTGACGACGATGACGGTCCGGCCGTCGTGCGCCAGTTCGGCCAGCATTTCCATGACCGTTTTGTCCAGGCCCGGGTCGAGGCCGGAGGTTGGTTCATCGAGAAACAACAGGGACGGTTTGGTCAGCAACTCCAGTGCGACGCTCACGCGTTTGCGCTGCCCGCCCGAGAGCCTATCGATGCGGGTATCGGCGTGCCGCGCCAAGCCGAGCTCGTCGAGGACCTCGTCGACCCGCTGCTCGCGCTCCTCACCGCGCGTGTCACCGGGGAAGCGCAGTTCGGCCGCGTAGAGCAGCGCGCGCCGCGTCTGAAGCTGGTTGTGCAGGATGTCCTCCTGCGGGACCAGCCCGATCCGGTGCCGGAGCTCGTCGTAATTGGCGTACAGGTCGCGTCCGTCGTAGCGGACGGTCCCCTCCGTCGCCGGCCGCAACCCGGTGACGGCGCCGAGCAGCGTCGACTTGCCCGCGCCACTGGGCCCGATGACCCCGACGAGCGAGCGCTGCGCGATGGGGAAACCCAGCCCGTCGAGGAGCACCTTGCCCTCAGGGGTTCGCACGGTGAGGTTCTGCACCGAGACCGACACATCACCGGTATCGACGGACTCGCGCAGCTCGTCGCCGACGAGCCGGAAGGTGGTGTGCCCCATGCCGATCAAGTCGGACTCGGACAGGTCTGCGGCGTCGACCCGGGAGCCGTTGACGTAGGTGCCGTTGTGGCTGCCGAGGTCGACGATCCGATACCTGCCTGCGCCGATCTTGTGCAGCTCGGCGTGATGACGGGAGACCATGAGGTCGAGCGCGACAACGTCGTTGTCGGTGGCGCGACCGATCCGAAGAGTGTCCGATGCGATCTGGACGACCGCGCCGGGGTGGCCCGTCGGATGTGACGATCGTGAAACTCGCCGGGGCAGGCTCGAGTAGGACCTCGTGACCGTTGCTTCATCTTCGAGGTTGCAGCCGGGATCGGGGACGACCATCGTGTCTCCACCGATATCGCGGCCAGATGGTGCCTCCACCGAGCAGGCCAGCTGCTCGCCGTCCACGGCGTGCCCGAGCTGGAACGTCTCCTCTCGGTCGATCACCATCCGGTCGACACGGTGACCGGCGAAAAAGGTGCCGTTGAGGCTGCCGAAGTCATCGATTTCCCAACCGTCCGCACCCCGCTCCAGAACTGCGTGCAACGAAGATACACGCGGATCGGTCACTACGATGTCGGCCGTCGGATCGCGACCGACATTATATGCACTCCCAGCGTGTAACCGATAGACGCGTTCCCTCGTCTGCACCACAAGAATCGGCGCCATGAGGAATTCCGTGGAGGACGACTGTCCGGCCATAAAACGAGTATACGACTCTGCCGCACTGTCGCCGCAATAGTCGGCCTCCCACGATTCCGTCGCGATGTTTGCCCGTCTCCGCCCCCGCGCTCACCACCGCGCTAACCCAGCTGAAACCAGTCTGAACAGCACAAACCGACCTCAGGAGCAGAAAGGGCAACCACATCCGAGCCCGTGAAACCCGGCAGCCGACCCGCCGAACGGGCCGCCACCCGCCCCACAAAGGAAATCACGGTCGAATTGCAAACCGAACACGATCAGGCCGGAAATTACTTTGAGCGGCGGTATTCGGCTTACGGAAGGTTGAAAATGGAGCCGCTCGTTGATGATTGCCCGGAAGTCGTCTCGGCATCATTCGGCCGCCGCAACCCTGTTCCGCAGACCTTCGATGGCATCGGCTTGCTGCTCGGTGTGCGCTCCGACCAGTCCGCCATGGTTGCCCACTCCGCCCTCTTATGGTCCAGGAATGCCCACACGAGTTCATCTGTGACCCAGGTGCCGTCGACTCCCACATGGTGCGGAGCCATTCCTCGGTCGCTGTCACTGCTTCTTCTTCGTCTTGTTCGGCTTCTTCTTCACCTTCGGTTTGTCGTGGTCAGGCTCCCACTCGTAGCCCGACAGGTTCTGCTCACAGTGCCAGTTTTCGACGACAACATCGCCCCGGTCGAGTTCGCACCATCGTTCTGTCTTGCCACACGCGGAGAGGCTGAGTGTTGCGGCTACTGCGATGCCGAGGGCAACCATGGTGGCATGAATTCGTTTACGGTGTACCATCGTCGGCTTACTCCTTCAGGTTTGCTGCCGAAGAGTCGTCAGCGGCCGTATCGTTCGGCGCAGGAACAGCATTCGGCTATACGCACGGAATGTCCAGCGACACCTGCCCATCCAGCTTCTCCGCCAGCGCTCTGCCCGGTCAACCGGCTGTGGCCCCGCGTCTTGTCCAGGTCAGGGACGGTAGGTAATCCGGCTGCCGGATCTTGGAGTTGACGGCGAAGTCGCGTTCGGTCTCGGCGTACTGGTTGCGTCGGCGGATGTATGCGGCGACGGCGTCGTCCTGCGCGCGTGGCGAAGCGCTAGATCTGTCACTTCGGCAGGATTCCTGTCACCGAACACGGGGTCGTCCGGCCGGGATGCGTGGACGTTGCCCGAATTCCGTTGGCAGGATGGGGTGTTCAGCGACCCATGCCGAAGAGGTACAGATGACCATCCTGGTAACCGGAGCCACAGCAAACATCGGCCGCAAGGTCGTCGACCACCTGCTCGCCCAAGGCGCCACCGATATCCGCGCCCTCACCAACAACCGGCGGAAGGCGGCGCTGCCCGCCGGGGTGCAGGTGGCCGAGGGCTCCCTGCGGCGACCGGACACCCTGCCTGCGGCGTTCGCGGGCGTGGAGCGGATGTACCTCGCGCCGACCCCGGACAGTGTCACTCAGGTGCTCGCGCTGGCCCGCGCGGCCGGCATGCGGCATGTCGTCGACCTGTCCGGCGAACCGGAGAGCTGGTGGGGCAGCGTCTGCACGGCTGTCGACGACAGCGGTCTGGCCTGGACTCACCTGTGGCCCGGCGATTTCATGGAGAACACCCTGATCTGGTCGCACCAGATCCGCGCGACCGGCGCCGTCCGGGAACCGCGGCCCAACGCAGCGAGCGCGCCCATCGCCATGGACGACATCGCCGCCGTCGCCGCCACCGCTCTGCTGACCGACGCCCATCTGGGCCGCGCCTACCCGCTGGCGGGGCCGGAGATCCTCTCCCGCACCGACCTCGTCCGGCACCTGGCCGACGCACTCGGCCGCGACATCGCCTTCCACCGGTCCTCGCGCGAGGACACCGTCACCGCCTTGACCCCCACGATGGGCGACAATGCGACCTGGTACGTCGACAACGTTCTGACCGGTTTCGACCCGCAGCCCGCAGCCCTGCCCATCACCAGTGTCCAGGACATCACCGGCCGACCCGCGACGACCTTCGCCCAGTGGGCCGACGACAACGCCGCGCGCTTCGCCGCCGTCTGACTTCGTTCAGCGGACGGGTACGTGCAGCTACGGAGCCGATGTGAACTAGGTAGATGTCGGTCGCCGCGTTGCTGCGGTTCTTTCGCCGCGACTCGGTCGCGAAGTCGTTCTTCAACTCACGCAGATCGAGCATCCCTATGGGCCCAGTTCGCTGCCGAAATCCATGGCTGTGCATGCGCCGTACTGGATCAATTCGGCTCTTGACCCGACAATCTCCGCAGGTCAGGTAGCATTTGTGGGGCGGGTGGGGCTCGAACCCACGACCAATGGATTATGAGATCAAACACTGCGAACGGTGTGCTGACCAGCAATGATACTGCTCAAAGAGAAGCAAACTCGCAAAATACATTGCTGACGGAACGGGACTGGATGTACCGACTGCGCGCCCTACAGGGCTTCCAGGTCGATCGGCACGTTGAGGTGCTCGTAGGCCACAGGGTTGTCTGTGAGGACTGGGTACCCGGTGACTTGAGCTTCCCAGGCGACGTGTGCGACGTCCGACGCGATCGGCGCGGTGGCAGTCTGGGCGACCAATGCCACACCCGGGACGATGGCTTGGCTGAGCGGAATGACTGTGAAACCGTGTGCGTCGAAGTCGGCTGGATCGGCGCCGGCCAGCACCGCGGCGTAGAGGCTAGTAGCGGGGATCACCAACGGGCGCCGCTGGCGCATGCTGATGCCAAGCACGGTTTGCGCGAAGATGCTGCGCGGTAGAGCGACCAGCGCGGACGCATCGAGGATGGTTCCGGCGGCGGTGGGCCTCATGCGGCGCCGTAGCTGCGCTGGCGGCGGTCGGCGCGGTCAAACATCGCTCGTGCTCGAGTTTCAGATTCTGCCAGTTGCTCGACGGTCGGTTCGCCGTGCTCGGCACGCCACCGTGCAACGACCTCGTCGACCGTGGTCCGGGCTTCGCCGGATCCAGCCGCGGCGGCGATGTAGGCGCTTACCGAGCGGGCCTGGCCGACCTTGACGGCGTTCTCGGCCCGCACCACCAATTCCTCCGGCAGGGTGAGGCTCACTTTCCGCGTGCTCATAACCAGAGATCCTACCTTTATCGCACCTGAGGGGCGAGCACCCCAGGCCCCTTCCTTTACGGTCCTGCATGCGAGCACGTTGCCGTACTCGCAGTGACCGGCGTAGGTGACGTGTTCCTGGAAACCCTGTATGGCGGTGTGTGCGTGCTCGTACCGTGGATTGTGTACGTGATTGCGGGAGGGGATCGAGGTGCCGCAATGACCCAGTCATCCAACGCTTTTGACCATGACGAGCGCTACCTCGAGGTAGCAGCACAACTGGTCATCGCCATGCCGGCAGGCAAAGAGTTCATCAGCGCGGACGTGCTGGACGTCATGCGCGCCAACGGGTGGCCGGAGTTGTCGGAGCCCCGCAGACTAGGGCCGATGCTGCTACGGCTACGCCACAGGGGCTACGTGGACAAAGTGGGCGAGCGTTCCACTCGCGCACGATCCCACGGGGGAGTCACCTCGGAATGGCGACGCACCACGAGAGAAGCATGAACAAGCGCACTACTCCCCTCTCGGGCAGTAACGGATCTCCCCACATGAGAAGGTAAACGACTGTGCAGGCTGGTGGGTACGTCGCGGTTCAGCGGTGGTTCTGGGCTCCCAGCTTGATTGCGGCGGCACTTTCGGATGCCTTCTCCCTCCGCGCGCAGTGAGTTTCGGAACCATCGAAATCAATCGTCCCGAGTTCGCTAACAGGACCTCGAAACAGGGCGATTTGACGGGAAGAACCATCGAGGGGAGCCCCAAGTGTCCGACCGCCAGTATCCGATGCATACCTTCCAGGGCGCCACTGGGAGCGGCCTGCCTCTCGGGATCCCCGGGCAGCGACCGCCGTGGTTCAGCTCCAACAAACAGTACGAAGCTTTCCTGAACACGATGGCCCAAGACCTCGGGCCACAATGCATTACCGCGAACAGTATCGATATCGAGCACCTAGACGAGCAACGCCGCAAGGAGCTGCTCGCTGGCCATGCGTTGCTTCCCACCCTCAAGTTCGTATGCACGACCTTCGCTCAGTTCGACGACGCGGCAATGTTTTCCCGGGTCGGCGCCTTTGAGAAGCAGTTCGTCCGCAGGCTGACTGGAACCCTCGCAGCCCAGGTCGGCAACGCCGTCAAGAACAGGTCCGTTGTGATGCCGCCGCCAGCGTTAACCCAATTAGTCCGTGAGGTCATCGAATGGTGCTCCCATGCCGATGGGGCTGCCTCGGGAGCCGCTGACGCGCATCCACCCCTGGCAATCAACGACTTCGTCCATCTCGTGTTGTCGATCAACGGTGACCAAGAACGCCAAGACGTCCCGGACTTCTTCCAATCCTGGCCACCCACTGCCGAAGAGCTCACACAGTACAACGCCGCGATGTCGGTCGATGACGACATGATGCTGCGTGAGTTTCGGCGGCAAATGGTCTCGGAGCTCGCCCGGATGCAGGCCAACGCGACTACGGTTCCCCATGTAGTCCTCGGCGACACTTACGACACCTGGTTCAAGAGCTGGCCAAAGGCAGCACCGCACGACCTGATCGGCGACGCACCCGAAGATGCGTTTCGTGCCGCTACCAACGTGCCATTGGATGAGTTCATCAGACTGGGGCTTCGACTCTGGGAACACACCAAGACCGGTGAGGTGACGTTCAGCACCGTGCCGATGGAGGGTTCGGTCGATCCCCAGGCACTGGGCATGATGCAGAACGCGGTCTCGCTGACCGTCAAGGAGTACCGGAAACGGCTTGAGCGGGAACGCAAGAGAGGATTCCTCGCTCACCGCCGCTACACCTTCACAGAGCGACCGCTGGTGCGTATCGGTGACAACGAATACCTTGCGCTACGACCGGCCTGGATGCTCGACCGCCTCTGCGGCTCCCAGCTGTACTGGCAGACGTTCTTCGACTTCGGCACCGAACAGGATCCACGCGGTGAGCAGTTCAGCCAGGCAATGAACTACGTGTTCGAGAGCAGCGTCGGGTACTTGTTCCGGCGGGTAACCCGCCGAGCCCGCTCGTTGATCACGCTGATCACCGAGGAACAGATGCAGCAAGCGTGGACACGTGGGGGCCGCACACCATCGGTGTGCGACTGGGTGCTCGTGGCCGGAAGGTACTGTCTTCTGGTCGACGCGACGAACCACTGGCTCGACGAGAAGGCAGCGCAGGGCTTCGGCGACGCAGAGGACTACCAGGAGGACACCGAGAAAGCCTTCGTCAGCAAGAAGTTCCTTCAGCTGAGGTCGACAATTGAGCTGCTCGCCGATAACGGCTGGGAGGGGTGCTCATTCGACGACCAGACGGTCTACGTTCCGCTAGTGATCGTGCCCAATGCAGGTATCCCGCCCACCGTGCTCGCTGACGTGGACTTCAAACTTCGGTCGCACTCCGTGCTCGGGCAACTTGGCAAGTTCGTGACCTCGCCGGGTGTCCTCATCTACCGCGAACTGCAGGTATTCGAAGGAGTCAGCGAACACCGCGCCCCCAAGGCCTTCGTCGAGATGATCGCTCAGTGGCGCATGCTATGCACGAAGTCGATGCCCGTCCGGCCACAGACCTTTCTCGACCTTGCTGGCACCGATCGTCCCATTGGCAAATACCCGACAATTGCGCGGTCAATGCTCATGAACAAGCTCTAGTTGCGCATACCCAGGCGACTGGTTACATGGTCCCGCGACAGCGCAACTAATCGATGAAGCTGGACAGCATTCGCATTGGTTATGGAACGATACTTCCGCGCTGGTGGTAGGCCTGTTGACCGACGACCCTGCGGTATGCGCATTGCGGAAGGCGCAGTGGGCCAGCGTCCGAGCAGCGCCCGGGTAGTCGAACTCACTCGTTCACGGACAACATAGAACGAACCGGACCGGATCCGGTCGCGCACAGCTCTTGAATATGGTGGACATAGCGGTTGCGCTGCATGTTCACTCGCCGGAACCAGCCCAAGTTCGCGATTCAGTATTGAGGAATTCTTGAAGAATTGGTGTTGACTCGGGCTGCGGCAGACTTGCCGACCGGAGTTTGGCGGGTGTTCTTGCCCCTGGGTGGGGCCGCCTGCGGCAACTCCACCGGGCAGGCCACCGGCCTGCCCGTTATAGCCTGCTCTTCGCGCGTAGAGGCTCCGGGGTCAAGGGTGGCCGCCAGGCCATCGCCGCAGGCGACGCGAAGCGCCCTTGACGCTGGAGGGGCGCGCGAACACAATGCAGGCGGTCCCACCCAGGGGCACACGGCCGTCAGGCCGTGGAAGTTCTTCCGCGAGCTACGCTCGCGCATCCAGTCGCATCACGTGGCGCGCCGTGCAAATCCGGTGTCAGGTCCCGATCCGTGGATCGGTAGACCGCCGCCGACACACACAAGCTGATCAGCTGCAAGCAGCACCGCCAGGTGCTGAAACGTCTCTTACGCAACCGCATCGCAAACCTGCCGATACCCACTCAACGCAACCAGAGTCTTTGTCTTTTCACCCCACCCCCGGTTACCTCCCTAACCTGATTTGATCTTGAATTCCTCCACCCACCCAGTCCCCAATCTCATCTTCCGTTCACGTAGTGGGAGATGAGATTGGGGACTGGGTGGGTGGAGGAATTCAACGACGCGCAGCGTCGGTTTCGCAGGTTAGGGAGGTAACCGGGGGTGGGGTGCTTCTGCGAAAAGTTGAGACAAGTTGTCTCAACTGCGAGCTGGCGTTTTACCCGGATTTTCACACCTCGGCGGACCTGCAAGATCAATTGTCAAACCAGAACCGGGCAGCAGATATCCAGCCTCAACTCTCAGCCATTTGCCGGTCGAACCGAAGGATCGCGAGACTTCCGTGGGCGGCTTCTAAGCCGCCCACGTGTAGGTTCCTGCTATCGATCGGCAATCGGTCTGGATGGCGGCGCGGTGCGCCGTGCGCGGCCTGCGGCCGCGTGTCCCTGGTGCGGGGTCGCCTGCATTGTGTTCCCGCGCCACTCACGCTTCAAGGGCGCCTGCGGCGTCGCCTGCGGCGATGGCCTGCGGCCACCCTTGACCCGTGAGCCTCTGCGCGAGAAGAGCAGGCTATAAGGGACAGGCCGGTGGCCTGCCCCCGCGGAGGCGCACGCGCCCCCGCACCAGGGACAAACAGCCCGCCGACGTTTCGGCCGGCGGGCTCATCTTGTCGAACGGATTCGCGTCGATGATCTCCTCGGCTGCAAGGTATTTGAAGAACTGTTGCAGCGACCGGTACTGACCGCGTGCGTACTCCGGCGACAGCGGCTCGCCGGTCCGCTGGTTGGGCCGCGTGAGCAGGTCTTCGATGTAGCCGCCGATGTGGGCGCGGGTGATGTCGGGTGCCGTGGTCGGCAGCTCGCGCTGTTGAAGGAAGTCGGCGAAGTACCTGATTCGGGTGAGGTAGCCGTCGATGGTCTGCTTGCTCCGGTTCTTGCGGCGCAGCTCCGTCGCGAAGTCTTCCGCAAGCTCTCGGATGTCGTCCAGATCCAGCCCCATGTCCGGATTCTACCGGCAAAATACATTGCTGTCGGAGCGCTGTTCTGGACTAACTCGGCTGTCGAGTGCAGCGTTTCCGCTGATCAGGTAGTGTTTGTGGGGCGGGCGGGGCTCGAACCCGCGACCAATGGATTATGAGTCCACGGCTCTAACCGACTGAGCTACCGCCCCTCGCCGCGGGGAATCCGCGAGCGTTGGGGATGCTACCGGGTCGGGTGGGGTGGGGACCAGTCGGATGGTCGGTGGCTCAGGGTGTGGTTGGTCCGGAAACCTTACTGGAGGGTCAGATATGGCCGGTCTGTTCATGAACGTGCTGAGGGCGCATCAGTGGGTGTATGAGCACAGCGGTGGGCTGGTGGGGCATCGGCTGCTGCTGGGGAATCCCACGTTGCTGCTGCGGACGGTGGGCCGCAAGACCGGCGGGGAGCGGACCTCGGCGCTGACGTACGGGCGCGACGGCGAGGACTATCTGGTGACGGCTTCCAACGGTGGCTCACCGCGGCCGCCGGGGTGGTTGGCGAATCTGAAAGCGAAGCCGGAGTGCGAGATTCAGGTCCGGCGGCGGAGACTGACGGTGCTCGCGCGGCCGACGCTGCCGGATGATCCGGACTACGCTCGGCGGTGGGCGATCGTCGACAAGGTGAATCGGGGCCGCTACAGCGCCTACCAGAAGCTGACCAAGCGGCCCATTGCGGTCGTGGTGCTCACCCCGTCGGCTGAGCGGGCTCAGCGTTCGCGGTAATCGCCTTCCCAGTCGTCCTCGTAGTCCTCGGCGTCACCTCCGCGCCAGGGCTCGATATCTTTCGGCGGTCTGCTGGCGAACTGCACCACAGCTACGACGATGCCGAGGACCACGATGACGGCACCGACGACTATCAGAGTCTCCACGCAGGCACCCTAGCGCCGTCACCGACGCCACGCACTACAACAATTGTCCAGTTACGGGCTAGTTCACACTGTTAACAAAGTGCGCCCTGAGGTAGCCCGGGATTCGATGAGGGCGTGCGCCCGATCGGCCTGGTCGAGCGGGAAGGTCTGACCGATGACGACCTCCAGGCGACCCGCGGCCACCTCAGCCTGTGCACGCTCGGCGACCGCGTGCCAGTCGGTGTCGGCGCCGGTAATGTCGAACAGCCCGTACACGGTGATGCCGCGCGCCGTGTACACGTCGCGATCGAGTGTGGCGAATTCACCTGCGGCGGCGCCGTATCCGAGGAACCGGCCACCGTCGGCGGTGGCCGCGAGCGCGGCAGCGCCCAGTGCGCCGCCCGCGCCGTCGAAGACTACCTGCGCTCCCCCGCTGGCGGCGTGCGCCTTCGCCGACCAGTCGGGTTCCGAGTAGTCGACCACGGCATTCGCACCTAGTCGTGCGGCCAGCTCGAGCTTCGCGGCACCGCGGGCAGCGGCGACCACGTTCGCGCCCGCTGCCCGGGCGAGCTGGATCAGCAAGGTGCCGAGCCCTCCCCCGGCGGCGGTGATCAGCACCCACTCCCCTGGTTGCACGGCGGCGCGGTCGAACACCGCCAGCGCGGTCCTGCCGTCGTGCACTAGTGCGACAGCCTGCGGCAGGCTCAGTCCATCAGGCACGGTGACCAGCGTGTTCGCCTTGGCAAGCGCCTTCTCGGCGTATCCGCCGATCGGCAGGCCGCCGCCGATCCCGCTGGCCGCGGTCGGGGTGGACACTCGCTTCCCCACCCAGGCCGGATCGACATCCGGGCCTACCGCCGCGACCACACCAGCGATCGCACCGCCTGGCACGTACGGTGGCTCGATCGCGAAGAAGTCGGTGCCCCAGCCGCCGCGCAGCCGGGTATCCAAGAACATCACATCGGCGGCCGCCACGTCGACCACCACCTCACCTGGTCCGGCCACCGGTTCCGGCAGCTCGCGCACCGCGAGCACTTCCGGTCCACCGAACTCACTGGCCTGCACAGCCCGCATGACACAACCTCCATCGTTCCTTGCCGCATCGGACACCGATCAGCATGAAACCTGAAGCGCAGTTGAGGTCAAATCGTGCGCAAGCGGGCCCGATCAGGAGCCTCCACCGCAGCTGCTGCCGCTACTGCCACCGCCGCAACTACTACTGCTCCCACCACCGCAACCACTACTGCTCCCACCACCACCGCAACTACTCCCACCGCCACAGCTGCCGCCATGGTGATGATGACCGCCCCCGTCACCGGGATTCCAGCCCCCGCTACAGCCATTCGACCGACTCGGGTCGTAGCCGCCCCCGAGACCAGCCCCACCAGCCGCCCAGAACGGGTCCGAACTGCTGGGCGCCCCACCGTAATATCCTTCGCCGCGATGTCCCGCGCGCCACGGCCCGTACGGCGGCGGAAGGTCCCGGTTGCGTTGCGAGCGGAGCACGACGAACACCACGAGCGCAGGTGTGGCCCCGAATACGACCACCATCGACACGAGGAACAGGAGAATGATGGTGGCGCTCATATCGAAACGCTAGCCGCGGAAATGCGCATGCGTACAGTGAACTGTGGCATTCTTCAGCTTCCGCAAGTCCACGATCGACCTGACGACGGTGCGCACCGTCGTCGACGCGCTGGAACTGCCCGAGGCCGTGTACAAGACCTGCCCGTGGCAGCCGCGCGAGCTGGTGGAGACCGGCCTGCGGCACTGGCTGCGCTGCTGTGGCGCCGCGATGCGCGACGACCAGGTGATCGGCATGCCGTCGCACGCGGTGGACGAGGCATGGCACGGATTCATCCTGTGCACGCAGCGCTACGCCCGGTTCTGCGCGGCAGCCTACGGTCGCTTCCTGCACCATTTCCCGGAAGGCGCTGGGCCGCCGGATAGTTCGCACGGCACGATGGCGCAACAGCTCGGCCGCACCGTGGTGGCATGGTCACTGGTGGCGGCGCCGGACGAGGAGTGTGTGCTGTGGGACCTGGACCGCAGGGTCGGCGTTGACCAGCCGTGGGGCATCGAGGCCGGGCGAGTCGAAGCCGTCGAGGCCGAACTCGCCCGGACGACGCACAACCTCACGTGAGCTTCACCGGCCTTCTCCTTGAGCGAATTGATCAGATGCGAGGCGATGGGCTCGGTGGCAGCCAGCGCAGCGGCGGGCCTGCCCAGTCGAATCGCACGTTGCGGGCATGCAGCGCCACGTCGCCCGGATCCGTGTCGGGTCGCCGCCCAGCTCTGCGAAGTAGCTTCATCGGCACTCCTCGATCTTCACTCGTCCGCGCGACCGACCGCCTCGTCCGCGCGTTCCTGCATTGCTGTAGCAAAGATCATACACATACATAGAACTTTCAGTAACACACAAATGCGGCACGAATCGCCGGGAATTAGAACGCGTTCCAGTAGGCTTTCGCTATGGAACGATTGACGGGATTGGATGCCAGCTTTCTCTATCTGGAAACCGGGACCCAGCACTTGCACGTATGCGGCCTGCTGATCCTGGACCCCTCCGCAGGGGACTACTCGTTCGACAAATTCAAGGCCGAACTCGGTCGTCGACTACCCCTGATTCCGCAGCTGCGCCGCCGGGTGTACGAGGTGCCGTTCCACCTCGACCACCCCGTCTGGGTCGAGGACCAAGATTTCGACCTGGACTACCACGTCCGCCGCATCGCGATCGCCGCACCGGCCGGCGACCGCGAGCTCGCCGAACTCGTGGGGGATATCGCAGGCCGCCCGATGGACCGCGATCGCCCGCTCTGGGAGATGTCCCTGGTAGAGGGCCTCGCCGACGGCAAGGTCGCGGTGATCTGCAAATACCACCACGCGGCGGTGGACGGCATCGCCGCCGCCAACATGATGACGCACCTGTGCGACCTGGAACCAGGCGTCACCAGGCCGGAGCCGAAGCAGGACCGGCAGCCCGAGCCGAGGCCCAGCGAATGGCAACTACTGGCCGAGGCGGTAGTGAAGTTCCCGGCGAAGATGGGGATCGTCGGCATGGTGCCGAAAACCCTCGGCGTCGTCGCCGGTTTCGCGCAGCGACGCCGAAACAACAAGACCGGCATGGCGATACCGTTCTCCGCTCCACGCACACCGTTCAATCTCGCCATAACCCCGCATCGCGCCGTCGCGTTCACCCAGGCCGAGCTCGGCGCGATCAAAGAGATCAGTTCCACGTTCGGGGTGAAGGTCAACGACGTGGTACTGACCATCGTGGCGGGTGCGCTGCGCGATTATCTGGAAAAGCACGACCATCTGCCGGATCGCTCGCTCATCGCGTCGGTGCCGGTGTCGGTCCACGAGTCGACGCGACACACCGCGGGCATCAACAAGGTGTCCACGCTGTTCGCGCGGCTCGGCACCGACATCGCCGATCCGGTGGAACGCCTTCGCCAGGTGGCCGAGGCCAATTGCGGAGCCAAAGAGGAGCACGACTTGATGGGCTCGGACTTTCTGCAGGACTGGTCGAAGTACGCTCCGCCGAACACCTTTCGGCTCGCCGCAAGGATGTACTCGTCGCTGAAACTGGCCGAGATGCACCCGGTAGTGCACAACCTGGTCGTGTCCAACGTGCCCGGTCCGCCGATGCCGCTGTATTTTCTCGGCATACGCGTGGACGGCATGTACCCGTTCGGGCCGGTATTCCACGGCGCGGGGCTGACCGTGACCGCGCTGTCGAACAACCACAAGCTGTATTTCGGTTTCATCGCCTGCAAGGAACTGGTGCCCGACATCGCCGAACTGGCCGACGCGGTTCCTGGCGTTGTCACCGAATTGCTGTCCGCGGCACGGAACTCAGTCTGATCGCCGGTCATCCGGCGGATTTTCCCCCGGCGCCCTGTTTGCCACCGCCGCCAGACCGGGCCGCCTCAGCGAATCTCGATCCGCCGCAGTAGATCTCGGGACGGCGACCGGCTTTCAACCACACCTGAGCTACTGTCGCGGGATGCGCAAACGGCGCATTTCTGTGACGTGTTGCAGACGATTTCAGAGAGACGGAGGTACCTCCATGGGTCGGTTGACCGGCAAGGTGGCGTTGATCAGCGGCGGAGCACGCGGCATGGGCGCCGCGCACGCCAAGGCACTGGTCGCCGAGGACGCGCGCGTGGTACTGGGCGACGTGCTCGACGACGAGGGTGCCGCGGTCGCCGAGGAACTGGGTGACAACGCCGCCTACCTGCACCTCGACGTGCGCGAGCCGGAGCAGTGGCACGCGGCCGTCGCCGAAACCGTGCGGCGCTTCGGCTCGCTGAACGTGCTGGTGAACAACGCAGGCATCGCCAACGGCAACCTGCTCGTCGCCTTCGAGCTCGGCGAATGGCAGCGGATTCTCGACATCAACCTGACCGGCACGTTCCTCGGCATGCAGGCCGCGACGCCCGCCATGATCGAGGCGGGCGGCGGCTCGATCGTCAACATCTCCTCCGTCGAGGGCATCCAAGGCAGCCCTGGCCTGCACGGATATGTGGCCACCAAGTTCGCCGTGCGCGGGCTCACCAAGTCCACGGCGCTGGAGTTGGCGCAGCACAAGATTCGGGTGAACTCGGTCCACCCCGGCCTGATCCGCACCCCGATGACCGAGAACATCCCCGAGGACTTCCTGCAGATCCCGCTCGGCCGCGCCGCCGATCCGTCCGAGGTCTCCGCCCTGGTGACCTTCCTGGCCAGCGACGAATCGTCGTACTCCACCGGCAGCGAGTTCGTCATCGACGGCGGCCTGACGGCGGGCATCCCGCACAAGGTCTTCGACAGCTGAAGTGTCATGCCCGGCCGTGGCGCGCGACTTTTCGGCTGCCGCGTGGACAGAATCCGACTGTGACCTTCCCTCGCTCGGCTGGACCGGCGGCGGGCCGATCGGGCGGTACTCGGGTGCGCACACTCGACCTCCGAACGAGGCCGAACACTTCGCCTGGCTCGATCGACGACGGGGCTACACGGCCGCCGGGACAGCGGGCGGCCCAGAGGCAGCGAGTCGGGCCGGTGTCGGACTCGGGTCACAGCTTGATTGGGCCCCTCGGACCGGGGTATGCGGTCGGTGTCAGCCGACAAACGATTCGGAGGTATGTCATGCCGGAGCACAAGAGCGGACCTCGGGAAGCTGTCGAAGGTGTCGTCGAGGACATCAAGGGCAAGACGAAGGAGGCTGCGGGCGTCGTCACCGGCGACGAAGACCTGAAGAAGGAGGGACGCGCGCAGCAGGACAAGGCCGAATCCCAGCGTGACGCGGCCCAGAAGGAAGCGGAGGCCGAAAAGGCACGCGCGGAAGCCGATCTCGACGAGGCGCGCCAGAGCGCGCACCAGAGCGGCAAAAACGTCTAGTTTCCGACGCGGGGGCAGGGCGGTACGACCCCTTCCCACGGAGGTGCAGCAGCGGTGACAGACACTGAGCCCACACGTCAACGGCGGGCGTGGCCGGCATTGCGCGTCGACGACTGGACTCCCACCCGCGAAACCCTGCATATGTGGACGCAGATCGTCGGCAAGATCAGACTTTCCCAGGCTCCGCTGGTCAACCACTGGTGGCAAGTCACCTTCTACGTCAGCCCGCGGGGACTGACCACCTCTGCCATTCCGCACGCTGCGGGTTCATTCGACATCGAGTTCGACTTCATCGACCACACGCTGCACATCCGATCCAGCGATGGCCGGACCCGGCAGGTTGCGCTCGAACCCAAGCCGGTAGCCGCCTTCTATGCCGAAACCATCGGCGCCATGGGCGAACTGGGCGTTCCGGTGCAGATCCAAGCCAGACCCAATGAGGTCGATCCGGCGATCCCGTTCGCCGAGGACCACGAGCATCGGTCCTACGATGCCGCGGCCGCCACCGTGTTCTGGCAGCAACTGGTCGCCGCCGACCGCGTCATGCACGAGTTCCGATCGCGCTTCATCGGCAAGGTGAGCCCAGTGCACTTCTTCTGGGGAGCGATGGATCTGGCGTGCACCAGATTCTCGGGGCGGGCAGCGCCGCAGCACCCGGGTGGCGCCCCCAACTGTGGCGACTGGGTCATGGTGGAGGGCTACTCCCATGAGCTGAGCAGCTGTGGATTCTGGCCGGGCGGCGGTGCGGAAGGTGCCTTCTACGCCTACGCATATCCGGAACCCGACGGATTCGCCGACTATCGCGTCGGGCCGCGAGAAGCCTTCTACAGCCGAGACCACCGTCAGTTTCTGCTGCCGTACGAGGCGGTGCGGACCGCCGAAGCGCCGGAGCAGGCGCTACTCGAGTTCTTTGACACAACATATGAGGCCGCCGCCGAACTCGGCCACTGGGACCGCTCCGCCCTGGAGGCCGACCCGGGGCGCTGGAACCACGAGCGCCGAATACACAACCCATCGGAGGTGCGGCCATGACCGACCGCCACGATCTGCCAGGCCCCGAACACGGGTTGATCCTGACGTGGTGGAAGATCGTCGCATCCGTCCGATGTCGATCTGATCCCGGCCCGATAGCCGAGGCCGCCGGTCCGACCCGCCGAACATAGTCACTCGAGATCCGGCTGGGCGGGAGCCGCCCTGCGCGTGCTGCCGTCGATGGTGTCTCCGACCCACACCGCATCCGGCCGCAGCCATCGCTGTACGCGGGTCGGGGCGTCGGCCGCAATGAGCATCATGACCACGAGGGTCAACCCGAATGACAACATCGCCAGCGCGGCACCGAGGCTGATACGCCCGGTCAAAGCGACGCCGAGGACCGGTGCCACCGCACCGCCGAGAGCGCCGACGTTGTAGGTGAACCCCAAGCCCGCGGCGCGATCGCGGACGGCGAAGTATCCGCCGATCCATTTCGGTAGCAGGCCGGAAATCCCCTGGCCGAACACCTGCTGGAGAAACAGCAGAACGCCGAGCAGGACCAGACTCGCGCCGCCGACAGCGAAGACGGGGAAGATCAGCAGCTGCGACAGCGCCAGGCTTACCCAGTATGCCCGCACCGTCCCGAACCGATCACCAGCGAATCCGGCAACGCAACAGCCCACGGCCGTACCGAATCCGGCGAAGAACAACACCATACTGGTGTGGCCAGGGCTGTACCCGAGATCGCTCTTCAGGTATGTGGGCAGTAGTGCCTGGATCGGCCACGAGTACAGGAACGCGGCGAATACGGTGACCATCAAGGTAATGGCGGTCGGCCAGCGGGCACCATTGAGCTGCACTGTGTACGACACGAAGACCAGTGCGGTCGCTACGGCGAGCACAGCCACCACGACGCCATGCGCCGTACTGGTGAATATCAGCAACAGTGCGGCGAACGCCACTGCGGCGAGCACGGCATTCACCGCCGCCCTACCACCACGAAACAGCACATGCAATGCCGAGGGCGACTCTTGCGGACCGACTGTGGCTTCCCAATCTCGTGACTCAGGCAGACTGCGCCGCAGCCAGACGGCGACAATGATCGGCGCGACTCCGATCAAGAACAACGCGCGCCAGCCGAAGAGGGGAACCACCAGGGCATAGGCACCGGCCGCCACTACGGTTCCGATCGAATAGCCGGAAATCAGGAACCCACTCGCCTTGTTCCGCAGCTGCGTCGGCCAGGACTCGATCACATAGGTGGAGCTGGCGCCGTACTCACCAGCCATCCCGAGCCCGATGATCAGCCGCGCGACGAACAACACACCGAACGAAGGCGCCAGCCCGCAGCCGAGGGTGCCGAGGCTGAACAGTCCGATCGAGGCCACCATGGCGGGCCTCCTGCCGTAACGGTCGCCCAGTGCGCCCAGCGCGAGACCACCCGCCCAGCGGGAGATGAACGTGGCCGACACCAGGCTCGCCGCCCGGGCCGTAGTCAGCCCGAAGGTATCTTCGACTTCGGTCAACACCAATGTGATCAGCACGAAATCGAAACCGTCGAGCAGGTAGCCGAGCCAGGCGGCGGTGAACGACTTCCACTGCCGCACATCGATCTGCCGGTACCACGGAAGTGTCCGGGCCCGAGTGGATTCCGCATCACTTGTCACGGGACTGCCCACACCGAATCTCGTCAGGGCAGCAGGCCGGTTTCGGCGAGGATCGCCTCGATTTGCTTGACCTCTTCGTCATCGAGCGGAACCTGCGGTGGCGCCGTCACGGCGTTGTCGATCACTCCGCGCAGCTTCATCGCGGACTTGAACGCGCCCAAGGCGGCGGAGCCGCGGCCCATCCGGTCCGGTGCGCCGATATCGATGATCGAGAACAGGCGCAGCAGCCGCTCCTGCTCGGACCGCGCCGCAGCCGAATCGCCGTCGCTCATGAAGCGATGGATGGCGACGAAACCCACCGGATCCACGTTCGCCAGCCCGGGGACCGCTCCGTCGGCACCGAGCGCGAGCATCGTGTCGACCAACAGCTCCGAACCGGTCAGCACGGCGAAGTCGCGCAACCCGCGATCCCGTTTGCCCAGCACGAGGGCACGGAACGAGGCATCGGCACCGCTGGAGTCCTTGATTCCGGCCAGCACTCCGTCCTCGGCCAAGCGGAGCACCAGGTCGGAGTCCAGTTTGCTGTGTACCGCGGTCGGTATGTCGTAAGCGACGATGGGCAACTCGGTCCGGTCACGCAACATCCGATAGTGGAGCTCGATTTCGCCGGGATGGGTCCTGGCATAGAACGGCGCGGTGACCACCACAGCGTCCGCGCCTGCTTGCCCGGCCATGTCGATGTGTTCGGCGACACGCAACGTCGTCGTATCGATACATCCGACGAGCACCGGTACACGTCCGGCGACATGGTCCACCACGGTCTCCATCACCAGCGCGCGATGGCGATCGGGAAGATAGGCGACTTCGCTGGTAGAGCCGAGTACGAAAAGACCGTGCACACCCGCGTCCAGCAGGAAATCCACCGTCCTGCACAGAGATCGCACGTCGACACCGAAGTTGTCGCGCAGCGGAGTGCACACCGGCGGGACGATGCCCCGAAACGTCGTTGCCATAGTCGGCTCCAATGCCTCTGGATGGGTGAACCGGTGTGCCGCAGCACGCTCGGCGCCGATTGAACAATCCGTCATCCCGACCACAAGGCGGAACGCCTTGGACATAGGACGTAGGATGTCCCACGACAGTAGGGGGCGGGCGAAAGCGAGTCAAGACCGGCGGCCACCACCATGGGAATCAGCTCGCCATCCGAGACGAGCCCCGAGACGTACCATGTCCTATGAGACGAACAAGTCGAGGGCATGGTTGCCAGAAGAGGTCCGCAAGGGATGTCACTGCAGGAGCGGGTTGTCAACCTGATTCTCGAACGCGGTCTGGGACCGGGCGATGTGGTGCCGCCGGAACCGCAGCTGATGGCCGAACTGGGGGCGAGCCGCAACTCGGTGCGCGAGGCGTTGCGGGCCCTGCACACGCTGGGGATCGTGGACATTCGGCACGGCCACGGCACTGTGGTCGGGCATGCGCCGATGACCGCGATGTTGCCCGCCTTGCGGTTCCGGGCACAGCAAGCGGTCCGGCATGACGCCGACGATCTGGCCGAGTTGGTCCAGGTGCGCCGAATACTGGAGGTCGCGCTGATCGACGAGGCGGCGCGGCTGACCGACGACCAGTTCCTGGCGGACCTCGAAGAGGCGATCGCCGAGATGGAGACCGGGGATCTGGCCGAAACGGATCGCAAGTTCCATCTGACGCTGTACCAGCGGGTGGACAACGAGATCGCCACCCAGCTCATCGATCTGTTCTGGACTGTTTACCACCAGATCGACGCCGACCTACGTCCCACCACGTGGAAGCGTTCCGAGATCATCGCCAAACACCGCCTGATCCTGCACGCGCTACGCGCAGGTGACCCCGAGGCCGCGCGAGCGGCGATGTCGGCTCATTTCGCCGATATCGAGACGCGCTCCAGGCGACTACCGCGGCCGATACCCGCGTCGGCCTGACAACACCGCCACCGGCATGCCTGATACTCGAGGGTGGTGAGTTCGAAGCTGATGGCTGTCCTACTCGCGTCCGCGGGCTTTCTGCAGTCTTGTGCTGGCCTCGGCGCGCGTCGAGCCACTTCTGACACATGGTGACAGGGCGCAACCATTCCACGACTTCGGAGGTGGTCCCGCCGTCAGCGGCTATTCGTACCGGTAGACGATTCCCGTCGAGACTCGGCGACGGCATCCGCGTCAGCGCACGATGCTCCGGAGTGGACTCCTCCCATCCCAGCTCCGACAACGCCGCGACAAGTCGACGCCGGAACCGTTCGAAAACGGCGTCGGGCTCTCACCCTCCCGCCGCGGCTTGCTCGGGAAGCCCGGCGATGGCGCCCTCATCGGAAAGTCGTGCCCCCGGATCCGGTAGCTGCTTGCTGCCGGGCGGCAGTCCCGATTCGTCCGGCTCCGCAGCAGTCGGCGGCTCGGCGGAGCCGTCCGGATCGGGCGGCTCGACATCATCGGGGCGGTGACCGACCCATTCCGGGATACTCGCCTCCGGGTCGAACCGCGGACCGGTCTCCGGATCCACCGGATCCATCGGCCGCTTGTCCTTGCCGATCACGATCCCGGCGTAGCCCACCACGCCTTCCGGTGGCACCCAGTCCTCGACCGCGACGTCTGCTTCGACGCCATCCACCTCCTCGTGCACCATCACCACACCGGTTTCCGGGTGCTGATACACCACGAACAGATGCCCACCCAGGTCACCGCCGAAGTTCACCGCACCGAACACCGTCCCGCCCATGGCGGCCCGCTCGGCCATCTGCCCGATGTCGTCGAACCCGTGCCAATTCCCTTTCGCGGCAACCGCCACCGCAATACCCGACATGCCTGCGGTGCGGATCCTGGCATTGCCTATTTCCGGCACATCCACGTCCAGGCCCAGCCGGTCGTGCGCGAACCGAAACGCCACGGGGCCGCAGATCCGTGGCAGGGCCCCAGGCAGAAAGACTCGCGGAATCGGGCTGTCCGGCGCCGAGGCCCGGGTCCGGTTGGCACTGCTGTCGCGCACCACCCCCGCACGGACCGGGTGATAGTCGAGTCGGCGCACCACATCGAGCACCCGCTGCCGCTCGGCGGGATCCACCTCGACTCCGCCCTGCAGCACCGCCACCACAGTGGCGCGCCCGACCCCGGCTTCCTGTGCCACGTCCGGCAGGCGGGCCCGGCGCAGCCGGCCGCCACCGGTGTAGCGCTGTTCGAGATCGGCGGGCAACATGTCGAGCAGTTCGGTTGCCAGCCGACGCAGATCGGCTCTGACCGACCGTGTTGGGGATCCCTTCTCCGCGGCAATCTCCGACGGCATCCAACCGTCCGCGAAATAGCGGTCGAACTGCGGGTGGTCCTCCTCGGCCAGCCGCTCGGCACACGAGCGCAGCAACTCCGGTTCACTCGCCTGGACCGCTTCGATCAGCAGCACCGCCGCGTGGTCCAATCCGGTATCAGCTGCCCCATGGGTCCGGATGTCCTCGGGCAGATCGGCCAGATAGCCGCTCCACAGCTGCCCCGGCAGCCCGCCGAGCAGAGCGGTGGCCAGGTTCTCCAGCCGGTTGTGCAGTGCCACCCACTCCGACATTGTGTCCCGTGCGACCCGCGACGGCTGGTGTCCCTGGACGAAGCAGCGGTTGTACAGCTCCTGGTCCTCCGTGGACAACCGCCCCAGCAGCGGTTCCAACGCCGCTGAGTGATCCCTTGCCACCCCTTTCAACACCAATACGCGGGCACGCGGGGCAATCCGCTCCCCCAGCTGCGCAATCCCGTCGTCCAGCAACTCCTCGACCGCAGCCTTGCTCACCCCCTTGCGGGTAGCCACCTGCGCTGCGGTCCTCTCCTGGACGTGGAAACGCAGCCGGAAAATCTCCTGCCAACCCACGGGCAATGACCGGAACGCAGCCAGGAAATCTCGATCGCTCGCCCGCGCCAAGGTCTCCCGCACCTCAACAGGCTGCGCATACTCCTGCACCGCCTGGCGGAAACGGATGTGTTCGGCGTACTGCTGCCACTGCCGCAACACCTGCTCGGTCACCTCGCCGAACCACCGCGCCACATCCGTGTCCGGCTCCAAGTCGGACACGCCCTGGCGTACCCGCCGCTGCACCTCCGCCGTCAGCTGCACCCGCCTCGGCTCACGCAACCGCGACAGCAACCGGTCGACCACGCCGCGGTGATGGTCCCACAACAGATCCACCGCCTCCGCAACGCCTGACTTGGCAGCAGTGACGAGTTCGCGGTCCCTCGACCCGAATACCGGCACGACACCAGCCGGCGTCTCCATCACAACCGCCTGGTGCTCCACAGTCCACCCCAGGTAATCGGCCGCCTCGCGCGTCCGACGCACGGTAGCCGCAGGGATTCTGGCGAGCTTGTCGGCGTAGTTGTGCAGTATCGAACGCACCGTCGGCACGCTCAACCCCACCCGAACGGCCACATCCTCCAACTCGACCCGCCGCAGTCTTCCCCGGGTGTACCACTGCATGAGTTCCACCGGGATCTTTTCGGTCAACAGCCGAGCGATCCGGACAATTCGATCGTAGGCGACGCCTCGGCCGAGCCCTTCCCGTGCCGTGATGTCTTCGGTGCCGAGGTGATCGACGTAGAACTGCTCGAAAAGCGCTTGCCGGTCCGGGGAAAGCTCTGCCGTCAACGGCCGCAGCACATCCACGTCGTGCTCTTGAATCACCTCGACCAGCAAGATGACTTCTCCGTCGCTGAGCAACGGGCGGCCGGAAAGAAGAATCGCCAACGACATCGCCAGCTGGTAGCGCCGCTTGATGGCGAGGCGTGTGGCGCATCCCCACCGTTCGGCTACAGCGGCGGGTTTCAGCTTGTCCAGGAACAACCAGGTGGCGAGCAGCTGGTCGTCCGGATCCTTCAGCCGGGCAATGCAATCGCGCAGCATGTCCCGATCGGCCTCATTGACTGCCCGCAACTGTGGGCTCTCCCGAAGAGAAGGCGGCGGTGTTTCGGTTCCGGTCACCACCGGAATCGGGGTCCGCTGTTGTATCTCGTCCACGTCCACGTCCGCGGCATCGACAACGATGACACGGCGGCCGGTCTGGAACCCGATTCGGCGCTCCGACGACGCTACCCGCTCCCGCACCTCGGGATCGATTCCCCGCGCATCACCACGCACCCGCTGCACCATCCGCACGCCCACCCCCGCATCCGCAGCAATATCCGCCACAGTGGCCAGCCGAATCACCCCACCGGCAGTGAAACGTTCGAGAGTGTCAGCAGGCAGCAACCCCAAAAGTTTCTCGGCAAGGCTGTTCACCCGCCGTCGAACCGCGTTGCGGTTCCTGCCGATCTCCTCCCCGATCGGATTGAGCTCGTCGCCGAGCTCGAAAAACCGGTGGAACAACCACTGTTCGTCCTCCGACAGCTGTGCCAGCAGCGGCGCCAGCAGGCTCGACTGGTATTTCTGGATCGCCTCGACCAACAGTGCTGTCTCGTCTCCGGCAGCCCGCCGGGTACCGACCCACTCCGGGATGCTCACCTCCGGGTCGAACCGCGGACCGGTCGCCGGATTCACCGGGTCCACCGGCAGCTTGTCCTGGCCGAACACGATTCCGGCGTAGCCCACCGCACCGGTCGGCGGTTTCCACTCGGCATAGGGGATAGTGCGTTCGGTGTCCCCGAGTCCCTCGTGCACCATCACCCTGCGGGTCTTCGGATCCTGATAGATCACGAACAGGTGCCCACCCCGGCGGCCACCGAAATTGGCCGCGCCGAACACCGTGTGCCCGTTCTCGGCCAACTCCGCCATCTGCGACACCAGCCGGAAGCCCTGCCAGTTGCCGTCAGTGGCCTCGACGATCTCGCGGCCGGACAATCCCCTGGCCCGAATCTGGGCGGTCAGCTCCTGGACCCGCACCGGCAGGCCGAGCTCGTCCCGGCCGAACCGCAATCCCACCGGACCACAGGTTCGCGGAACCCGATCTGGATCGGGCAGCGGCACCGGCTTGGCCATGGCTGCGTCCATAGCGCCGACGGCCGTCGAACCGCGCCCGAAACCCAGCCGGGCAACCGTGTTCCGGATCCACTGCCCGACGCCATGGTGGCGCCCGATCCGGCTTCGCGCGGTGTCCGTGGCGAGGTCCATCGCCTCCTGGCCTGCCGCCGTTTCGGCAACATGCGCACCGACCGTGTCCGCGGCTTCGGAGCCTTGGCGACCGAATTCGGCCGCCGCCACCGTGTCCGGCGGCAGCGACAGCGTTTCCGGCGCATCCGGACCGCCGTCGGGCCTGCCGTCGCCACGGGGCGTGAGCCTGCCGTAGATGTTTCCGTAGCCGTTCTCGTCGGAGAAGGCACGGGTCACCTGGACGTCGCCGCCGTGGACCAGCCGCAGACGCGGGTTGCCGTCGATGTCCGACTCCCACTGCACCAACGTGCCGCGGGGTACCCGCAGATACCCGATGTTCCCGTCCGACAATCGATCCGACGGGCGAGCTCCGATCTCGGCGACGGTGTCTGGGGGGAGCTGTGCTACGGCGGCTGGAATCGCGTCCGGGATCGCGAGCATGATGATCAGGGCGTGGGTCAGCGGTAGTCGTTGCCCGGCCTGGGGCTGGGCAAACCGGACCGCGTCGGTGTCGGTGTCGAAAGCCCGGATGTCCTGGGATATTTCGGCGCGGGCAATGGCGTGCTTGCCGATGGCGGGCAGCCGGTCGAAGTTCTCCGGCGCGTCGAACACCGGTGGGATCGTTTCGCCGGCCCGGTCGCGGATTTTCGCCAGCACCGCGTCGATCGCGTCCTGCCTCTGTCTGCGGACTCCCCACAGGTTGTGAGCCCGGTGGATACTGCGGCGAACCCGCCGCTCGACCGCGACGCGGTCCGCGGACGTCACCTCGGGCGAGATCAATTCGATCAAGCCGGACAGGACGTCCCGAACGACCAGGAAACCCCGGTAAATCTCGGCATTACCATCGGCCGACCACGGCACCGGTAAATCGGAATTCTGCAGCACCGCCCAGGCATAGGACAGGTCGCCCCACAGCAACGAGATCCCACTCCCGGTGATGCCGGTGATCACCCCGTTGCCGAACAGGTAGTCCTCGGACCCCAGCGCCCCGGGGATCAGCTGGAGCGGGTGCTCGGCCAGAGCTTCCCGCTGCACAAGTACCGGAGCGAACGGGTTGTCCGGGATATCGAGCCAGCCCAGCACCTCCTGCAGTGCCTCCCGGTGCCGGTCGAACACCGCCATCGCGGTGTCGACGAGCATGTCCAAGAATTCCGCAGGACGTCTCGGGTATCCCGCGGGCAGTGCGGGCAAGGTGTCTTCCGGCACCGACGCCAGCTGTGTCAACAGCGTCTCGGTCACCGTGGTGACCTCCCCGCCGAGCATCTCCAGCTCTTCCCTGGTGCCCGAATGACCGGGCAGGCGCTGCATGATCAGCACCCGGCCGCCCGCCGCGACGTGCAGCACCCGCGGCGTCAACGCGACGTGCGGGGTCATGGCGATCAGCACGCGATGCCCGTGGTACTGCCAGGGTTGCGGGCTCATCTCGTCGGGATGCCGCGGTCGCGGCCGAGCCACCCAGAAACCGTCGCCGACCGCGGTCCCCCAGCTGTGCACGCCTTTGACCAGCGAACCGGTCCCATTGGCGTCCGGACCGGTCAGCACGGCGACCGCTTCGTCCTCGGTCATGGTCGGGCCGGCCCCTGGGAGCAGCCCCAACGGCCGGTAGCGGTGCGCCGAGGTGTGGGTGGGCCGCAGCACGTCCGCCGGCAGCGCGCCGGCGACCTCGTCCGCCCGAGTCGCGTCGAAGACCGCGGTACGGATCGCGAAACTGAACGACCAGGCAGCCCAGCCTTCGTGGCGGTCGTCCAGCGCCGCCGCGGTCACCGTGTGCAGGTTCCCCTCTACGTCCTCGGGCAGCTGTTCCGGCAGATACGGCTGCGAGCCGGCGTAGAGCACCCGCACGTGCAGCGTCCGGTTCCATGCGGGAGCGGCGATCTCGTCGACGGTAACCATCACCCGGCCGGTGTCGGTGATGTCCAGCGCATGCCGGACCACCGTGCCCAGGGCGGCCGCCGCTGCCCGCACGTGTGTCGGGCGCGTGGGCGACCAGCGCGCCAGTGAGCGGCGCAGGAAATTGCCCGCATCCTGCACCGCATCCCGCGTCTCGGCCGCGCCGATCCGCTGCCCGTCCTCGCGTACCAGGTGGCTACGACGCAGCGTGTGGGCTTCGGGCAGCTCGGCCGCCAACCGGCTCTCCGGTCCAGCGACCACCGCGGTGAGCAGCTGCGCGCTGGTATCGGTAGGCAGTCCCCAGAACCTGCGCGCGGCGACGAAACGTTCCAAGTACGCCGGGTCGGGGTCGGTGCCCAACTGGTCGAACGCCCGCTCGATCACCTCCTGGACAGCGTGCAACTGCCGCCAGACCGCCCGGTTGGGGTGGTCGTCCGGCTCGGAAACCGATGGAATACCGATGGATTCGAGCATGGTCAGGTCCCACGACGAGGGACCGGGTCGGGCCTTGTCCCAGCCGGTGACCTCGATCAGGTTGCCGTGGTCATCGATCGACAGGTTTTCTGGGCGCAGCGCCGTGTGCAGAATCCGGATCGTTTCCACAACCAGCGCGCTCTCCAATTCGTAGAACGGATGATACGGCCTGTCGGGAATTTCCAACCCGCGGAACACGGTTCCCAACCCGCCACCCCACCGGTGCTCGAAGTCCGTTCTCCGGGCACCGAGTTGCGACCACAGGAACGCGACCACATCGCCGCAATAGCGGTTCCCGGGGAGATCCAGCTCGGACACCCACCGCCGCAACCACGTTGTCATCTCCTCCAGTGGAATCCGCTCCAGCTGCGCGGCCTGCTCCCGCAGGGTCGCCATGATCCGGTCCCGATGCCGGTCGAACTCCTCGGCCGTGGCGACATGGGCGTTCGGGTTGCGGCGCAGAAGGACCACCCGCGAGGATTCGTCTGCCACCAGCCCTCCCGGCAGCCGGATGCCGCGCGTCCATCCGCTCGGTATCCGGCTGCCGCCGTCCCGCATCTGTCCCACCGGGTCGTGGCCGCCCAGGACACAGAGCACCTGTGGCAGCCATTCGACGCCGTGCCCGGCCAGGAATTCCACCACCTCATGCTGAGGAATCCGCTCCCACGGATACCCCTGCGCCGGCTTCTCCACTTCGACCCGGTAATCGCCGAACTCGTAGGAGTAGGTACGGGTGTCCTCGGTGGCCTCGCCGTGGTGCAGCACCGTGGCGACGATCTCGACGGCCTCGTCCGGGGTCATGTCCCGTCCGGTTGTCTCCCCAACCGCCCGGAACTCGTCCCCCGGCGGCAGTTCCACCACCGTGACCACAGGGTGCTCGGGGCTTTCCTCCGCAATCGCGAATACCTGCTCCGCCGGTTCCAGGCTCTGATCCGAGGCCATGTCGATGACCCCGCGCATGAGCCGCCACGTTCTGAGGAAATGGATGTAGATCAGGGCGTTGCCGTCCAGGTGCTCCGGTGGCACCGTCAGATTGGCGCTGTGCAGGTTCGCCCAGAGCCAGGACGGGTCACCCCAACACAGCGCGCCGGTGATCCCGGACACCCGGTCGTTGGTGAACAGGATGTTGGTGGGGTCGAAAATGCTGGGCACCAACTGCAGTTCGCGCAACTCGAGTTCGGTTATCCGGGCGGACACCGACCGGAACGGGTCGGCAGCGTCGATGATCCCCAAGGCGGCCGCCCGCTCCCGGTGTGGTTCGAACGCCGCGCGCGCGTGGTCGATGAGGTGCCGCAGGAAGTCTCGGGAGTTGGTCGGCCAACCCGAGGGCAGCGCGGGCAGCGTCCCCACCGGCACCTGTTCCAGCTGGCGCAGGTGCGCCGATGCGGCATAAGCGATTTCGTCGGACATCCGTTCCAGGGCGTGGCCGGTGCGCGGCTCGCCGGGGATCCGCCGCATGATGAGCGCCAGCCGTGGCGGATTGTCGCCTTCGAACACCTCCTGGCCAGGAAAGACCCGCAGGACCTGCGGCGCCAAGTCCACCTGGGCGGCTACCAACGCCTGCGCCACTAGGTGTTCACGGCCCGCGAACGGGCGCAGCCCCAGAGGATTGCCGGGCGATTCGGTCCGGTCCGGGATGTCCCAGCACACCCAGTACCCGTCACCGACCGCGACGCCCTCCCAGTGCGGCCCCTCCACCCGGCCGACCGCCCACTGCGCCGCTAGCTGCAACAGGTTCCACGCCTCGTCTCGGGGCAGTTCGCCGCGGAGGTCCTGCGGCACGCCCAGATGCCGGTAGTAGGAGTCGGGTTCGGATAGGAGTCGGTGGAAGGAACGCGCCATGGCCGCCATCGCTTTGTCGGCGCTGATGGTGCCGAAATATCTTGTTCGACTGACGAATACGGCCGCATTGGTCAATCCCTCGTAAGGGTCGGTCACGAAGGACGATTCGCATTCCCCGAACCAGTCCCGCATGTCGTCCGGGAGGAAGGACCAGTCCAACAGCACCGGGGCGTCGCTGGACACGGTGAACCGCACCATGCGGTTCCATTCCGGCAGCGCCGCCTTGTCCACCATGACCACGACTTTCCCATGCGATTCGGTGAGCGCGTGGGAAACCGCCAGGTTGACAAGGTTTCTGATCGCCGAACGTTTGTAGGACGGCCATTCCGCCACTTGGTGGCCGACGAATTCGACCGCGGCCGCGGCGGCCTGGTCGATGAGCTCGTCGTTGTAGACGACGCCCTCCTCCCGGAGGATCAGCATGGTGATTTTCGGTTCGGTTCCGATATCGACCCGGGGTACGCTGCCGGTAGCCCGGCGCACCACTTCCGCGGCCCCCCTCGGATTGCGGCCGTGCAGCATGTGCAACACAACCAGACTGGCCAGGTAGGTGGTGTCTCGACCGCCCGGGACCTGGCGGGAGGCGTCGTCCACGGTGCGCGCGATGTGGCACACCAGCAACCAGAACCACATGTTCGGCCCGCCCAGGCTGCTGGGAACGTAGCCGGGGACACCGCGGTAGTGCAGGATCGCCCAGTTGTACGATTCCGGGGCAAACAGCCCCAGCTCCCAGTCCAACACAACCTGCAACTCGTCGTCCGCGATCAACATGTTGTCCGGAATCCAGTCGCCGTGCCCGGGCCAGAGATCTTCCGGCACCAGCAGCGGGATCAACGGCTCCAACACCGCGTACGGGTCGGCGACATCATCACTGACGATGCCGAGATCCCGGAATTTTCCCCGCATCCCTGCGGCCGCGAACTGCCGGAAGACTTTTCGTCGTTCGGCAATGAGGTAACGGGCGAACTCCCACACGTTCGTCGGGGTGTTCGCGGGAAGGTAGCGGCGCAGTGGTTCCTGGTCGACCGTGCGCAACTGCTCGGTCATCGTTTTCAGATCCCGGAGGATCTTCGGCCGTAGCCGATAGAACTCCTCCTGCGTCGGCACCCGCCCGCGTTTCCGCTCCATGATCAACACCGGTGCGGACTCGTCGACCACAGTGCCTTCCGGCAATCGGAAGTTTGTCAGCACGTGCAACACTCGAGTTGATTTCACCACCCCGGCCCTGGCCAGTTCCGTCAACATCACGTGCTGTGGGAACTGCTTCGGGTCCACCCCCTGCACCGGTTTCACCACCAGCACCACGTATTCCCCGATGTAGTAGATGCGGTTGTTGAACCCCTGGGCGATGTGGTTCGACTTTATCGCCGCATCGGCGATCAGCATCGCGTGGTCGCGGGGCATCTGCAGCCCGGAATCGCCGCCGAGCGGGCCGTATTCATCGACCAGCAGCACTCCGTGCGGGTTCTGCGCCCGCCACCCGGCGCTGTCGTCCTCCGCGGTGACCACGGGCGTCTCGTCGATGTCGGCGGGCACCTGCTCGTGCGAGAGGTTCAATGCCGCGGCCAGTTCGGGCCTCGGCCTGCCCTGTTCGTCCACCAGCACACTCGGGTCGACGGCCGCCTCGGCCACCGGCTCCTCTGAAGGTGGCGGCAACGGCAACGGCGCCGGCTCGGACCGGTCCGTGCCCGCGCGCTCGGCAGCGGCGGCGATCCGGTCCTGCAGGTGGCGATGCAGGAGGTCCTCACCCGCCGTGCGCTCCAGGTCGAGCTCGCCCAGCATGAACGACTCCACCACTGCCTCAGCCGGATCGAAAACGCCTTCGGGGAAACAGGATTCGGAGAACTGGGTGTGCAACCAGTCGTCGAACCCGACCTCGCCGGTGTCGATCGACCCGAACAGGGCTCGCAGCTTGTCGACTTCGGGCTGGATACCCGGGTTGTCGATCGCGGCCTGGTCGGGTTCGACCAAGTCGGACACCCAGCGAGCGAGCGCGTTCATGATCAGCCCGGCGGTCGGGTGTTCGGGGTCGCCGCGCCGCCTGCCTGCGGCGAGGTCGGCGCGTACCCGGCGGCGCAGTTCCTCCGGCGCCGCCGCCCACAGCGGGTTCAGGGCGATCCGGCCGTCCTCGTGGAATTCGACCAGCATGTCCGCCACATCCGACGTGCCGTCCATCTCGCCGTGTGGCACATCGATCCACAGGTCCGGCCAGCCCAGCATGTCGTACCGCTCCAAGGAGTCGAGAAAGCGGTATCGGTCCGCCAGGGTTTCCACCGTCTCGACGTATTCGCGCACGATTTGGACCGGGATCAGCCGGTTGTCGAATCCCCAAACGTGGAAGCCGCGGTCGGTCAACCGCTTGGTGAGTTGCTGCTTGGCCTGCTGTTCCGCCTCGGACGCGGTGCGGTGTTGCGCGGCGATGGCCGCGACCCACTCCTGCCGACGGATCTCTTCCCGGCCGCTGTCGCGCAGCAACGTGTGCAAGACCACGTCGCCGTCGGTGGCGGTGTCGTCGCCACGTTCCACCGCGGCGAACGCCTCGACGAACAACGCCGTTTCGTCGACCGCGCCGTTCGGGAGGCGACCGAATTCCCTGAACTGCGCGTAATACCAGGCATCCAGCGCCATGGAGCTGCCGCTGGCCGCGTGCCGGGCGGCCAGGGCTTCCATCATCGAGGCGATGGGGGCCCAGCCACCCGTCATGACCAGGGTTGCGGCGATGGCGCGGTCGGCCATCCCGGTCACCGGGTCGTCGACCGGGCCACGTATCCGCCCCTCCGCCACCGCCTGCGCCCAGTCGTGCGCCAGCCGCCTCGGATCGGTCAGATACCGTTCGTTGAACGTGATCGACCGGGCGAAAAACCATCCCACCCCGAAAGACATTTCGGCGCTGTCCAGATCGAAGTCGACATCCCAGAACACGCCCAGGTCCATTGGTTCGAACCGTATCTCGCGCACGTCGAATCCGACATGCTCGACCAGTGCATGGCACAGCCGGCGCGCGATCGCCGCCACCCGGTTCCGGTCCGAGTTCGCGGTGTCGACCCCCACAGCCCGAATTCCGTGCTCGCGCAATATGCTTTCCGCATCACGGCGGTCGGGTTCGCCGACCTGCTCGGGCGGCGAATCCGGTTGCTCCAGTGTCGCGTCGAGCTCACTGATCCGCCCGGCCAACCACTCCGCGGCCTCCTGATCGCCTTCCGTGCGCAGCCGATACTGCCGTGCGGCCAACGCGGCGCGTTCCCGGCGCGCCCGCGAAACACCCGCCACGTACGGGTCGAATGCGTGCGCATCCGATCCGAGGTGCGGGTCATGTGCGAACCAGACTCCGGAATCAAGCATTCCCCGCCTGCCGAACGGGTTCGCGATCGGATTGGGCTCCCGCTCCCGCTCCGGCACCCCCAGCTCGTCCATGACATCGGCGACATCCCGCGGTGTCCCGAGCGCCGGGCCGAATGCCCATGTCTCATGGCCGATTCCGGGGGTCGCCGCGGCGAATGTCGTCGGGGCGGCGGGAGGATTCCGCTTTCGTTCCGCCAAGGCGCGCAGATCGGCGGGGGTAGGGCGGAGTCGCGGCCGTTCGCCGGTGGCGGGTTCTCGGGGTGGCGCGGGTGGGATCGACTTCGGGTCGGGGGCGGGTCCGGCGGTTGCCGCCGTGCCGCCGGTGTCCGGCGGGAGCAAGGACATCGGCGGCCGCACAGCGATGCTCGCCCACGCCGGGTGCCATTCCACAGCGGCGGGCCAATCCACCGTCTCCGGCGCGGGTCCATGCACCACAGACCCGAGCACCCCCGATTCCGCGGGGAGCTTCAGGAGGGCCTCGCTGGTCAGTTGCACTACCAACCCGTAGGGGTCGGACCTCGGATCCAGCTTCGCGACGATCCGAGCCAACCGAGCCGGGTGCACAAGTTCGGCGACCCTGCGTTCCGCGTCCTCCCCAGGCTGCAGCGGCGATCCCACGATGCGCCATAGCATTTCCTCTATCCGCGACAGCATCAGCAATGCCGGGCCCGGACCGCCGTTGCGGATCAGCACCGGGTGAACAGCTTCAGTGTCCAGCGGGAAATAGCTCTCGACCCTACTAGACAAAGCAGTCCACATCGGGTCGGCTCGCAACTGCGTGCGGAAGGCAGCGCCCCACCGCTCCAGAATGGTTATCGACCGCCACGCCTCGTCGTCCGCAGGTTCGAAGACGGGCAGGTGGTATGTGAGGTATCCGTACCGCAGTCTCAGCCAGTTGAGCGCGCAACCGATCTCGGTCAACGCGGCCGGGATCTCGTCCTCTACCAGGTCCGGCAACCGAACATGCTGCAGCACAGGAGATTCGGTCGACACAGCTGCGACGGAAAGCCGGTCGACCACCCCCTGCAACGCCGCATGAAGCAACCTTTTCGCCTGCTCGACGGAGATATCGAGTGACCTGGCCAACAGTTCCGGCAATCGAGATGGCCCGTGTCGCAGCAACAGGTCGACAGCAACCGAGTGACTCTTGACCGAGCTCGTGTAGAGCTGTTCTTCGATGACGGCCGTCAGCAATTGAGGCTGGTGGTGTTGGGCGTGCTCGATGCGCGCCACCACATCGCCCAAGGTCGACGACTCGGCATCGACAACGAGGTCCGAAACCGGCGCCTCCGGGCCCGTCAGGTCGATGGTGATCGGCGCGGACAGGGCCCTGGCCTGCTCGTGTCGGTCCGGGGACGGCCAGCTCCAGGTGTCGGGGACCGGCGACCGCAACACGTCCGCGAAGAACTCCGATTCCGCGGACAACCTGGCCACGAGGGTCGCCATCCGCTTCAGCCGCGCCGCGTTCCGCGTGTCGACCGGTTCCAGCACCGCTGCGATCGCGGTCAACCGTTCTGGTCGAACACGTTCAATGGCTTCACGCACCGCATCCTCGGACGCGTTGAAAGGGAACCCGAGCTCGTAGATCACCGCCAACTCGGCAGCCATTATCCACAGCGTGCGTGGGCCGTGTCCGTCGTTGTGGACAGCCACGCCGCCCGCCGGCAACGGCTCTATCCGGAGGAACTCGCGGAACGCCGCGTACAACGTGTCCAGGGGCCGGTCGGAGGCCAGTGTCTCGGCATACCGGTTCGGCCAATGCTCCAACACGGTGCTGGGATCCGGCCGGTGGCCATCGGGATGCGGGTCCAGGTCGCGGATGCCGTGACGGGTAGCACCCCACCACATGGCCAGCCACTTGAGCCAATAGCCCGCTTCCGCGTTCGCGACATTCGCCGTCGCGATATCAGGCGGGACCGCGGCTTCGACCCTGGCTTCCGACCATCGCGCCTGAGCAGCAGGTGACGTGTCAGGCACCGTCACTCGATCGACCTGGCGGTCGAAACGTTCCCGACGTTCTACTTCCGCCACCGGATCCAGTTCCGTCGCCAGCCAAGAAGCCAGGCGTTTCGCGGCGTTCTGCAACGCGGGCTGATTTATGAACCGGCGTCGGGCGGCGGCCGATGCCACAGCCTCGTCGGCGAGCCACGTTCGGATCAGTCCGCACTGTACGGCGCTGTGTGCATGAAACAGATCCAGCACCCGGTCCAACACATCGCGATGGTGGTCGCGGGCATGCACAAGCAAGATCGCCGCCGTGCCCAACGGCATTCGATCGTCGAAGAACGTTGTCAACCATTCCACACCGAGACGCTCGTGGCGTATCACCGCTGCTGCGGAGATGCCCAATTCCGCGGCGAACCCCTCGAGCGACCTGGGGACGTCCACCAGTATCCGGAATTCGACGCACGCCAGATGCAGTCGATCATGCGCACCCAGTTCGCGAAGCGCGACCACACCTTCCCATGGGCGTTTACGCAAAATTGTCTGTAGCCGGAATCTCTTCTGCGCGTTCAATATCTGGACCGGAATCGCCAACTGCTCCAACGTCGCGGCGATCCCCTGCCGCAGCTGGTCTGCCTCCCCCGGGGACAATCCCAACCGTCGCGCCGCCCCATCCACCGACCTGGGCGGATCTGCCACGAAAACCCGCTGCAGCAATTCTCGTTGTGGCTCAGCCTGTTCCGCGATCACCGACAACACTGCTTCGCGGTCAGCCGCCATCACGGTACGCAGCAACTCGGCAGCCGGGCCGTCCTCCACCGAGGCTGGTTCTGCCGAATCCGAATGCCGCGTTCCGCGTTCGGCGGCCGATGGCGGCCGCTCATCATCGGGATTCCGCCCGAAGGTCTCATCCAGCGGCAACCCCTTGCCGATATACGATTCCGGCAGAATCCCCGAATATTCTGCCGGCCTCTCGGATTCGAGCGGATGCACCCGACTCTTGTCCGCGGCAAACAACGTCGACCACGAGCCCTTCAACCGCCGCCCGGCGACCGGCGGGTATTCGTGGACCCGGCCACGCCCCGGATCCCGCACCTCGATCCGGTGCCCGTCCACATTCACCAATCGGTACATGTGGGCGCCTACCGGCTTCCCGTCGACCATGTCGTGATGCTCGTCGGCGTACTCGTCGACGATAACAGCCTGTGCACCCTTGCCGAGCTGAATCAGTTGGCGCTTGACCGCCGCATGCGGATCGTCCGGGCGGTCGGGATCGACCGGGATCTCCAGCATCCAACCGGCCATCGCATCCTGGGCGACCGGTGCCAGAACCCCCGCCAAACCGACATTCTCGAGTATCCGCACACCCGTCACACCGGAATCCGCCAACTCTCCCAACACCAATGGCACGCACCAGTTGAGACTGTGCGCCGATTCCACATACTCGGCCGCACCATCATCCACTGCCGGAACCGGCGACTCCGCGGGCGGCCGATCGGGCAACGTCCGCACGGCCGTATGGGTTTCACCACTGCCTGGCTGATACCCGAGTACCTCGGCGGCGGCCAGCAGACGTCGCACAGTGCTCGGGTCCACCGGATTCGCACCCCTGAGCACCAGGTCGACCGTTTTCCGGCTCACCCCGACCACTCGGGCCACATCATCGGCGGTGGCTGGTCGGACCGTACCGAGGACGGTGTACTTTTCACCGTCGGGAAGCAATGCGGCCATCAGCAGCACTGCCAATTTTCCGACGGCGCGGTCCTGCAGCTTCTCGACCGCAGACTCGGATTTATCCATAACGGCCGCAATCGCGCCGTGCTCGAGGTTCTCCAGGAATCGCAGTTCGACGAGCCGCCGCTCGTCAGCGTTGAGTTGATCGGTGCCCAGCTCCCGAACAAAACGCTCGAAGCCCGCTGCGTCGTAGCGCTGAGCCGCCCTGACCCGCGCCCTTGCCTCAGCATTCGTCAGTGCCCTGAAACCGGTGAGTTCTTCGGCCAAGTTGCGGATGGCCTTTTTATACAGTTGGCTGAGCCCCGCTTCGCTGCGCTTCGCATCTGCCATCGCCGTCACCATGTCGGCGAGAGAAAGCCCCTCGATAATCCGCAGCCGGATGGACTTCCGCTCGAAGCGGGTGAGTCGCCCCATCGCGACAAGCACTGCGGCGCGGTCGTCCCGCCAAGCCGCCTTTACCAAATCCAACGCCCGGTAGCGGCCGGTGACCGACGCCTCGCCACCACCAGCCGCACTCGAGTCACCAGCTGGGCTCGAGCCCTCGATCGCGGCGCTGGTCTGCTCGGCAGGCGCTGGTTCGGCGCTTTTGCCGACCTCGGCAGGAAGTCGCTCGGCCAACGCCGTCCCGGCACGGTCCCGTAGCCCCTTGACCCGCGCCAAGGTGCTGTTGCCCATCGCCGTTGCCGTCTCTTCCAGAGACAAACCCTGGAAGATCCGCAGGGCACAAAATTTCCGCTGGTCGGACGATGGAAGGCCATCGATAGCACGTAGCAACGCCCCGAGATCGCCTGCCATCGCATCCCGAACCTTCGGATGCACCCTTTCCTCCACCGCTGACAGCAACTCCGCATACTCCTGCGAATCCACCGGCGGCAGCACGTCCACACCATGCTGATACGCCGGCCCATCCGGCTCAGGCTGGTCGACAGGAAGATCTACGCCGAAATCGGCAGCAATCAACTTGGCCGACAACCCACGGATCGCATCGAGCTCCAGCTTCGCGATCGTGTCCGCGCTCGCACCACCCAAGCGCCTCGCCACCGCAGCCTCGGCCCGCGACTTCCCCTCCCTGAACCGCAACACCAACCATTGGCGCCAGCCGGAGCGCAGCTGTGCCAAGCACTGCTCGATCGTCACTGTGCTCGTCTCGGCCAACACCCAGTATTCCAGCGCGGATTCGGCTACCTCCGCATCCCGCAACGCCGCCAGAATCCCCCCGCGCAACCGCTCGAACATGACGCGATGAACGACCTCACGCAGCCCATCGGCGAGACCACGCTTTTCGGCGATCACCCCGAGACGAGACTCCGCATACGCAAATACATCTCGGGTTATCGCCTGCGCCAACCCCCGATCACCCACCTCGGACAACACCATCCAGAAAATCTCCGGCCCGAATTGATCACGCACCTCACCGAACGTGCGCGCGTGCGGTTCTCCCGGGGGAACACGGCCGCCACTTGGCGGTTCAGTATGTGTGGCGTCGGGAGGGTTATCGGAGAATTCCGGTTTCTGTCCGAAGGTCCTGTCCAGTGGGAACAGCGGCGACTCCGGCTTGCCCAGGCCGATCACAAGATCGCCGTTCTCGTCGACCACAGCCGCCCACACACCAGTCGGATCCGGACGATCCCTACACCACTGCTCGAAGTCCGTCTCCAGGTCACCCTCACGAACCACAACCCGACCAGCGCCCTTGTGCACCAAAAGCACCGCATGCCCCATACCGGTGTCGTCGTACACCTCGAACATCACCGCCGCGGCATTCACACCACGCCCCGCCACCTCCCGAAAAACCGCCTCGCGATCAGCGAAACCTTCCGGACGATGCCGCAACACATCAACAGCCCGATCGGCAACACCTACCGGCCGATGCCGCCGCAACGCACCAACAATCCGACTACCCGACACACCCTCCGGCCCGACCGCACCCAACCCCGACCAATCCACCAACCCCGCGCCATGCACCCGCTCCAACTCCCCGAACGCCACCGGCACACAATCATTGCCATGCCCAGGAAGGCCGTGCCGCACCCAGACAACCGGCTCGGCCACCACCGGATCGGCCAGCGGCAGCCCACCGCCGGGACGGCGCGCTGAGGCGGAGGGGTGATACGGCGCGGAACCATCCTGCGGTGTAGAAGGTCCACTGTGCGCACGCAGTTGCCCTGCGAGTACCTCGAAACCGGATTTGCTCCAGGGGCGGTCCATCAGGACAGCGGTGACGTTGTCGTGTTCACCCATATCGATGGCGTGCTGCACGATCGCTCTCGACGCGCCGAGCAGGCTACCCGAGGATTGCTCCAGCTTGTGCCTGACGCTGTCCGCGATCTTCTGTTCGACGGTGTCCGCGCTCGACTTGTCCTTGGAATGGATCTTCACGGCGCCGTCCGAGAACAGCGCCACAATTCCTCTGCCGGTGAGGTTGTGGACCTTGGGCTCCGGCCCTCGCCATTCGAAGTCCTTACCCAGAAAACGGGTGGAGACCGATGGGTTGAACCCCGATGCCTTCAGTGCCTCCACCGTCGTGCCGCGTCGCTTCGCCAATTCCGCGAGATAGAAGTCATCCTCGGTCAGCCGGATCGCGGGTCCGCCGTCGAGCGGGATCCAGTACGCGATGGAATCGCCGACCACGTCGGTGAGAATCTGTGTCGGAGTCACCAGCGCCAGCACCATGGTGCATCCGGGAGGAAGTTCGGAGTCGGCGTATTTCTCCGATATCAGGGCGTGAACGGCACGGTGCGCGGCCTCGGCCGCTATTTTCATGGTCTTCACCGGGTCCGGTCTGCCGCCGGCCCGGACACGGGCAGCTTCCTGATGCAGAACAGCAGTGGCTGCTTCGGCAGCTATCTCCGCGGCTTCTTCGCTGTGGCCCTGGCTGGACACGCCGTCGTTTACCGCTGCCAAAGTCCACTGCTCGCCGGCGATATCCGCCGTTGTGATTGCGAAGAAATCTTCGTTCACCTTGTGCTGCCGGCCGGGCTGCCCGCCCCTGTCCGTCACGCCCGCAGCCGAGATCAAATCGACTTCGTGATGATCTCGCCATTGGGGCGAGCCGACCACGACTCGAGGATCGACTGCCCCGCTCTGCCCTTCCGTTCGCGGCCCTTGTTCTCGTGCAGGCGGTGTCGCCTGGTCGGGTCCGGAAGTGGATCGCGGACCCGGCTCGGGGACAACCGTCGCCTGAATCAGCCACTCACCGCTACCCTGGTCTACGACCCTGTCGATGCGGTAGTGCATCCCGCGGGCCAGCAGGAGGCCGGGAACGGAATGCTGGGTGGGTGACAATCCGGTCAGGAACAACGCCGGAGTGCCCGCGGGAACGGTCAGTTCTAGGTGGAAAAAGAGTCCACTCAGTCTGGGGAGCTTCCCGATCACCGCTGGCACGAATTCGTCCAGTCGGTGGATTGTTCCAGTTAGATCGCTGGTCATGTCCAGTGCAGCGTCAGGGATAGCGTGGGTCACCATGATCGGCTCGGCCACCGGACACCGAGTCAGAACGTCGTCGATGATCTCGATGATCCGGGCCAGCTCTGGAGTGAGTTCACGCTCTCCGCGCAACGTGGCATCGACCAGAGCGACGAATTCCACATCGGATTGCGCCAGCGACGCGAAACGACTCAGCAAGGCGCGCTCGTCGTCGGTCAGCTGACTGACCACCTCATCCCAGATTTCGTGCCCGTACCGCGATCGTCTTTCGAAATCCCAGGCCTCGTGACCGTCCCGAAACCGAACTCGCTGCGGCGCATCGCTACCGCCATACTTCGGCGCCGATTGCTCTGGCTTCTCCAACGCCTCGGGCGCTACCGCTCGGGGATCGGGTGCACTGCCGGACTCGGCCGCGCCCAACGCGTCGGCGAGAGCGCGGACTCGGTCGTCGGCTGTTCGGTAGCGGTCGACAGCTTCGACTGCCCGTCGTTCGTGCTCGTCGATGCTGTTGTCGGGGACCTGCCTGAACAGCGAAGTTGCGTTGTCGGCGCTTACCAATGCGTCGAACCACTCCGCGACGGCGTGGAAGTGGTGCACAAGCAACCGAAGTCGATCCGACCTGACGATGGGATCGGGTTGATAGACGACGGCGCGCAACTTATCGAGCCGGACAACCATGTCGCGCAACCTCTGGTAGCGCTCCTCATCCTCGGGCAACGCCGTCTCGAGCCAATCCAATGCTGCGGCATTACGTTCCGCAACGAGGCTTTCGCGCAACAACACCAGCCGTTCAGGGTCGACAGCCTCCAGCAAGACGGCAACGGCAGGGTCGCTACCGGGCGGAGCGGGTCGCGCCGACCGGTCCTGGCCGGACGCGCCGACACGGAAGTCGCGATGACTGGTCCACACAACGCCGTCGGCGTCGGCGACTTCGACCCGCTCGCCGTCGGCGTCGAGGAACATGCCGAACACCGGACGCCCAGCCGACTCCCGCGACTCCACGAAATTGGGTTGCAACACTCCCTTGCCCGGGTCTCGCCGCTCGATCCGGACGGTTCCGTCCGCGTCCACCCGACGAACCAGCCAATACATGTGGCCGACATCCCCGCGCCCCCTGCGCTTTCCGGAATGCGTCGGTTCGAATACCAACAGGCCCACGTCCTTGCCACTGCCCGGGTTCTCCTCATCGCGCCGCGCACCCCACTCCTCCAACCGGGCGACGGCCTCGCCGATGTTCGTGAAAGCTTGCTTGCGACCGCCCATCACCTTTTCGATGCGACTGACCCGCATCCCCCCGAGCCCAGCGGTGAACTTGTCGAGACCAGCCCTGCCCGTCACCGCGCCGACGTCGTGCATCGTCAACGGACCACACAGGTAGTCCTCGTGCGACCACGGCACAGACGGACGCGCATACGCCCCGTTTCCCTCGGCGGCGGGCGCCGGAGCGGGCACTTTCTGCACCAACCGCCGCAGGAAACTTCGGCTCCCATACGCGACGCGCAGTCGCGTATGCTCCCAGTCCGCCATGGTGTGCGCGAACTCTTCCGCGCCGAGTCCATGCGACAGCCCGTATGCCACCCGCGCCGGATCGTCCAACGCCAAAGAGGCGTCCCGTGCCCCGGCTACGCCCCCCTCCGCCAGCACCTCCTGTTCCTTCCACTCCTTTGCCGGGTCGCCATCGACGAAGACATAACGCGGAAGCAGCCACGACCAGCCGACGAATGTAAGGGGCGACGGCGGCAACCCGCGGCTGTGAAAAACGTCGAAGGCCCTATTCATTCCCGCTATCAAGCTGCCGCGAGACCTGGTGATTCCGCGAGACCGATCCAACACATGAATGAACTCGTGACGTAGGAGATGAGAGATCAGGCCCCCCGGCGACCGGCCCCACCAGAAGGTCTCCCGCCCGTTCTGCAGTGTCTCGGCGGACCATTTCCGGTCGGTCACCGCCTTTCGATCGATCTCGATGACCGAGTAATAATTCGCGTGTGTCGCGGTATAACTGGTCCCGAAGGAACTCGCCAGTCCCACGGCTTTTTCCGAGATGCGGTTCAACACATCCGGATCGACGAAACGCACTTCCCGAAGGTTGTGCCTGCCACCGTATTCCGCGATCAGGTCACGCAACTCGCGGTCGGCGGACTCCAGAGCGTCCACCAGAACGTCCTCGGCCTCCCATCCGAGCAACCGGACATGGTGATCGTCGTACAGTTTCTCGACCACCCGTCGCTTGGCCTCGAAATCCCGTGTCGCCTGGTCCGGAGGCTCGGACACCTCGTCACCGTCGACTCGGCTTCGCGCCGGCTCATCCACAGCACGCGGCTCTTCGAAATGCGCCCAGGCTTCCCCGTTGGGCTCGACCCCCGACCGCTCGGCGGCCTTCAGCGACCGGTAGACCTCCGCCCCCACCGCGGCGGCACTGTGATGCGGGACAAGCTCTTCTACACCCAAGAAGAGTTCTTCAGGCAACGGCCCCTGCATGCGGTATTGATTGCATTCGACAGATACAGACAGCGATCGGATATCGGCATCCTCCGACCATCGCACCGTCAGTAGCACCCACGGCGTCGACAAAATGCGCCGAATGGAGACGTGTTCCATAGCCTGTCCGATGCGAGCGCTCTGAAATGCTCCGTCGAACCCCGCCAAGTTTCCGAACTGTTCCAACTCCTCCGGTTCAGGGAATTCCCGGATGAATTCCAGTGCACCGAGTCCGGCGTTACGCACCACCTCCATCGCCGCGGCGATCCGACCTGGGTCACGCCAGCCCCACTCCCGCAGCTTGTCCCCCAACGCCGACGCGGCAGCTTCGACCGCCCCTGCTTCACCCCAGCTGAACCCCACGGTCGCTTCGCGCTGGTCTGCCGACCAACTCTGAATTATTTGCACGGGATCGGATTCATTCGGATCCGAAGTGTCGACACGATGTTCCACCACGGCATCGTGTGTCACGATGGCCCGCTCCGAATGGCTTACCGACTCCGACTTTTCGACGTAGAGGATCTGCGCCGCGGAGAGCTCCCAATAGTCGTCATCGGGAATCTGCCCCTGCAACCTGTCCATCTCGGTCTCGGCTCGCGCCTCCGACCGCAGCGCCACCAGGTCGGCTGCCGCCGCGGCGGCAGCTTCACGCAGACTCCGCAACGCTTCCTGCCGACTCAGTACCGCGGCAGCATGCTTCGTCAACAGCCGGTGCCGAAACGGCGCCGCACCTTTCGACACCCCACCAAGTTCCTCGAGCCGGCGAACCATCGCGGCGACCTCGCGGTAACGAAGGGTCGCCGTTCGCAAGTCGGTGTCGTAGCGGTCCGCGTCGAAGACCCCTTGTTCGTCCAGGCGCTGCCGAGCGGCTTCCAGCTCTTGTTCGAACCGATCCGACTGCAAGGCATCCAGGTCGGCGCCTGTCTTCGCAACCGCCTTCGCCAATTCCGCCGCTGCCTCGGCCCGTTCGACGACCAAATCCTCGTGTGCCGACCGAAATACTTCCGGAACCGCATTCGGCCCGACAGGTTCTCCAGACGGCGGGACATGTACCTGGCCAGGCGCAGCCGTGCCGTCACCGACCCATGGAACGTCCTCCCCGCCCGAGAGGAGCGCCCCGTCGCGTTGTCCGCGGCCGATTCGGGGCGCCGGCTTGCCCTGGCCGCCGCGACCAGGCTCCGGCACATCCTCGACCTCCGAGCTGTCGTCGCCGGTCGATGGGAGGCCAATGGGGTCTCCGAGGCTGCGGGGCGGCCTCGGCTGCGGCAATCCGGCCCCATCAGCCGTGGCACGGACTGATTGCAGTTTCGCACGCCGACCGAACAAGCCGCGGATCCGGCCCCCGCCCGGATCCGGCCGCGCGCCGATGTTGGTGTCCTCGAAGTCGACACCGACCTGCCCCGGTTCTTCGCCGTCGGCGAGGGGGAGGGCGGCGGTGCCGTCGGCGTTGAAGACGAAACCGAAGATGCCGGCCACACCGTCCGGGCGCACCCAGTCGTCGTAGTCGACTTCGACACCGTCGTCATCCACGACGACGACGCGGTCGCCGACGAGTTTCACGCACACCGCGTGGGCACCTACGGTCATGTCCCGGAAGCCGTCGAAGACCATCACCGCGACCACCGCGCCGCCATTGGCGATCAGGTGTGCGCGGATGTCGTCCATCGAGTCGAAACCGCCCGGATGCCATGTGGCGCGCAGCAGTTTCGCCGCGTCGCGGGCGGTCACCCCTTCGGTGCCCGCGACGAAGCCGGCCAGTCCCGGCGGGATCGGCGCACCCACCGCGTTCATCGCGGCTCGGCCTGCCATCGGCAGGCAGTTGCCCGGCAGGACCCGGCGGTCGGAGTCGGGGGGCAGGAAGTCGGTCGAACTCAGTGAAAGGCCTTCGGTGGCCACCGATTCCGAGGTTCGGTCGGCCAGTTCGGCCAGACCGGAGTCCAGGTGACGATCTTGCTGGGCCAGCATCGCGGCCAGTTCGTTGCGGCGGGTCGCCATTTCGGCCAAGTCGCCGTAGCCGATCACCTTCGTAGCTGCGAAGCGCAGCGATTCGTGCCGCGGCAGCAGCAGGTCCCGTAGCGCGGGCACCCGCCGCAGGGGCAGCCTGCCCTCGACGAGTTCGCTGCGCAGCACGTCCGAATCCGAGTCCCGGACCAGCTGCTCCAGCTCTTTACGGGCCTTTTCCCGTTCGCGGCGCAACGTCCTCGGGCGGGTCTCGCTGTCGGTGGGCGCCACCCCGAGCCAGGCGGCGAGCACTGCGACCTCGTTGCCGACCCCTGCGTGCAGACCGGCGACCTCGCGTCGGCGCACCACAACGCTCTCGAGTCGTTGCGCCTGGGCCGACAATCGGTACCCGAGCAGGTCCCAGCTATCGTAATCCACAGCGGCACTGTGCAATTCGTGCAGACTCAGGTACCGCTCCGCGGTGTCGAGCTGTTCACCCGCGTCCGGCCCGATCCGCTGCACCCAACCGCGAACCGCGGCGGGGGTCGCAGCAGGCTCGCTCCACCCCGGCAACTGCGTCACTGCCACGAAAGCTGCCCTGAGCTGTTCTCGCAACGCCGTCGACACATGGTCCGGCCGCGGCGGGAGTTGCTTGTCACCAAAGCGTTTCCGATGGGCGCGGTGAGCTTCTGTGTACCGGGTGCGCGCCACGCCGCGCTGGGCGGCCACCTGCGCCAACGCGGCTTCGGCGGCGTCGATCCGGCGCACCCGATCGTCCGCGGCGACGAAGGCATCGAGCACCCGCAGGAGCGTGTCGAGGTCCTCCAGCCGCCGCACTGTCGCTTCCCACGCCAGGCCGGCTTCGCGGTCGAACAATTCCACCGCTGTCGCCGCGATCAGGCCCGGTGTCAGCTGTTCCGGCGACACGCCGAGCATCGCGGCGATACCGGCCAGCTTCAGTACCCGTTCCTCGTGCAGCCGGGCATGTTCGGCCCGCAGGTCCGTCCGGTCGACCGGCTCACGCAGGGCGGCACTGGTATCGGAGAACTGCTCCCTGGCCGTACCACGCGCCACCAATGCTTCGGCCCTGGCGCGCAGCAATTCGGTTCCCACGGTGACACCGGCCGCGTCCCGGACCGCACCGACCGGGTCGAGCGCCAACTCCTCCAGTCCGGTGCGCAACTGTTCGCGCAGTTGCGTCAGCTGCGCGGCCCGTTCGGCGTCGGCGGCAAGATCCAACTGCTGCCCGATCGGTGCCCGGAAGTTCTCCAACTGCCGGATCCGGCCTGCCACCGCGTCGAGTCGAGCAGCCTGTGCGGTCAGCCGACGGATACCGTCGACGGACCCTACACCCTGCTCGAACCGCGCCCGGGCACCGCGCAGCGCCTCGGCCAACGCGCCGATCTCCTCGGCCCGTCCCTGCAAGCGGCCGGCTTTCGCGACCCACTGCATGATCTTGTGCAGCCGCTCGAATTTCTCCTCCACCTCGCCGTTCGCCCCTCGCCGGTTCGCGAGTTCTTCCTCGACCGCGTCGTCGTCCATCAGCTCTTCCGGCGATATCCCGAACCACGCGGCCAACGCATCACGTGCCCCCGAGAGCTCGGTGAACCAGAAATGCCAGGTCAGTGACCCGGGAAGCAGCAGATCCGCCACGACATCCGCCGCATCCACGGTCGTGTCCAGTCCGTAGTGGCGGCGATACAGGTCGATATAGTCCTCGAGGTCGCCCCGGAAGCGCTGTGGCTCGTCCCGCAGGTCGCCGTACAGGGCAACCAGCTGCGGCGGCAGCTCGAACGCCTCCGCTTCGACGGTGGCGGCCGCGGTTTCGGGATCACCGGATTCAGGGTGTGGCTGGTCGCGGGGTGCGGTCGGCAGCGTCGAACCATCGCCTTCCGGATCGGGAACAGTGGCCGATGGCTTGTCGGCGTGCCGTTCGATCTCGTCCAGCGGGCTGCGAGATTCGGCTTCCAACTGGTCGACGGACGGGTCTGCGTCCTGCTCCTCGGCCATCCGTCCGGGGTCTGGCTGTCGTCCCTCAGTGCCGTCGCCGGGGGCGTCCGTGTTCGACGGGTCCGACGGATCTGGTCCCGCTCCCAGCTTCGGCGCCGGACCTCGCCGTGCCTGTACCTCGGCGGCGAGTTCATCCTCACGCACCATCGCCGAGCCGTCGGCATCCAGGCCCGCCACGTGGACCTCCGCGAAACCGACCCAACCGGAGACCACCCAGTCCTCGACCGCCTTACCGCGCAGCAAACCACCTCCGGCGTTGTCGAAGACAACCACCTCGCCCACCTCGAAGGCCTCACCACGCGCCGAGGCAGGCAAGGCGTTCATCTTCCTGGCGAAATCCTCATCCACCCTCGCCACAGCGAAGGCGTGACCGAGACCGTTACCGTCCGGGTCGACACCGCCGACCAAAACCCCACCAACTAGGCGTACGTGCTCGACCATGGCGGCCAGGCCCGCGATACCGATACCGAAGTGCTGCTCGGCCCAACCGATATTCATGCCCGCGACGAACTCGACCTTGTCCATACCGGACATCGCGATAGCCTGATCGTTCCAATCCGCCGGGGCCATCGCCGCGCCCGCGCTGCCGGGGGCGGCATCGCGGACGAACCACTGCACCAGAGGACCGCAGTTGAACGGACCGCCCTTGACATCCGGCGCGTGCCCGGTGACGTTCATCCACTCCGCGACGCCATCGCCTTCCGGCGGCAACGGCAAGCGGCGGGCCTCCGGATCCGGCGACAGCCGAGGGGGCTCCGGGGGTTCAACAGTCCGCGGTGCGGGAGCGTTGCGGGCGGCACCGGCAAGCTTGTCGAGCGTGATCCGGTGCCATTCGCCCCAGCCGACCCGCTGCAGCGCCGGGCCCAGCGCCTGCAGCTGTTCCCGCAGGTCGTCTATTTCCGACCAGAGCATGCCTTCGGTGTCGAAGCCGATGTCATAGCGGGTGTTTCGGTCGACGATATGCACCCGGTCGGTCAGCGGGCCCAGCACCTGCTGCAACAGCGTGCGGTCGAGGTCCTGGAGCAGCGACCGGTAGGAGCTGTCGAACCCGGTCGAATACTGCGGCGCTTCGGTCCGGCCGGAACCGTGGAGCAGGCCGTAGGCGGCACGGTGCAGCTGATCCGCATCGGCGGTATTTCCGGCTCGCAGTGCACCCGCACGCTCCCGGGTCAGCGTGTCCAGCCGCGCCCGGACCTCGGAGTCCATCGGGTGCAACGGATTACGGCCGAAAAACACGAAGCCTTCGGCCACTTCGACATCCACGCCTGCGTTCGGCCGGGCACCCTTGATCTGCGTACCCCAGTCGACGACGATGATCCGCCCGCGCACGTTGACCATCGCGTACACATGCGCCCCGGCCTCGCCCCGGTAGTTGTCCGAGATCAGGATGGACGCGCCGTCGCCGAGGGCCGACAGCACCCGCCGCATCTGTTCGTCTCCACCCGGGAATCTGCGCAGCTGGGCGCCGAGCACTGCGGCGGTCGCGTAGTTCGGGGTGCCCCGTTCGCTGTTGTCCCAATCGAGTCGCCCGATGTCCGGATTGCCGGTCACGGTCGCCAGCACCATCACCGCCGCCGCCGCACAGAATCGGTCCAGGGCGCCGGGGCCGACCGCAGGGTCCGGCAGCGCCTCGACGGCCGCGGCGATCTGTCGGTCCAGCTCGCGCACCTGCCCGTCCAGTCGCTCCAGCTCGGCGGCGAGCAGGGCCAGCTCGGACCACGGTTGCGTGGGCATCGACGCATCGGCTGCCCGCTGGAACTCGTTGTCGCGTTGTTGCACTGGGGGCATCGGTGTCCGACGCAGCTGCGCCAGCTGCTGCTTGCTCAACGTCCGGGAGTCCAGGCCGAGTTTCTTTGCCAGTTCCTGGTATTCGAGCGTAGTGACGTGGTGGTCCAGCATCGCCGTCAGCCGCTGCGCGGCGAGACCGTCCAGCCGCCCGAGAGCATCATCGATACGCCCGTGCTGCTGCAGCTGAGCCTGGGTGGCGGCGTAGAGCCGGAACGCCTCTTCCCGACGCTGTTCCAGCGAGCTGGTCGGGTCGAACTGCGGGGCCGGGTCCCAGTCGCCGTCCTTCGGATGAACCGGACCGTCCGGACCGTAGAACGCGCCTTCCAGGATCCGCCGGTCATCGGAGTCGGGGACGAACGGCGCCACTTCCCCAGTGCTGCGGTCGATTTCGAGAATCACACCGTCGCGGTTGGTCAGCACGTAATAACGGACCCCGGTCGCGGACGCGTCCACCACCAGCGCAGCAGCACCCGGGCCGAGGTGCACCAGCTCCCGCACCAGGTAGTCGTGGCTCGGATAACGCAGCATCCGGGCATCGAGGCTGCTGGGCACATCCCCGGGGGAACTACCGAAGGCCACGTAATCCGGACGCCGGACGTGCTCGTCACCGACAACGTCGGCCAGCGTCTGCACCGCCGCCACAGCTTCCGCGTGGTGGCCGAGGCCACCCTCACGGATTCCCAACCGCGCCACAATGTCTTCCAGCTCCTGGGCCGCGGCCGCGACCCGTGCCCGGGCTCGGTGGTGGGTGGCGACATCCACCGTTTCCGGGTCCTGGGTCGCCAGTGCCGCCTGATCCGCCAGCGCGTCGGTATGCGCGCGGCTCGCCTCGCGCAGCCGCAGGTGCAGTTGCTCCTGGTCATCGAGCGCCCGCAGCTGATCGGTGGCCTCGGGCCGGGTCGCCAGCTGCTGCCGCAGTTCAGCCAGGGGCCGATTCGGGTTCAGACCTGCTTCGAGGGCCAGGTCAACGATCAGATCGTCTCGTTCGCGGCGCAGGCGGGCATACCGCAGATCGGCGGTGTAACTCGCCCCAGCCAACCTGCTGACCTGCTGCAGGTCACTGTCGACCTCCCCGCCGATCGGCGGCAACATCCCACCCAGCCGACCATCCGGATCGGCAACCCCCGCCCGACCATCGCTCTCACCGTCACCGTCACCAATCGGCGGCAACATTCCGCCCCACTCAGCGTCACCGTCACCAATCGGCGGCAGTTCCCGCCCGATCCGGGTGCGCGGCTTGTCGACCCCGGCTTCGCCGTTGTTCTCGGTGTATTCGGCCCGCCCGTGCTCCGGTGGCAGCAACGGAGTGTCGTCCGCGAAGCGGAACATCGCGTAGGCCCTGTGCACGTCGGGCCGGTCCACGCCCCACACGTAGCGGGTGTCGACCTTCTTCGCCTTCGGGCGTTCCAGAGTGCCGGTCGTCGCCTCGGTTCGCACCCAACGCCGTTCGATGATGATCGGGCGGCCGAGGTGGTCCTTGCCCTGGTATTCCAGTTCGTAGGTGTGCGCGCCCACCACATTCGCGGATTCGGATCCCCTGGCATATTCCTCGACCACCGTGGCCACCGCACCGGGGAACATCCGGGTCAGCTGCAAGGCGATCTTGTCCACCGCGGTCGAGGTTTCGGATCCGAGGCCGCGCGGATACCACAGACCCTGCCGCGCCTGCGGCAGGTCGTCGGATTCGAAACCGAACCACACACCCTGCATCCCGGCGCTGAACTCGTCGGCGGACCACCCGGGCAGGTTCGAGCCACGGATCGACTCCGGATCCACTCCGGCATTGATCATGACCTGGTCGGCGCAGTCCGCGGATTCGCCTTCCAAGGCATGCTCCAGCAGCGACAGCGCCCTGGACCGGTTCGGCCCACGGTAGTCCGCGAGCCCCTCGAAATCGGCCGGAACCGGTCCCGGCACTGCCGACAAGCCCCCCCAGGCTGCGTTGTCGGCCTCTGTCCGCAGGTCGACAACGGGTGTGCCGACCCACCGGTGCGGGTCGTAGAGCCGGCGGGTCGGTGCCCAGCGCCGGGTTTCTTCGGTCACGTCGGCCCCGAACTCATCGGGCTCGGTCAACACCACCAGCGCCGGCTGATCGGCGTCCTCAGTGGACAACACGTCCAAGAATTCCGGTGCGGCAAACGCGATCCCGGCCGCCATGGGCCTGCGCTCGTCACGACGGTGCACCGCGATGTGATCGGCGGTGTCGATGTCGCCGAAGGCCAGCACCATTCGGTCGATCCGCAGCAGGTGCACCGCCGGATGGCCGGGCAGCCGCACCGCCTGCTGCTCCGCTTCGGCCAGCTTCGCCAGTTCCCGGCTGATGTCCTGGCCGGCGGCCTGGCGCCGGGCGAGTTCGTACCGGTTGATCCGATTGCGCCAGCGGACGGGCAGACTCGCCACGTCGACGGCGTGGTCCGGCAGGCCACCGGAGACCAGCGCCCACCGCTCGTCCTCGCTCAGCGCGACGAAAAACTCGCCGACACTGTCGAAGTCGTAGACCCGCTGCCAGATCCGGTCGGCCCGTTCGCGTGCCCCGGGCGCCGGCAGGTCCGGCAGCACCGGCCGCAGTCCGACCTCGGCGGAATAGTGCGCGAGGTCCCGGTCGAGCTGTTCAACCGCTCCGGACGACTCGAGGTACTCCTCGGCCGCGGACTGCAGGTCGTGCAGCGCCAACAGCCCGCGGATGTTCTCGTGCAGACCGGGTTCCCACCGCGAGCGCGGAGCCACCGCCTCGAGCAACTGCTCCAGTTCATGACGGAAGAAGTGCCGCGGTGCGTGCCCACCGAAGAAGTCGGCCAGCCGCCGGGCGCTGAGCCCACCGCGCACCTGCTCTTCGAAGAACCCGATCCAGTATTTCGCCACTTTCGGCCACAGTTCGACCGGACCCAGATCCTCCGTCTGCCAGTCCAGCCGCGCGGCGGCCGCTTCGCCCTTGCCGAGTTCTGCTTCCGCTCGGCTGTGCTGCGCCAGGCGCTGTCCAGCCACCTCGTCGAGATGCCGGGCCAGTCGGGTCAGCCGCTCCAGCTCGTCGGGATCGGTTTCCGCCCGCAGCCTGCTGTCCAACTCGTCGACGCGCGCCAACAAGATGTCCGCGGTGATGAACTCCCGTTCCGCCGCAATAAGCCGGTCGGTCTCTTGCAGCCGGGGGCCTGCGCCCGGATCGCGGTTCAGAGACGACAGATCGAGAACCAGCTCGGTGACCCGCGTCGGCGTCAACTGCGTCGGCAGTACCTTGCACTCCCGGGCGAAAATCTCGGCCAGGCTGTCGCGGCGCGCCTGCAGCCACGCCAACCCGTGCGGACCCAGCACCGATTCCCGGGACAGCGCCGGGTACAGCTGTAGCTGCCGCTCGTTCAGGAAGCTGCGCAGCTCCAGCAGCTTCGCCCCCAGGACCGGAGGTTCGGGTTCGGATGCCGGGTCGGGCTCGGGTTCGACCCCCGGATCCGACACGGGGCGCAAGTGCCGATCCGGCCGAGCCCCGATCGGTCCCACCGGACCACGGCCGGACGGCCCGTCGCCGTCCAACGGAAGGTCCGGTTTGCCGTCCGCACCGAAGACGATGCCGTGCACCTCTCCGACGCCCGCACCCGCCAGGCGCACCCAGTCGTCCACGTCCGCACCGCGGATCAAACCGCCCACGGCGTTGTCGAACACCACGATCTCACCGACGTGCAGGCCCAGCTCCGGATGCCGGGCGGCATAGTCCTCGGTGACCTTGAACACCGCGAACGCGTGTGCACCCTTGCCAGGGAACTCCATCGCTCCGGCGACCAGCCCACCGTGCGACCACACATGGCGTACTACCCCCGCCAATCCTGCGGAGCCGACCCGGAACCGATCACGCGCCCAGCGCCCCTTGAAACGTGCCGCGAACTCACCGGCGGTCATCCCGGCCTCGCGGAAGCGGAATTCGTTCGAATCTGCCGGGTCGATGTCCGCACCGGCCGCGCCAAGGAACTCCTTGACCTGCCACTGCACCAACGGCCCACAGTTCTTCCGGCCGTCATCCAGATGCGCGGCCGGATCCACCCAACCTCCGGCGAACACCCCGTCGTTCACCACTTCGGTGACCCGCTTGCCGAACACCTGCTTCGGTTCGACGGTCTCCCGGGACGGCAGTGTTTCCGGTGGGGTGCCACCAAGTGCCTCGATGGCCTCATGCACTCGGATTCGGGTCTCGGTGCTGCTCCATGGATGACCGGCAATCGCATGGGCCACGGTGGCGGCCGGGATACCCAGATGATGAGCCACCGCATGCACCGACAAGCCGTGGCCGAGTTCGACACCTGGCAGCTCGGCGAGTTCCAGGATGGCCCGGCGGACCCGCTGCCGGGTTTCGGTGGACACCCCGGGCAGGTCGTGGACGACACGGTGCACGGTGGTGGCGCCGACCCCGGCGTGCCGGGCCACCGCACGCCGGGTCGGACGGTCCCAGCCGGCCGTGTTCGCCTCGAACTGCTGCTGTCGCACCGCTTCGGCGACGGTCCTGGCCACCATGCGCAGCGTTTCCGCCGCCCGTTCCCGGGTGATCCCCAGCTCGTCGGCGGTCTCGGTGATCGTCTTTGCTGCTCCGAATCGGAGTATCGCGGTGTCGCGCAGCTGCGCGGGCAAGGCCTCGAAGCCCTGCCGGATCGATATCGGATTCGCTTGCGCCAACACCCGCCGGTCGCCGTCGTCCTCCGCGGCGTCGAACATCCGCCGCTGGAAATCGGAGAATTCGCGCCGCAACGGGTCGATATTCTCGACTTGCCGTGTCGATTGGTAATTCCGGGCAAGCACGGTCGCGTCTTCCCCACGCGACACGGCTTCGGCGATTTCCGCATAGCCATGGATACGCAACAGGTGCCGCGCGAACTGGCTCACGATTGCGGTGCCGTACTCCCCCTGGACGGCTGCCCACCACAGACCGTTGCCGCGGACCTCTTCCATTCCCAGCATCACATCGCCGGGAATGCGATCACTGGGCACTATCCGATGTCGCACGGTCTGCTCGGAACCATATCTGGCTTCGACGGCCGCCAGCTCGGTGCGCCCGAAGATATCGATGACATCGCCGTCGGGAGTGAGTACTCCGCTGTGCGCCGGTACCCAGTTCCCGTCCTCGAGTCGGTCTATCGTGACGACATCCCATCCGGTCATGCTGCGCAAGGCACCAGCCAGAAGATGGCAGGCAGACCTACCGAGCAGTTCCTCGGCCTGCCAGTCGACGACATCAGCGGTGAGAACGAGGCTGGAGTGCCCGTTGGCTGTGGGAGACGCGAGATCGAGCGGTGCCGAGCCCGAGAATTTTGCGGTCAGCGCATGCCGGTACCAGTCCGGTCGCACCTCCCGCGCGGCCGGCGCCGCGACTGCGCCGGCCGCCATGACCGCCTCGGCGTCCGCCACAATATCGGCGAGTTTGCTGAACGAGCTGCTGTCGACAATGGACTCCAACTCCGCGATCGCCCGCAGATCCGCATCCGTGTTCTCGGATCTGCCCCGTAGCTCGGCCACCAGCTCGCCGAGGTCGATGTCATCGGTATCGGCCTCGACATTCATCTCCCACAGGATCGCGTCTATCTGCCGTTGCAGCCTCCGCCCTTCTCGCGCCGTCTCCTGATAGTGCGACACCAGGTCATCCAGCGTGCTGCGGGCGGCATCGCCCAGACGGTGCTCTCGATCACCGTGGCGATCGAATACGAAGCCGCGCAGCGGTACTCGTTCTTCTCGGGGCGTCGGCGCGAATTCGGTGCTGGTAGCGCCGAGGACCCCCACCCGTCGAATCCCATGGCCGCTGTTGACCACAACGTAGCTGCCGTCGTCGTCCGAGTGATCGTCACAGATGACTACCGCGGCACCAGGTCCCAATGTTCCCAAGATATCGACCACGTCGTCGTAGTCACCGAATTCCTGTGGCCGCGAACCCAACGCGGCCGCCAACTCGAACACCGGCGCCCCGACATAGCCGACGTCCCGGGTCAGCGGGCGGATCTCCGGATTGCCGGTGACCGCCGCCGCAGTCGCCACCACCGCGGGCCCTTCGGTATTGCGGATCGGCGGATCGGGCAGCCGCGCAATCCGGGTCGAGAGCCAACTCAGGCCACCGTCGAGACGAGTGATCTTCTCCTGGACAGTGTGCAGCCGGGATACCACCTCGGCGATCGCTTCGGGGGGTGGATCCGGCAGCCGCTCAGGATCCAAGCCATGCTCGGCCGCGTATAGGTCGCGCTCCAACCGAAGACCTTCGAAGTCCAGTTCGGCCAACACTCGTTCACCGTGCAGCGCGTGCGAGCGACCCGATACTTCATACACCCCCCGGTATTCCTGCAGCGCTTCCGTCAGCACCCGGATCTGCTCGGCACGAGCGGGTTCGATCTCACCCGGCTGTGCTGCCCGCAGTTCCCGAAGAGCCTGCGCCAGTGATTCCGGGTCCTGCCGTTGCGACGCGAGCCCCAGACGCGCGGCCATGTCGAGGACGCCTTCCCGGACACCGGCCAAGGCCATGTCCAGCGCGTAGAGCCAACGGAACTCCTCGACCCGCGCCACGGCGCGCGCCTGAGACCCGACCACCTCGGGACCCGGCGGCTGCCCGGGCTGCGGAGCAGCCTCGGCACTGGGCTCGTCGCGGGAACTTCCACCATCGGAAGGCTCCTGTCCCAGCGGCTGAGTCGGGCTGGAAGCCCGATCCCCCATCGGCGATGTGTGGGGTTCGGGTGGGTTCGCGGCAGGCGGCTGGGTGAGAGTCACCACCACCGAGCCTGTCGCAGCGCCTGTGTCGGCGCTGACGGCTCCGGTCACCGTCACGGCGGTAAATCCGTAGCGGGCGGCGTTGCCGCCGAGCTCGGTCGCCGCCGCGGCAGCTTCGGGGGAACGACCCGACTCGATACCGCCCAGGAAAATCTGGTAGTCGAAGTCCCCCGGCAGCCACATAGGTTGTATTGCCCGGACGTGGTGGCCGACGGCCTGCCACAGTTCGTCGAACATCACGTCGCTGGGTGGAGTGTTGTCCGTCGGAGCGAGCAGGATACTCAGTATCCCCTCGCTGTCCACCTCACCGTTGATTCCCTCGAACGGGCCGGACCCGTCCCAGCGGTCGTCGGAATATATGGCCACCGGGGTGGCGTCCACCTCGGTGTCCAGGTAGGCGAGCAGTTGGGTGTGCTGCTCGACTTCCCCGATGCTTTCGAAAGTGGTTCGCAGCGCAGCGAATTGGTCTCGCAGCTCGACCAGCTCGGAACGCGATGCGCCTTCGGTGAGCAACACGCACCGGCCGTTGCGCCAGCCCAGCTTGTCGGCGATCGGGCCGACCAGCTGCCGCCAGGCCGCGGCGGCCGGTTGCTCTGGCTGATCGGTGCTGAACAGATGCTGCCAGTCGGCCAGTCGGGGGTCGGCCAGCGCCTGCTGCAGCACGGCGGCGCCGTTGCCGTGCCCGGTGAGGTCGATCCGCGGCAGGGTCAGCATCGGATCACGGTCGGCAATCCTGCGCCGCAGCTCGAAAATACCGACCAGCTCCGCCACCAGCTCGTCCGCCATGTGCCCTTGGGCGACGACGTCTGCCCACAGCCCGCCCGTCGCGGCCCGGCGATTCTCCACTGTCTCTTGCAGCGCGTTGTGCAGCATTTGCGTGGTCTGCGGGCCGCCGAACACGTGTATCCGGATCTGCTCGGCTGTGTGCACATCATTGAAAGCCACCAGCGCGGGTCCCCAGCCGTCGTAGCTGTCCACCGACAACACCGTGAGCTCCGCCTCGCCATGGCCGATCCGGGCCAGCGCCCGCCTGGCCCGGTCCAACACGTTCACGGTGGCGGTGAAGCGCTCGTGCCACCGCGGTGCCGCTTCGCCTTCCGAAAGGCCGTCCACCTCCGTTTTCTGGTTCCGCAGCACCTCGACATGGGCGTCGTGCCGCCACCGCCACGGCACTCCGGGGAGCGTCCCGATGTGACGGAGTGCGCCCCGGACAATCGCCTCTTGCAGCTCGTCCAGTTCTTCGCATAGGTCGGCGATACGGCGGATGATCTCCGGGTCGGCGTCCGCGGCGCCTGCGATCCGGTCCAGCTCCCGCACCGTCTCCGCGGCGGCGAGCTGCTCCCCTGGCGAGAGTTCGCGACGCTCGTCGGTGGATCGGGAACCGCTTTCCAGCACAGTCCATTCCGTCACACCGTTGGCTGAATCCACTTCACCGAAACGTAAGTCGCTCAGGAACGCGGCCTGCACGACATCTCCGCCGTCTCCTGCGCCGTCGAGCAGGGTGATGAGACCGGTTTCGGCGGGAATTCGCTCTCGCCGACCGGAATTCATGGTTCTGACGAACCGCTTCAGGTTGTCGATATCCTTCTGCAGCCGGGTTTCCAGCACCACGTCCAGCTGCCCCGGTATGTCGGCAGTGAGTTCCAGCCGCAACACCGCCAGGTACGCGGCCGTTTCCGACAACTGCTGTTCCTGCTGGAATCGATCCATCGTCCAGCGAATGTTCTCGGCGAGTTCGTCCTCGTCCCGCGCGGTGTCGGGAACGAACACGGTCGCGATCCCGGCGGTGCGCGGCCTGCGGAACGCCACCTCGATCTGGATCCGGTTGTGGACCGGTGTCCCGTCGGCTGCGGTGTCCGGGAGATACCGGTAACCCAGCAGCTGTACCGGCAGTGCCGCACCCATGCTTTCGCCTCGGTACCCCACCTCCTGCAACACCAGGTCGACCTGCTGCAACAGCACCAGCTGCTGCCACTCATGCGGTTCGAGCTCTTGCCGGCCGACCTCGTTCAGCCGGGTATCCAGCCTGTCGTAGTCCTCCCGGAACTGTGGGATCAGGTCCTCTCCCGGTTCGGGTGCTGGACCGTCGTCCCCATCCGGAGGCGTTCCCCACAGCGGCAGGTCGCGCTTGCCCAAGCCGGGTACCGGCCTGGGTTCGCCGCCCGGAGTGATGGCGTCCACGGCACGCTTGCCCGCGCCGAATTCGATCGCGAAGACCCGTTCCGGGTCGGCCGGTTTGTGCTTCCACTCCTCGAACCGGACCAGCCGCTGCACGTGCTTGTCCTGTTCGAACACCCAGACCTGTTTTTCGCGGTCGCGGAACACCACGAAGAGATGTCCGGCGTCCATCCCGGGCCATTTCACGGCACCGAACATCGCCCCGCCGTGCTCACCCACATGGCGGTAGATCGCGTCCACCGATGCCATCTCGCGCACATTCGCCCCGGCTGCCACCATGACATCGCCCAGAAGCACCCCGCCGACCAGCGCGGCGTCCGCGTCGAAGCCTTCGACGCGGGACAGGTCCACATCCAGCCCCAGCTCATCGGCGGCGAACCGGAACCCACCCAGCACGCAGTTTCCGACCCCGTCGGCGGCGATGCGTTCATATCCGACGACGCCCTGGTCGCCCGCGCTGCCCGGTTCCGGCAACCCGGGGTCGTGTTCGGCGACCTTTCTCTCGAAGTCGTCTTGGCGCGGGTAGAGGTGAACGACTTCGCCCTGCTTGTCGATCGCGATGACCTCGTGCAGGCCAGGGATCGCCGGGCCCTTGCTCAGCCACGATGCGAGCTCGTCGATACCGACGCTGGTGTGGGCCAGGTTGACCACGATCCGGTCGGCCTGCTGTTTGACGACGACCTTGTACCGAATCCCGTAGAGAACGGTGTCGAGGTTGCCGGTCACCGGTGTGTAGCAGTCGAAAATCCGCGCCCCGTGCACCGGGTCGGTGATCAGGTAGTCCGGATTGCGGCTGCCGGGCACCTCGGGGTTCTGGGAGATCGCATAACCGTGCCGGGCCAACACTTTTGCCGCATCCGCTTCGCCTTGCAGCTGTTTCAGCTGTGTCGGGTCGGTGAGCCCTTCGATCGAGGTGGGATAACCTCGGGGCTTCGCGTTCGGGTTGTAGTCGGTGAACCGGCTGGTCGGCTCCCACTGGGCACGGCGCTCGGCCTCCGACATCGGGCGCGACGCCACCGGAGCCTGCGCACGCGGTGAGCGTGGCGCGAACTCGGTGATCCGGACGGGCGGGCGGGCAGGCTGCGGCAACCGCTGCTGTCGCGCCGAGCCGGCGGTGAACTCGTCGAGGACGACCATCGCTCCGCGCGGATCACGCAATCCCACTCCGCGCAAGCCGTCGCCGAAATCTTTCTCCTGCAACGGATACACGGCCAGTCGCACCGACTCGGCACCGGAACGACAGGTCAGATATTCCGCCTCCAGCTCGGTGCTGCCGTCGGCCATGCGCCGATGGTTGACCACCGCCCTGGCCCGCAGATCGGTGTCGAGCTTGTCCTGGGTCTGTCCCCCGGACAGTTCCGGATGGGCGTGCCGGGCCAGGGCCCGGGCAAGCTGCGCGATGGCACGGGACCGTACCGCTATGGCGAGCTCACCTCGGTGGACCACGCGCAGATGCGAGGTGCGCTCCAGCAATACACCCAGCCACTTCGGGAGCTCCAGCGATTCGTGGAACTCGAATCGGATCTCGTATCCGGGTGCCTCGCTGTCGACCTCCACCACCTCGACCTCGGAGGTGGTGATCACCGGGTTGTCGAGCACCGCGGCGGGCAACCGCAGGCCGTTGCCGGTGCGAACGACGACCTGCACACCCCGAGCAGGCCGTTGTCCGGTTTCGGTCAGCGCCACTGTGATCCGGCCGTCGGTGTGCGCGACCATGTGCTCGATTACTTCGGCCAGGATCACCCCGGCATCGTCGACCGTCGTCGAAGCCCAATCCGACAGCTGATGCACCAGCCAGAGCCCCACCTGCCCAGGCTCCATCACCCCCACGGCATCCGGGCGCACCACCAGTTCCGCGGTCCGGTCCCCCCACGGCGCGGTACCGTCGCCCGGTTTCGACTGTGGCGCCTTCTCGGAGAGCGCAGACTCACGTGCGGTTCCAGCGGCTGGGTCAGCGCGGCCGGGGTCCATGCCGGTGATCTGGCCGACGCGCGGGCTCGGGGCCGGCGGGGCGGTGAACTGAGAATCCGGGTCCAGTGGGTCGGCAGGGTTTCCTTCGGCGTCGACGGCCAGCGGCTCGGCCGGTTTGCCGTCCGCGCCGAGTTTCACACCGTGCACGGTGCGAACCAGGTCGGCACCCTGGGCCGGGGTGAACTCGCCGACCAGGTTGCCGGTGCGGTCGAACTTCACCAGCTCGCCCTCGTGGTTGACCACGAAATAGGCGTGGAAGTGGTCCTCGCTGTAGGACTCCACCACCAGGACACTGCGCCCCGAAGCGTCTTTCCGCTGCCGCTCACGCTCCTGCTCGGTCAGGGGCTGCCCTGCTTCGGCTCCGGTCAGCCATGCCTCGACCTCGGACAACCCGTCGACGCCCGCGCCGAAGTGGCCGAGGTGCCCACTGGCCTGCCACGACATCGCCGCACCCGGAGTACCGCTGTCCTCGGCGCTCGTGGTGGCATGGTCGACCGGTTCGTCCGGCAGCGTGACCGCACGATCACTGCCCAGCACACTGCGGTACCCGTCGCCCAGCACCGCGCGGTAGTAGTCATTGGCGGCCTGCCCAGCCAACGCCACACAGTCGCCGTCCGGCTCCGGCAGTGCGACCGGACGCGGCCGGCGGGTCGGGACGATGCGCTCGGCTTCTCGCGCCCTCCGAGCGCGGTAGATCTGGTCGACCTCTGCCGCGAGCGCCACCTGCATCCGCTCGGCACCCGACTTGTCGGCCCGCCGCACTTCTTCGGCCGCACGGCGGTATTCGGTGAGAGCCGGGCCGATCGCGTTGAGCGCATATTCCCTTGCGCCCCAGGCTCGCAACCGCTCCACCGTCGCGGCCGGATCGGAGAGCAACGCCGCAAGTGTCGCCTGGACGCCCGCCCCGTCCCGGATCGCCTTGGGCAGGCTGTCCCGCAGCATCTCGGTCACATCGGCGAGCGTCCGTCGTCCCTGGGCCAGCGCAGCATCCGCCTGCTGGTAGTCCGCCAACGCCGATTCGACCGATGCCAGTGCCTCGGATGTCGCACCGTGGGTCCGGAACCGGTCGATCGTTCCCTCTGGATCGGCCAGCAGAGCCGATGCGAGCTGTTCCCTGTCCATCGTCGGCCGCATCGCCTCGGGCAAGCCGGCGCGTGCCATGCTCACCGCGTCGACCAGGGACAGATATGCCTGCTTCCGGGCGCTGTCCGACTGTCGATACCCCGTCACTGCGGATCCGACCGCGGTGAGGGCGTATTCCTTGGCGCCCCAAGCCCGCAACCGCTCGGTGGTGACCTCCGGATCAGCGAGCAGCGCCGCGATGGTGTCCTGGACTCCCGCTCCGCTCCGGAGCAAAGCGGGCACAGTGTCGCGCACCATGTCCACCACGTCGGTCAGCGACCGCAACGCCTGTCCCCGCTCGATGTCCAGTCCGAGGCGGTCACGCCAACTCTTGCTGGGCGGGACATGCGGCACGCTGCCGTGCAGCGCAGGCAGATCCCCGACCCGGAAGTCCGCGTTCCCTCCCCGCAACGGCTCGACGCGGCCGGTGAGCGCACTGAGAAACGTCCCGGACGCAAGTTCGCCGGTGGGGTCCCAGGGCGGCCGCGACGACGGGTCACCCAGGATGGCTTCCGGGGCAAGGCCCTCGGGCAGCCCCATCCGAGTCGGGTCCAGCAGATCGAGGGTCTGCTGCAGCCAGTCGTCCAACTCCATCTCAGCTTCGAGGTACCGCCCGACCATGAGCCCCGCCTGCGGGTCGGTGTCCGCCATGGCGGACAGCTCCCAGCCGTCACGAGCGGTAGGGCCGAGCTCACCCAACCGCTCGGCCACCCTCTCCCAGGCCTGACGGCGAACGCATGCCTTCGTTTCCAGGTCATCGCGCCTGAGCTGCAACATGTCTCGGCGCCGCTGCAAACGCTGCTGTTTCTCCAGCGCCCGCCTCCGCTCCGGTGAATCCGGAGCGTCCCGCTGCAACAGCTCGACTTGCAGCTCGGCTTCCTGCAGTTGTTCGTGGATCTGCCACAGCTGTCCTTCCAGCTGCTCCAGCACGCCCAGGCGCACGGTGTCCACCAACGTCAACTCGGACACCGACGTCTGCACGATATCCAGGGCGGCCAGCCGCCGCACCACCCTGTTCTCGTCCGGCTCTTGCGCGTCGTCGGGTTCCGGACCCAGTTCCGCATTACGGGCCGCAACCCACTCCGGGGTCAGCTGCTGCTCGGGGACATCTCCGAGCAGTCGCGCCAATTGCCTGACCAGCTCCGTCCGGCGATCGTCCAGCTGCTGCCCCACATCGGCGGGCAGATTGTCCGGGTGGAAGCCGAATTGCCCACTCGAGCGCGACAGGAGTTCGTAATATTGTTCGCGCTGTTCGGTTTCCGCCGTCCGGAGGGCGATCAGCTCACTGCCCAACCCGACCGTCGCGGTGTTCGTCGGAGTCTGCGCGGGAACGTGAACGGCTACCGCGCGCAGCTTGTCGTCCAGTTCGGTTTCCAGCGCGTCCAGTCGATCCAGGGCTGTGACCACCTCGCGCAGCCGCACGAACTTCTGCACCTGCGTGCGCAGCTCGGCGGGCACCTGCGCGGCAGTCACCGTCATCAGGTCCACTTCGGCCAGCTCCGGGTCCAGTTCCAACTCGAAGCCGAGCAGTGCGAATTCTTCCCGCAGCTGCGCCTCGACTTCGGTGTCCGGTCGCACTTGTTCGGGCCGCCAACCGTATTCCAGGGCCAGGAGCACCTGTTCCTGCCCGGGTCCGTCACGCATTTCGGCTCGCTGGCGCGCCGCCAGTGCCAGTTCGGCAACGTCCTCGGCCTGGACGCGGAATCCCTCGGTGTGCGCACCGGCCAGGTATTCCTCGGCCAACCGGGCCTCCACCCGGTCGAGCCGCTCGATCCGCTCCTCGAGCCGATCGGCCTCGGCCAGGATCATCAGGTCCTTGTGCAGGTCGGGCAGGGTGCCCAGGATGGCCTGCGCCTGCATGTCACTGGGCTCCAACGCATCCAGTTCTTGTTGCAGCCGCAGCGGATCCGACTGCAGCGTCCCCCGATCCAGACCCCGGATCTCCTCCAACCACATAATCTGATGTCGGTACATGTCCTGCAGGACTTTGCGCCCTGGCGAGGAGCGTTCCAGCGCGACTTTGTGGCGCCTGGGCAGCAGCTGTGCATGCAGCCGTTCCAATTCCGCGACCTCGGCACGCCGCAACGCGACCAGCGACTGCGGTAGCCGCCCGTTGTACGGCTCCCCGGCTTCCGGCGGCGGCAGTGGCAACACCGGCCGGTCACTGTCACCGATCCGGCTGTCCCGGGCAGCGGGTCCGTCCTGGTCGTCGTCGCCGGGCTGATCCGGTGTGGCGGCGTTGTCCGCGGTGTCTTCCGACAGTGCGGCCACCGGAGTCGGCGACGGAACTGCCAGCGCCACCTCGGTCAGGCGCAACTCGTCATTCAGTTCCTGTTCCCGGGCTTCGCACTCCCGGGTCAGCGCGAGCGTCTCCGGATCGGTTTCCGGATCCACCCCGTAGAGGTCGGGTCGCAGCTCGAGCAGCCGCTCGTCCAGCCGGTTGCGCGCCGCACGCCAGTTCTGCAGCCGGATCTCCAGGTTGGCGCGATGCCGGTGCAGCTGTTGCTCCCGCTGCGTCAACTGCGTGTATTCCGCGGTGGCGTCGGTGAGATCCGCTCCCTGGCGCTGCAGCAGCTCGAGGCGGCGTTGCGCCTGCCGCTTCTGGTCGTGGGTCAGCCACAGGTCCGCCTCCAGCTGCTGGAGCACCTTCAGCCGCTCCCGATCCTTCGCCACGAACTCGGTCGCGGCCTGGGTCACCATATCCAGGCGGCCCAGCTCCCCCAACACCTCGACCAGCTCCGGGTCGTCCACGTCGAGGTCCAGCTCCAGGTTCTCCTGGGCAACCCATTCCGGTGTCATCTCCTGTGTTGTGACGTCATGGCGCAGGGTCGCCAAGCGGTTGGTCAGCTCGGTCCGCTGCTCTTCCACCCACTGCTCCACATCGTCGGGCAGGTGGTCCGGGTGGATACCGAACCGCCCACCCTTGGCCAGCAGAAGCTGATACAGCGGTTCCCACGACTGGGATTCGCTCAACCGGAACCCGATCAGCTTGCGGCCCAACCCCACCACCGTGCTGTTCGGCGGCTGTTCCGCAGGCCGGTGGGTGACCACGGCGACGAGTTTGTCGCGCAATCGAGCTTCCAGCGCAGCCACCTGTTCCGCGTCGGCGTCGAGCTGGCGCAACATCGTCACCAGCGTGCGCATCCGCCCGAATTCCCCGACCTGCGGTGCCAGTTCCGCAGGCACCTGCGCCGCGGTCACGGTGTCCAGGTCCACCCCGGACACGCCTGCCGCGTCCAGCACCATCTCCAATTCGACTCCGGCGACGGAGAATTGCTCCCGCAGCTTCGCCTCGGCTTCCTGGCTCGGACGCGAATGCCCGGACGGCCAACCATATTTGGCGTCACCGAACACCTGGACCGGGGTAGGTTCCCGATCGAGGATCTCCGCCCGCTGCTGCGCCAGCTCGGCTATCTCGGCAACCGTCTCGGCGTGTTCCAGGAATTCCGCGCGGTGCACACCCTTGCGGAATTCCTCGTCCAGCCGCCCTTCCAGCTGGTCGATCCACCCGATACGCGCGGCGAGCCGATCGGCCTCGGCGAAGCGCTGCATGTCCCTGTGCAGTCGGACCAGCGGCAGCAACTGCTGCACAGCAGGACCGAGCTTCGACTCCAGTTGCTGGTATCGCACACGGTCCTTACCCAGTGCGTCCACTTCCCGTTGCAACCGTTGTGGATCGGACAACGAACCCTGCTTCAGGTCACTGCCTTGCTCCAACAATGTGATCAGGCGCAAGTACTGCTCCCGCAGCGAGTCGCGCGCCACCGATTCCGGCTTCAGCGCCTCCTCGGGCCGGCTGGTCAACAGCTCCGCCTGCAGCCGCTCGAGCCGCTGCACGTCATCGCGGCGCAATACCACCAACGGCTGCGGCAGCAGCCCATCGGACGGTTGCTCCGGCTCCGGTTCCGGCAGCGGCGGCCCGTCTCCGTCGCCGACTCCGCTGCCCCCGGAATCAGGCCCGTCGTCGTTGTTGTCGGTGGGCTCGGGCCGCTGCGTGGTGCCGTCCTGCGCCGGGGCGAGGTCCTCCGGGCCCAGCTGCACGACGGTGCCGAATCGGTCGATGGCGACGACCTCGTGCAGCCCTACGATCGGCCGGTCGCCCAGCAGCCGGACCAGATCCGGGATTTCGACCGTGACATCGTTCAGGTCGAGCACAACCCGCCGAGCCCGGGCTTCCTCCATGACCTGCTCGACCCAGGAACCCAGTCCGTTCACCCCGACCTCACGTGGCGTGATCGGTTCGAACACCTCGCCGTCCAGGCGCAGTTCTTCCCCGCCTTCGACCCGGAAGCCCGCACGGGACAGGGCCACCGCGGCGGGCCATTGCGACAGCAGTTTCCGCTGCTGCCAGATGGTGGCCACTTGCCCGCGGATGCGGGACAGGAACCCGGCCACCGCGCCCGCCTGCCCGCTGTCGCGGCGGCCGAACCGCAGCCCGCGGACCCGGCCGTGCGGCGCGGACCGGGCGATAATCGCCTTCCGGTCCCGGCCCTCGACAAACGGCTGCCCCTCGACCCGCTCGCCGACGACGATGCCGAGTATCCGGCCCGGCTTCATCTCCGCCCGCGAGTCGAACCACTGCCGCACCTGTTCGTCGCCGACCCAGCGCTGCTCCTTCCCGCCGACCATCTCGAACACTTCGACCTTGCCGTCGGCGCGCTTCTTCATCCCGAACGCGTGCGCGCCCTCGTCGCCGAATTCCATAACCCCGGCCACCGCCAGGCGGTTCTTCGAATTCCTGACCAGATCCCACGCAGTGCGCAACCCGGCCGCGCCGAACCCGAAACCGTCGTTCTTCCACTCGAACCCGACCCCACGCGCGATCGCCTCTTCCAGCACGCCCTGTTCCCGGGCATCTCGCGAATCGTCCAGCCCTGGGCCGATTACTGCCTTGATCTCGGCCTGGAACTCGTTGATGAACGTCACCATCGGCGGTGCACAGTTGAACAACGGGCCTTCCCGGAATTCCTTCGGGAAGACGAAAGTGGTGGTTTCGGCACCGAGATCCGGCAGGTCGGCAGTCGCGACTCGACCGGCCGCCGGAACATCCGTCGGGATCCCGACGCCCTGATCGGCCACTGCTATGTCCGACTGCCGTCGTTTCGGCGGCTCGTATCCGAGCCGTTCGGCCACCTGCAGGATTCGCTGTCGGTTTTCCTCGGTGATCGAGGTGGCGTGGCTGAACGCCCGCTCGACAGCGGCCTTGCTCACCCCTGCGGTGGCCGCGACTTCGAGGACATTGACCTTCCCCGGCGCACGTTGGACAACGCGCAGCTGCGGTGGCACCTTCTCGGCCAACTCGAGCGCGCCCCGCAACACGGCAACGGCGACCGCATCCCGGTGCCGGTTCACTGTCCGAGAAATCGCGGCGATGTACCGACGCGAGCCGCTCTCCAGCAACCTACGCAGGCATTCGCTCCGGAAGGAATCCAGTCCGTCCAAGTCCGTGGCCGACAGCGCCCCGTTCTGCCACGCCGACCACACCCATTCCAGCGCCACGGCCGGGCGCAGCGAACCGTCGAAGGCCTGGACGTCGTCGACATCGGCCGAGAATTCTTGCTGGACAACCGGTGCCGGCTCAGAAGGCGATTCCGCGGTCTCCACGAACGACGTGAGCTGTTCAGGTCGGTATCCGTAGTGCTCCACCGCCGAATAGCGATCGATCAGATCAGCCAGTTCCGGCGACACGAGCGCCACTGCCTGTCGCGGTTCCGTCCGCAGGTGCTGTGCATCGTCCGCGCGCGAATCGGCCTTCGACAGGGTACTCAGGATCTGTCGCAACTCATGGTTCGACCGGTCGGTGCCCGCGGCAATTGCGCCTTGGAGTCGCTCGAACAACCTGATGCGGGACTCTGTCGACCGCGCACTGGCCTTGCTCGAGTTTTCCTGGTGTGTCTGTGCGGTTGCGATCAACCGCACCCGGCCGCCAAGCCAAGCCGCGACTCGGGCGGCCACGTCCGGATTGCGCGACAATTCCTGCCACTGCTCACGACCGAGCGCGCCGATCCCGCCTTGCAGGATCGCCAGCGCCTCACGCAGCCGGACTTGTGTCAGCTGTCCCGGCTTCAGCCGCAGCTGCCGCGACAACTCGGCGATCAGCTCCGCGTGCCGCGCGAACCCGGGCGGCTGTGCCGCCGGATCCACCGGACCGGCCTGGCCCACCCGCAGGTTCCGTGGGTCCGGGCCGGGGGTTTCCCCCGGCAAGGTGAGGACGTTGCCGTTGCGGTCGAAGGCCATCGCCCAGATGTTGGACAGGCTGTCCGCGTCCACCACCGGGTATTGGCCGAAAGTGCCGTTGGTCGGGTCGCTGGGGTGGATGACGAGTTTGTCGGTGTGCTCGTCGTACTCGGCCACCAGCTGACCCACGTGCACGGTCACCCCGTAGCGGTCGGAGAATTGCGAGCCGTAGAGCACGTGCACGCTCGCGCCGTTGCGGTCGGCCTTGTCCATCCGCGACAACATCAGCCGGAATGCCTGCTCCACGATCCGGTGCGGGTTGTCCTGGAAGAGCGGGAAGTGCTGCGGGGTGGCCTCATTCGCCGCATCGGCGTATTCACCGACGGTCACCCCGGCCAACCCAGCGCTCAGTACCCGGACGTTCGGGTTGCTGGTGGTGTTACGCAGCACTCTGAGGTTGTCCGGGCCGCACTGGTTGACCGTCACCTCGGCGTCGGGGGATTCGTCCAGCGCCACGGCCAGGTCGGCGTGCAGTTGCCGCACCCGGTCCTCGGCGGCGTGCATCCTGTCGATTGCCGCGACCAGTTCCCGCAGCTCCTGGAACCGGGTGACCCGCTCGGCCCGGTGATCGCGCCGCCGGCTGGTCATCGCGTCTGCCCAGTCCTGCGCGCCGACTTTCTCCGGGTCGGTCGCCAGAATTTGCGCCGCCCTCGTCCAATGCAGCTTCGGGCTTGCCGCCATTGCCTCCAAGTAGCTGTCGCTCAACCGCATCGGGTCTACGCCCAACAACCGGGTCGTCGCCTGGTGCGCCGTGGTCAGCTCCCGCCGCAGCCTCGCCTCGACCGCCGGATCGGCCAACTGCTCCACCCCTGCGACCTTGTGCCGGGCCAGGGTCTCCTCGACCGTGAAACCGCGCACCGGATTCGGCTGCGGTTGCGGATCACGGACATCCAATAGCTGTGCGGCGAGCCCGTCCACGCGGAACAGCAGCTGGTGGGCCCGGCTCAGCTTCTCGTATTCGGCCGCACCCTGTCGGAATTGCTCGGAGACAGCGTGGAACTCGGGTTCCAGTGCGGCGAGCCTGCGCACCAGGAGCTGCCGCCGTTCGATCTCTTCCAGCTGGATCATCAGCTCGAACGGCTGCTCCAAGTCCGGCGCCACCGCACCGTTGCGAGCGCGCAACGACGCGACCACACGCTGCATCTGCACTACGGAGGCGACCTGGTTCGGATGGAACCCACTCTTCAACAACTCTTCCCGAGCGGTTTCCCGCGCCTGCTGCAACAGCAACCGCTCCGACGACCGCGGATCCAGCAACGGGTTCTCGCCCAGCTGCGCCAACACTTGCGCATGCTGCTCCCACAACCGGACCAGCGGCCTGGGCTTTGCCGTCGCGCCTGCCGGCACCTGCGCTATTGGACTGAATGGCACATTCCGCTGATCCGTTGGGTGCGATGTGACATTCAGCCCAACCGGTTGGTCGAAGTACATGGCCAGGTTGCCGTGCTCGCGGGTTGCGACAATGACATCCAGGCCTTCCTCGGACAGTTCCATGGTGAATTCACCATCGGCGCCAGCCAGTTTCATCGCCGACGTACGGCGGGTCACCGCGGTGTACACGTCGGTGGCGCGCTTGCGGTCACTCCAGCCCGAGGTCAGATCCAAAAGCAACTCGTTTGCGGTGAGCACCCGTCGTCTCTGGTCGGCACGCAGATGGGTGCGCACCGTCACCACCCCATCGACGACCTCGATGTCAGTCCAAGGGCTACCGTCGGTAGCGCGCAGCTGGAAGCGATGGGTATCACCACTGCGCTCGAGCCTTCCGACCAGTGTTCCGGAAGCCAGCATCTTGTTGCCCAGCGACACGATCGCAGCCCTGGTCTGCACAGACAGACCGGGTAGCGCGTCCACCATCTCCACCAACCGAGCCTGGTCGGCTGCCTTCCGCTGGGCGGCGAAATCGCGTGTAGCGTCCGACGCCGTGGCCGGCATCGGTTCTGGAGCAGAAACATCGGGTTCGACCGGCTGCGTGGGCGTGGTCTCCATGAGCGCGGCCAGACCGCGCGCATCCAGCCGACGGACGGCCGCATCTTGTTGCGGGAAGGCCAAGAACTGCTCGCACAGCTCCTTCATACGGTCGCCTGCCGCGGTTCCCTTCAGTTCGGTGTTCGCCTTGATCAGCAGTCGAGCCGCCGAGGAGGTGGTTACCGCATCCGGATCCTCGTTGAGGAAGGCCGCCAACCGTGTCCGAGCCTGATCGTGTTCGGCGTGCAAATCCTCCCAGTGCTGGTAGCCGGCAGAGATGTCGCACACCCGGTTGAACCATGCTTGCGCGTGGTTGAAAGCATCGGCTCGGCGAACGAGGTCGGCCTGGCTCGGATCCCGCCGCAGCATTTCCAGGTTCACCGACAACAGGGCGAGATCCGCCGACTTTCTTGCCGACAACTCGGGCAACTCGCCACGCGCCCGAGAAAGTGCACGTTCCGCTTCCTGCCATTCCTCGACTACTGCTGCTTTTCGCGCTGCAACCGTGTTCGCATCCAATACGACATCGATTTCCGGAATATTGCCGTGCGCTTCGTCCCAGGAATCGAGGTAGATTTCCGAGTAGGTTCGGCTGGAGAACATCGGTGTGCGGTGCCTCAGGAACTCCCGCAACGCTTCGAACGCCGCATCCCCGTCGGATTCGGCGTTGTACACCTTCTCCTCCGGGGTTTCCTGGATATCCCGATCAGATCGTCCGAGCTCCCGGAGCGCGTCAATTCCCATGATGTGCGCCGCGGTTTCCTCGTCGAGCATCTGGTCGACATAATCGTCGCGAGACATCTGCATCCGGATCCGGGATGCCGTTCCTTGCTCCCGGTTGCGCTCCAGGTCCAGATAGCCGGCCGCGCGTACCATCGCGGCCATCAGTTCCTCGTCGGTGGCACCGGCATCGAGAATCAAGGTTTTTCGTGCCGGATACAACTGTTCGCGTCGTGTTGCCTCGATCAAGAAGCGAATACCGTTGTCCGCCAAAATTTCCGCAGCCCATTGCCCGGTCGGGGTCCGGGCCAGCAACCGAAGAACTCGTTCCGTTCGCTCTTGGGATGCTTTCTCGGCGAGATCGAGCCGTGAAATTTCCGGCTCCTCGTTTCGGGAGGCGGTCTGTGGTGTGCTGATCCGACCGGCCAGCACAACCCCCTGATAATCGACCGTGACCCGCAGATACTCGATATCGACCTGGCCGCGGTCGATGTTTCGAGCGAGACCCGGTCTGGCACTCTTGATTTCGTCGAGAATCCGGACATAATCGCTGCTGCCCGACGCGATAAGCAGCCGCTCTCGCGCGCCGCCGGACACTAGCACTGCCTGATGATGCACTGGTCGGCCCTGAAGTTTCTTGGTATACGCCGTCATCACGTCGCCCACGGCCAGCTGTTCCAGATCATGAGCGGCTTTGCGGGCGCGTGCAGCCGTCTGCGAGCGCAACGCGACCAGATCACGCAGGATCAAGACCCCCTGCTCGTGGCGGCGCTCATCACGCTCGGACATCGCATCCGGTGATGTCATAGCCAACCGTTCCGACTCCGCGGCAGCCGAGCGGTCAACCACCTGCAGATCGCGGGCAGCAGCGAATTTCTGCAGCGCCAGCTCTCTCAGCTGCTCGGCGATCTCCGTCGTGGTCGCCTTGTGCAGCAGATGGGCTTCTTCATCGAAGGTGTCCCAATCTTGTTCGGCTGCCCGGGTGTAGGAGTAATTCGGAATGCTCAACCGCTTCTGTAGGGCTTGCAATCCCTCCGCATGGGCCCTGTTTCGTAAATCGTCCTTGGACAGGGTCGAGTCTTCGTTCCCGGCTTTCGCATAAGCTTCGTCGAAGGTTTTGAGATAGAGACTTTCTTCCTCGCGCAGCGAGGCCGGGTATCCGAGCGCCCGCAAGGCCTGCACCGTCCACGCCTGTCGGGCAAATGCCAATGCCTCTTCCCGGATCCGGGCATAGACATATTCTTCCCGAGTCATTGTGCTCGGGTGCGGAGTCTTCCCGGACAGGAAGAGCTCGGCGTGCACAAGCTCATGGATCAGCGCCTTGGCCTGGTATGCGTGATCCAGGCCTCGGGTCGCGATCTCGGCTGTCACGAGGTCATAGACAAACGATCCGTCAGTGTGGCCTTGGAGCGTCGGACGATGGCTGATCCGGAGCGGAGTGTCAGCGTCCAACACCGGACTTGCCGGCTTTCCGGGTACGGAATCCGCCAACTCCCGCACTATGTCCTTCGTGGTGTCCAGCACGAGGCCGACCGCGAAAGCGTCGTCGTCGCTGCGCAGTTCGACACCGCCGCGCTCGTCCGTCACCGAGAGCGTCTCCCCGCCGGCGGTGACGAACAACGCCAGCACCCGCCCGATCGGGTCCGTGGCAGACGGGGTGAAGTCATCGATGGTCACGCCCGCGTCGCGCTTCTCGACCCGGCGGGTGCCGTCGGATTCCACGTGCAGTACCAGGCGGTAGGCGTGGCCGAGACCGGTGTGCGAGCCGTTGCCGAGGTGGGCTGGCTCGAAGACCAGCACCGAATCGCCGTCGCGGCCGTTGGCTTTCAGCAGCCGCCAGGCCTCGTCGACGCCGGACAACTGCTGCGAGCGCCGGACATCGTCCGGACCGACCCCGGTCTCGGCCGGGTCGGCAGTCGGATCGACGCCTGCCAGGGCCGATTCCACGGCGCTGACGTACGTACCTGCCGCACCGGCTCGTGGCAGCGGCACGATGTCCTCGCGCCCGGTCTGCGTCCGGACGTCGTCGACCACCTTCGGGGCGCACTGGAACTGGTCGAGCCCATCGTCACCGGTCTCGTCCACAGCCTGCCGCAGCGAAACGTAGCCGACCTGCCCGTCGAACTGCCCGGCCGAGTCCCCGGACCAGTTCGTCACGGCCTGTCTGATGAGATCGGTCAGCGAGAAACCTGCGTTCCCGTCATGGCCGTACTCGCGAAGAAGGGAGAGGATCCGTGCCCGGTCCGGCCCGATCGCTCCGCCGAGAGCACCTGTAGCAGCGGCGACGGCAGCAGTGCCACTCCAGTAGGCCGCGATCCCTTCCAGCGACGTGGCAGCGGAGGGTGACGCGCCCAGGTCCTCGGCGGTCCTCGGCAACCCGTCGGCCGAATTCTGCCGCGAGTGCACGACCGCGTCGGTCCGGTCACCGCCGAACGTCAGATCCGCGAACTTCATCGCCTCGGGGTCCACCGGGGCACCGATCAGCTCGACGACGCCTGCGGTCGGGCGGATGTCGACATCGACGACCGCGTCGAGGTCTTCGTCGAACTCGATGCCCTTGATCACCGGGTCGCCCTCGGCCAGCTGCCCCATCCAACGGGCGATCGCCTGTTCCCCGACGATCCACCCGCCGTGTGCGTTGTCGAATCCCACCAGGTCACCGACGGCCACGTCCCGCAGTTCCGGGTGTTCGCGGAGCAGGTTTTCGGTGACGCGCATGAACATCGCGGCGTGTGCGCCGAGTTCGCCGTGGTCCGCCACCACCGCGATCGCGCCACGGCGGTCGGGACCCTCGGCCTGCATCGCGTCGTAAACCGCCTGCATCCCGGCAGCACCATGCCCGAACGGGGCTTCCCGCCACCCGGCGCCAAGGCCGCGTGCGAAGTCCTCGGCGCTCATCCCGTTCAGGAACAGCTCGTCGCTCCACTCGACGGGGTTGCCCTTGCCTCCCGACAGCGCCCAGAAGGCCAGCTGCACTTCGCGGCCGCAGACCTTCCCGATCTCGTCGCCCACCCAGAACACCTCGTCGCCGAGCAGCTCTTCGGTGCGGGTGATCGGTCTGACCGCTGGGGTCTCCGGGAATCTGTCGCCGGTAGCCGGGTCCACCGGCAGCGGCTGCGTGCTGTCCTCCTTGAACTTGCTGAACCACATCACCTTGCGGTAGGGCCCGTGCTCCCCAGGGGCAAGCGGGTATTCACCGACGCGGTCCGACATCTGCATGGCCAGCCGCCTGCCCCGGCCCCGTTCGTGCTTTTTCTCCTCGATCTTCGACGCTTTGTGGTGCTCCGCCGCCACTTCCGGGGTGGCGGCCGGATCAGATTCACCAGCGGCCGCAGCCGACTCCGCATCCGATTCCACCGGCACGGCAATCGGCACATCCCCGAAATCAGCGTCATCAGCTCCCAGACCCTCCAGAACAGCATCCAGATCAATCGCGGCCGCAGCGTCTGTTGCCGACTCGGCGTCGGACTCCACCGACACGGCATCCGGCACATCCCCGAAATCAGCGTCATCAGCCCCCAGACCCTCCAGAACAGCATCCAGATCAATCGCAGCCGCAGTATCCCCTGCGGGTTCGGCGGCCGATTCCGCATCCGGTTCCGCCGCCGTCACACCCAGACTCGCGTCCAGCACGACGGAATCGATGGCCTTCTGGCTGGTCCCCTCGGCCACCGCGTCGAGCTGTTCCTGCGCCGCCGACTTGCTGCTGGGCGGCAGTGCCGGTGGGAACTCCGGGCTGGTATCGAATACCTCCACCAACACCCGGTCCGAGGTGAAGGTGGCACGCAGCTTCACCGGACCGTCCGTGTGATTCATGGCGTTACCGCCCCATTCGGACATCGCGACGGTGGTGTCGTAGGTCCTGTCGCGCGTCCAGCCGCGCTCGAGCATCAAGTCGCGCAGCCAGTGCCGCATCTTGCTGACGTCCGCTTCGCGTACATCCGGACCGATTCCGAAGACCTCTTCGTGCTGCTCGAATCCGGGCACTTCACGGCCCTCGGCAGGGCGCTCGAAGAACTCGAAACGCAGCGTGTCCCGCCGCCGGTTGGGGGTCTCCCCCCGCTGCCACCGTTCGGAATCGGCAGCGACAGTCGCCAACGAAGCCTCGGTCAGCCGCGCCCCGATGAGCTCGAGGTCGATCTGCAGTCGGCGACCACCGGCTTCGCCGACAATCCGGGGGCGCATCTCCACCCGCGCGTGCGGGCTGTCGGAGAAGATCGCATCCAGCGTGGCAGCCAACGCCTTGGCGGCCCGCCCATGCTTGTTCGGATCGGCGGCCAACACGGCATCGGCCCGACCTGGACCTTCCCGGTCGCCCCAGCCGTGCCAGCGCACCAGGTCCTCGACCCGGTCGAGCACCTCCGTTCGACGTTCCTGCCAGGCCAGCTGGTTCAGCCTGGGTGGTTCGAATATCTCGACCGCCATCCGGGCGGCGGTCATGCTCTTCACGCGTTCCGGAGCGGCGAGCTCCTCATCGGAGGTCAAACCTTCGAACGGCCGGGTCTTCGGCTCGTCCGCGGCGGTGCTCTTGCCGAGCTTCCTGGCGAACACCTCCGGGTTCACCCACTGCTCCTGCAGCTGTGCGGCGATGAACTCCAACGCCGTCGGGGAGCGTAGATCCGCACCGTTCGCCTCGGCGGCCATCACCAGCCGCAACGCCTCCCGCGCCTGCACCCGGTTCTTCAGCCGCCAATGCGGTGGCAGCTGCGCATAGGTCAGGCTCGCGATATCGACCAGTTCGCTTTCCGGAGTTTCGGTCCCGATCGGCTCACCCGTGCGGGTGCGCAGCTGCGGGGAGTGGCTGCCGTCGGCCCGCCGGTACAGGTCCCGGTACGCCTCGTGAATCGCAGCCGCGATCTCCTTGACCAGCAGCTCGGATGCGACCCGGTCCCGCGCCGAGGCAGGTGCCGCCGCCTTGCGCGCGGCGATCTGGTTTTCCCGCCTGCTCTGCCAGTTCCCGGAGGATTCGACAGGTTCGTCGAATCGGACAACCAACTGCCGCACATCGTGGACGAAATCGCGGACCGCCTCGCGAACGAAATCCTCTTCCAAGGCCGCGGCCACCTGCTCCGCGGGCACTTCCTGGTTCAGCGGGAAGAGCTCCCGGAAGATCTCACGTTGGTCCGGAGTCAGCCGATCCAGAGCGGACTGCAGGTTTTCCGGTAGCGCACCGGCCAGCCAGCCACGCGTGACCTCGGGAGCGTCTGGATGCGAGAACGCCGCCCACACCCGTTCGGTGAACGACTGCCACCGCCGGCCTTCCTCGGGTTCGACGGCGGGATACCGGGGATCCTCCCGAAGCGGGTACTGGTCCTCCCGAATGAGATCGCCGATATCCCGCATCAGCGCATAGGGGTTGGCCAACAGCGTCACGTCGTGAACGAAATCGCGGATCGCCTCGCGGACGAAATCCTCTTCCAGGGCCGCAGTCACCCGCTCCGCGGGCAATTCCCGGTCCAGCGGGAAGAGCTCCCGCAGGATTCCCCGCTGTTCCGGAGTCAGCCGGTCAAGAACGGTATCGAGGATTTCCGGTGCGACACCGGCCAACCGGCCGCCCTTGACCTTGGGGACATGCGGATGGGCGAACGCTGCCCACATGCGTTCGGTACGCGACTGCCACTGCCGGTGTTCCTTGACCACCGAGTCGACCAGACTGCCGACCTTTGTGGCGATCCCGTCATCCTCGGGTACCAGTTCGGCGAGTATCCGGTCGTGCGCCCGCTCCCGCAACCGCCCTGCCACGTTCTTGTCGGTGATGTTGTTGGCCGCCAGCCCCCCACGAACCGATCCGTCGAACTTCTTCCGAAGCGCACGCAGTGCGTCCCGGTCGCCTTGTCGAGCCGCATCCACCAGCTCGGCGAGGCTCGGCTCGGGAACCCGCGCAGCCGTCCCGTCCCCGACACCGTTCGGGACCGGCTCCGACCCCCGGTTCCCGCCGCTGCCGCCTGGGAACTGCTGCGCCGCCATCAGTCCGGCCAGCCCCAGGATGGTGGTGAACAGGCCGAAGCCACCGGGTCGCCCGCTCGGGAACACCAGCTGCCGGATCGCGCGCGCTACCTCCGCACCGTCGCCGTAGGCGGTTACCACGGTTCCAGCGA